>NZ_CP178624.1:1808146-2109503 GCF_047302455.1 Bdellovibrio sp. HCB185ZH
AGCAAAGTCATAGAAGTTCTTTTGCAAGTTCTCGAAAGTTTTATAGTGATCCAAGTGATCGGAATCGACATTCGTGATGATGGCGATTTCCGGAGTCAGCTTGTTAAAGCTGCCGTCTGATTCATCGGCCTCGGCCACCAACCACTCCCCTTCACCCAGAAGAGCTGTGGATTTGATCATTTCAAAACGACCACCCACGACGATTGTGGGCTTCATGTTGCCTTCAAGGAAGATCGCCGACGTCATAGATGTCGTCGTTGTTTTCCCGTGCGTGCCCGCAACAGCGATGCCGCGTTTTAAACGCATGATCTCTGCCAAGGCTTCAGCACGTGGGATCAAAGGGATCTGACGTGCGCGAGCTTCATAAATTTCTGGATTGCCGTATTGAATAGCGGAAGAGTAAACCACAACGTCAGCATTACCGATATTGGAAGCTGCGTGGCCTTTATAAACTTTCACACCCATTTCGCGAAGACGTTCTGTATTCGCATTGTCTGCGATGTCAGAACCTGAAACCTTCGCTCCCATATTGTGCAAAAGTTCCGCGAGCCCACACATACCGATGCCGCCGACACCTACGAAGTGGAATTTGGCGTGTTGTAATTTCATTGCAAGATTTCCTTTGCGATGGTTGTTGCTGCCTGGGGAACATAAAGATCTTTTATATTCCTAACCATTTGCTCGCGCAAAGCTTTATCTTGGCGAAGAGATTGTACTTCTGAAATCAATCTTTCAGGCGTTAAATCTTTCTGCAAAATCATGCGACCCGCGTTTCGGGCGACAAGGCTCTCTGCATTTTTTTGCTGATGATCATCAGCGGCTCCTGGCAATGGCACAATAATAGGAATTATACCAAATGCTGCGGCCTCCGCAATGGAACTGGCCCCACCACGACTCACAATAATATCTGCCCATTGGTAGTACTTTGGCATATCGAAGATATACTCATGATAATCCACATTGGCGCCAGATTTTTGATATTTGACAGAAACCAGAGGGAAATCTGCGCTCCCCAACTGATGAACGACAGATAAATCCTTAGTCCACTCGCCCCCGCCAATGATCGCGTCGCTTAAGCAGGTGTTGATAACTCGAGATCCCTGACTGCCACCGAAGGCCAAAAGATGAAACTTTTCATCTTTATGAGCGGTATGAACTGCCTTTTCGATTTCTTCGCGAACGGGCATTCCTGCTTGAATCACCTCTTTGTTTTTCAGAAACTTACGAGACTCCTCAAACACCACGAAACATTTATCGACGAAGCGGGACAGAAAACGATTGGCCATTCCTGGCATCACGTTGGGCTCCCACACTGCTGTATTAAAGCCGATAATGCTTGCTGCAAGAACAAAGGGACCCGAGGCATACCCGCCGACCCCGATCACGTACAAAGGCTTCAATTGCATCAACAGGCGAAACGACTGCCACAAGCCCAAAGGCATGCGCAGGACCGTCTTCAACTTTTTGATGGGACTTTTCACATTGAGCTGACCAGATTCGATCAAGTGCAAAGGGAAACCTTCGCGGGGAACGATTTTAGATTCCATACCGCGCGAGGTCCCAACGAAGTGGACATCGACAGATGGATCCAACTTCTGAATAGCGCGCGCAATAGCGATCCCCGGATAGATGTGGCCACCAGTGCCACCCCCAGCGATCACAACAGTTCTTTTAGTCATGTGCTTTCACTTTCGATGCGTTCCAACGAGATGAGCCGAAACGTTTAGAGAATTTATCCTCTTCGAAGGAATTTTCAATGTTCAAAATCAATCCGAACATAAAACACAAAGCAACCAGGGAGCTACCACCGTAACTTAAGAAAGGCAGCGTCAAACCTTTCGTTGGCAAAAGTCCCATCACCACACCCGCGTTGATGAAAACACTTAAACCGAAAGTCATCGATAGCCCCAAAGCCAAGGCTCTTTTGAAAGGTTCTTCTGCTTTGATAGCGATCTGAATTCCGCGGAAAACCACAAAGCCATAAAGAGCCATGATGGCAACGAATCCGACAAAGCCCATTTCCTCGCCCAGAACTGCCAACGTGAAATCCGTATGGGCTTCAGGTAAGAAGAACAATTTCCCTTGGCCTTGTCCCAAACCCGCCCCTGTCAAACCGCCTGAGTGAAAGCTCAACATACTTTGAATCACCTGAAAGCCTTTTTGTGCGGGGTCGGACCATGGATCCAAGAAAGCCAGAACACGGGCGCGACGGTAAGGCACCAACATCACCAAGAAGTAAAATGCCGGTAACATCACTGCCATGGATGCCACGATATATTTCCACTGCAAACCGAAAGCGAAAAGTAAACTGACAGCAACCATCAGGATGATCGCAAAGCTTCCGAAGTCAGGTTGGCGCAGCAACAAGAACAATGGAACGATCAGCGCGAGGGCCAACCACCACCACTTCACGTGTCCTAAGATATTATCACGGCGACACAAAAGACTTGCGAACCACACTGAAAAAGCGATTTTCAAAAGCTCAGCCGGTTCAAAGCGGATACCGAATGGCAATTGAATCCAACGGATCGCTCCCCCTACACGCACGCCCAAACCAGGAACGAATGTCGCCAGCACTCCGATAGCCGCTGCAAACCACAACATCCATCCGTGCTTTTCAATCAGTCTAAAAGGAATGTGAACTGTGCCGACTAAAACGCAGGCTGCGATCAGGGCGAAGACCAATTGTCGTTTGAAAAAGAAAAGACCATCGCCGTAGGATTCGATCGCGAAGATAAAACTGGAAGAGTAAACTTGCACCAGGCCGATGCCTAAAAGTGTGATGATTGCCAGAAACAAGCTGCTTGATAAATATCTAAACATGATGGACTCCCAAAGGCGCAAAGGAAGACACAGCTTCCCGCCTTTATTTTAATCAGAAGTCCATTTGTACGTCTAGGAATGGTGCCAAGACTGGACCCTGTCAAAGCAGGGCCCATCGGCGATTACATCGGTGCTTCGATAACTTCTGCGCCATTGTCAGTTTTCTTTTCCGTTCTGACTTCGGTTGCAGTTGTTGTGGAAGAACGCTTGTTCACGATCGTTTGTGCGCGGCCCGACATAGAGCAGCAGTACACAATGCCGTTTTCGTTCGAAGCGGTTTTGTAATTAGTGATAGAGAAGGCGCGTGAAGAATCACAGCGTTTTGCCATTTCCATGCTGAGTTCAACTTCAACATCGGGAAAGACTTCGCCGCTTACGAAATTACAGTACATGCCTGTATTTGCAGCCAATTTATCACGTTGTTCCTGGCGTGCCTTAAATGTCCCAGATGCGCAGGCAGACAACAAGAAGAGTGAAGACAAAGAAACAACGAGAAGACGAATCACAAAGCCCTCCTAGCTTTATCAATTTCTCCGACTTGGTCGGTTTTTAAAAAACATAAAAAAAAGGCCCTCATCCGATGAGAGCCTTTGCTTTTGCGCCTTAGCAATTTAGGCGCGAATTTCACATGGCAGTTGCCTGCCACTTATCAGTGAAATTTTCTCACGATCTCTTTAAAGTATTCACCACGCTCTTCAAAACTGTCAAACATGTCAAAACTTGAGCAGCCTGGAGAAAGCAGAACAATGTCCCCGATTCTGGACTTTTGGTAAGCGATCAAAACCGCCTCCTCAAACGTACCGATCAGGAAGGTCTCAGAGAAGTCACCAAGGTCGCGATTAATACGCTCTTTTGCTTCCCCGACCAAAATCAGAGTTTTTACTTTGCGTTTTACAGACGTACGAAGAGGTTCGTAGTTCAAATTCGTGTCTTTACCACCCGCGATCAAAATTACGTTTTCATCGAAAGTGTCCAATGCACGAAGAACAGCGTGAACGTTCGTCGCTTTAGAGTCGTTGTAGAATAAAACTCCGCCCACTTTACGAACGTACTCAATACGGTGAGGAAGACCATTGAATGTCTCGATCACTTTTTGAACGGCTTCACGAGTGGCACCATGCTCACGGGATGCCAGGATAGCTGCCATCACGTTTTCGATTGAGTGCTTACCGCGCATTTTCATGTTCTTGATATTGAAAGTTTCAATCTCAGGGCCTGTGCGCACGCGAATTTCATCGCCGATATTCACTGCACCACCGATGTTCATGATTTGTGGTTCCAAAGCTGGTTTACGAGAGAAGTAGAAAATACGTCCACGTTGAACTGCTGGATCACGCGCCAATTCAACAACCGCGTTATCGTCGGCATTCAAGATGCTTGTTGTCGCTTGATTTGTGTTTTTGAAAACACGGCGTTTCGCGTTTACGTACTCTTCCATAGAGCGGTAACGATCCAGGTGATTTTCAGCCAAGTTCGTGAAAACCACATTGCCTGGATTGAATGTGTCACAGTGTTCAAGCATGAAGCTGGAAACTTCGGCGATCACCACTTGAGCTTTGTCATCAAGGCGAAGGTAATCAACCAATGGCTTTTCATTCGCGCCACCAACCCAAGTTCTAACACCGGATTCTTTCAAGATCGCCTCAGTGATACGGGCAACAGTCGTTTTACCGTTGGTACCAGTGATACCGATAATAGGTTCTTTGATGAAACCTGCGGAGAATTCAAACTCACCCGTGATTTTGATACCTTGAGATCTTGCGTAATCGAAGATTTTCAAAGTAGAAGGCACGCCTGGAGACAAGATAACCAGGTCTTGAGCGATGAAAGTTTTTGGACTGTGACCGCCCAATTCATACTTGATTGGAAGATCGCCCAATTGCTCAAGCTGCACAGAAAGTTCCGGTTTAGATTTATGATCCGTTACCGTCACCTGAGCGCCGTGCTTAGTCAGGAAATGCGCCAAAGACACACCTGTTTTACCAAGACCGACCACTAGGATTCTTTTGTCTTTTAATTCACTAAACTCTTTATACATTCTTCTACCTCAATTTGAGAGTCGCTAGACTTAAAACAGCCAATAATATCGAAATAATCCAGAAACGAACGATGATCTTCGTTTCCGTCAAACCGCCCAATTCAAAGTGGTGATGAATCGGCGCCATTTTGAAAATACGTTTGCCCGTCAGTTTGAAAGAAATCACTTGAGTGATTACCGACAATGCTTCCACCACGAAGACACCGCCCAGGATTACCATCAACAGTTCATTTTGAGTGATGACTGCCATCGAACCCAAAAAACCACCCAGGGACAAAGAACCCACGTCGCCCATGAAGACCTGCGCGGGATACGCGTTAAACCACAAGAAACCCATTCCCGCAGCAACAATCGTTGCCGCCACCGGAGTTAACTCACCTGCTCCAACCACATGTGGAATCTGCAAGTAATTCGCGATGGAATAGTGACCTGTTACATACGCGAACAATCCTAGAGTCGCTGCCGAGATCATCACCGGAACAATCGCCAAGCCATCCAAACCATCTGTCAAATTCACTGCATTCGCAGTTCCCACGACCACCAAAGCGGCAAAGACGATGTAAGCGTAACCAAGATCGAAGCCGAATGATTTAACAAAGGGAATGTAAACAGTTGTGCCCAGATCATGGAAGTGAACCAAATAAGCTACGACCAAACCGGAGATTAAGAATTCACCCAAGAGGCGAATCTTTCCAGAAAGACCTTTGGAGTTCTTTTTGCTCACTTTCAACCAGTCATCCATGTAACCGATCATGCCAAAGCCCCAAGTGATGATCAAAACCGCCCACACCAGAGGGTTTTGCATATCAACCCACAACAAGCATGGGATCAGAGTCGAAAGAAGAATCAATCCGCCACCCATAGTTGGAGTGCCGGCTTTCTTTTTATGAGACTGAGGGCCGTCATCACGAATAGATTGACCAAAATGCTTTAACTGCAAGCGTTTGATGAAGTAAGGGCCCCACATCCAGCACAGCAGAAACGATGTGAAAAACGCGATGAATGTACGAACCGTGATGTAACGAAAGACATTCAATGGAGAGAAGTATTCCGACATTGAATAGAGCCACTGATAAAGCATGATGTGCGATTCCCCTATATCCTTGGAAATTGATTTTTGCTTGGAACTTTAAGGGTTTAGCACATCGGGACTTTGAAATGCAATGGGAAATTTATAACTATATGATATTACTTGATATTTTGTAATTTAAACGAATTTCCCCGAAACCAAGCTTCATGGAAAGCCTGTAAGGTTGAAAGGTACGGACTTACTTCGAAAGGTAAGGCCGTACCTTTTTTTTAGGCCGTACTTTTTTAGGTAAGGCCGTACCTAAAAAAGTAAGTCCTTACCTTTTTAGGGTAAGGACTTACCATGTGGGTCTGTGGGGAAACTTCGCGATCTATTAGTGTTGAACTACGTTTACGGAGTTACTGCCGCCGGACTGAATGATCGTTGCTGAACTGCCGTTACCTGTTTGCGATACGGAGGCACTGTTTGAAGAACCTGTTTGTTGTATATCCGCTTTGTTGTTGTCACCGACTTGAACTACGCAGGCTGTGTTGCTGTCACCTTTTTGGTAAATGATGGCTGAGTTGTTAGCACCTGTTTGAGAAACTCCTGCGATGTTCGTGCTGCCTTCTTGTTTCAAGATCAGATTCGCTTCCGCTTGAGTTTTCGCATCACAAGCAGGTACGACCACTTCACCATCGCCATCGACAATGCTGCCGTCATCATCAATCACTTCGCCAGGATTCAGGGGAACTTCGTCAATTATCTCCGGAGAACCAGAGTCCGGTGCGCCTTGGTCTGGAGTACCTTGTGGTTCCTCACCATCTACAACCGGGATGATCGCTTCAGCGCTTCTAAATGAACCGAATTGAACTTCGGTTCCTAATTGCGAACAAGCCGTCATAAATAAAGGTGCTGTCGCCAACAAAACTAACATCGATGCAGATTTCATGGTTCCTCCAAAATTGCTTTCACAATGGAGTAGAGCAAAACGCATGCACAGCATTTTCGAGGGATCAGATGGAATTAAAAGGATCAGCGGGTGTATGAAAACTGACGATGCAAAAATTTTGGTCGAAGTGCGTGAGGATTCCCTAACATACGTTTCAAGGGAACTTGTTGGCGCTTTTGAAAACATGCCTCCGAGCGAGACACATCTATGAAAAATACCCTGAATAATATGTGAGAGTAAAATTCCACCAAGTAACAGCCGGAAGAAACATCACAAGGCGAGACAGTTCACACGAGGTGTTTTAAATGAAACGGCCAGTGCATGGACAACTGCGAACTTCACCGACGGCGAAAAGATCTTAAATCAACTTGGACAAAGTAAGTCCGTACCTTTTAACCTTCATCGTCGAGGTAGGCTTTTAATTCTTGCATGTGGTACTTCCAACCCAATTGGAAGTCTTTTTGAAGTTTCGCACTCAACTTTTCGGGAAACGCTTCCCAGCCTTTATGAGTCACAGTCAGGGTACGGGTTTTACCTTTGTCTTCAATCACGTAAGAGCATTCTGTGGAGGCTTTCGCATCCCAGGTCTTTTCACGCCAAGTAAAGGTAATGGATTTATTGGGTGTAAGAGAAAGGACTTTGCCGGAAGCGAGCTGCTCGTTGCCTTCGTCGTCTTCCCAGGCTTCGCGGAATTTTCCGCCGACTTTTGGTTCAAGGGTGACATCGTCACCCCACCAATTTTCCAGATCGTCAGTATCAGTCAGCGCACGCCAGATTTCTGCTGCCGTGGCCTTCACCGTAATAGTGATATTGATTTCCTGAGAGTCAGACTCCTCCCCCTTTTTGGAGGGAGGAATGAATTTCGATCCAGACATATTTATTAGAACAAGTTGATGTTCGTAGAAAGAGCCACGTTCGTTCTGTCGTCGCGGATGTCTTTCGGAGTGAACTGGATGTTCGGGTACAAGTAGATGTCACGCGTGATAGAGATACCTACACCAACAGATTGGTATGGTTCCAACTGAACGTATCTGTCGTTGATTTCGTATTTAGAAAACTGGAAGTAACCAAATACAGTTCTGAAAGAGTACGTATCATTAAACGTGTATTGCAAGAACGGGAAAAGACCACCGCTGATATCAGAGCGCATGTATTTACCTGCTGCCTGTGCCTTCACGTAACCTTCGTCAGACAAAGCACCATTGTACAAGTATTTCGCCAAGCTAACGCTCACGCCGCCATTCCATTTAGAAGTACCGAAATTAGCCAAGAAAACTTGAGACAATGAAATGTTACCCAAGTAGTTTTGGTATTTGCTTGTATCTTCGTCAGTGTAATACGTCGTTGAAACGCTTGTGCTCATTTGAGTATCAAACGCTTTATAACCACGACTCCAGCTAACGAAAGGAGTGGACATTTCATAACGCGGAAGAACTGCGTCTGATTTTCTGCCAGAACGGGAATCCGCAGCTGGTTTTGTGATGTCACCATGGAATGGATCATTGATAGTCAAACCAGAACCGAAGCTGATGCTGTCTTTTGGAGTAACACGAACGTTCACACCAACGTTACCAGACATATAAGTCAAAGACTCAGATGTTGCAGAGGCACGGTAGTTTGGACGGATTGAACCGAATGGATCGTTTACGGAACCGCCAGAATAAGAAAGGTCTGATTTAAAAGACCATTTGGATTTAGAACCCAAAGATGCACGCAAACGAGCGTCCGTGATTTCATCATCAACGTCTTTAAGCTTTTCAGTCGGCTTTTTAAGATCTTCGATTTTTGAAGTCGAAGTGTTTGTTGAAGATGCGGCACCAATCTTTGCAGAACTTGATTGAGCTCCGGCTTGCATCGCAGAGAAAGTAAGAGCTGCGATAAGTAGAGAAAGATTTTGTTTCATTAGTCCTCCTAATAATGAGGACTGTTATAGGACATCAGGCCGGATTACTCCAGCCTGAATTTTAGTCAACGCTACGATTTTTCTGAAAAATCCAGGGGCTCGCACGGGTAAACGAAGCGCTCAAGCTTCGTGCCACGGGACGCTTTAACAACGGCAATGTCGCCCCTGTGAAGGAAAGTGGCTAAATCCTTGCCAGCGTTTTCTGTAAAATCTTTCTGGATCAAACTTTCCTTAGAGAATTGAGCCTTTTGCAGACCCTTAGTAAACGCGTCGAAATCTTCGCCAACGAAGTAAACTTTTTCAAAGCCGGCTTTACCCACGCGCTCACCCAATTCCTCATGCAATTGTGCGGAGGCTGAACCCATTTCTCTCATCTGCCCAAACACCCCTACTTTACGTCCACTCACTGTTAACAATTGCACATTTTCCAGTAAAGCTTTCATACTGTCGGGGTTCGCATTATAGGCATCAAAGATCATCTGAGCGCCGGATTTTAGGTGAACCAACTGGTTACGACCCCAGTTGGTTTTACAAGCTGGAAGCCCCATCCAGATCTGCTGCGGAGTCATACCCACGGACAATCCCAAAGCTGCCGCCGCCATCAAATTCGTTAGGTTTTGCGCTCCAAAGACCTGCACCGTCGCTGTTCCTTGAACACCTTTGATGCTGCCTTTTAGAACCAGTTGGCTCATGTTCATTGAATCAATCATCAAATGCACGTCGGCGCGGGGATCTTCGCTAGAAAAAGTGATGACTTTATCTTGAGGGAATTTGTCGTGGCCACGAACAAACATGTTGTGTGTTTGTTCGTTGTCCAAGTTATAAATGCGGATCGCACTTTTCTTAGCAGCGTTATAGATTTCTTCTTTGGCTTCGGCGACTTTTTCGATGGTGCCAAAGAATTCCATGTGCGCTCGTCCCACCATCGTGCAAACCACAACGTCAGGTTCTGCGATATGCACAAGCTCGGTGATTTCACCGGCATGATTCATACCCATCTCAATGACGGCCACTTCTTTTTTCGGATCCAATTGCAGCAGAGTGAATGGCACGCCCCAGTGATTATTAAAGCTGCCTTTATTATAGTGAACGTCTTTGGCTGTGCTGATCAAGGCTGCCGTAAATTCTTTGGTTGTGGTTTTACCATTGGATCCTGTGATAGCGACGATAGTTCCTTGCGATTGATGACGAGCCCAATTGCCCAATTGTTGCAGGGCTTTCAATGTATCCGGAACTTTTAAAACAGTGACTTTGTTTTTCAAGGAGTTCACTTGTTCGTTTTCTTCATGAACCAAGAGGACCGTAGCCCCCTGGGCCACTGCCTTGTCCAAGAATTCGTGGGCATCAAAAGCCTCACCTTTGAGGGCGATGAACATCTGTCCTTTAAGATCTGCTCGAGTGTCTGTACCAATTCCTGTAAAGGCATCGGCGTGCTGACTGATCACTTGCGCGTTTGTGGCTTTTACAACCGTTTGCACATCCATGGCTCTCATTACACTCTCCCCTGCAGCGCTTGTTCAGCGACCTGCACATCACTAAATGGAAACTTCGTGCTTCCAATAATCTGATAGTCTTCGTGACCTTTACCTGCGATCAAAATCACATCGCCCTCTTGGGCTTTGCTAATCGTCGCATGAATAGCTTCCTTACGGTCAGCTAAAACGATCACACGGTTTTTATCCTGGGCATTCACGCCCTTTAAAATATCTTCGATAATAGATTGCGGCTCTTCGGTGCGTGGATTGTCGGAAGTGACCACTACCGCATCAGAAAATTTTAGCGCCATCTCCGCCATCAAAGGACGTTTGCCTTTATCGCGATCTCCACCACAGCCAAAGATCGTCCAGATTTTGGCGTTGGATTTCAGGCTTTCGCGCACTTTCGTCAATGCTGTCAGAACGTTTTCCAAAGCATCTGGGGAATGGGCATAGTCTACAAAGACAGACAGATTTTTATTATTTGGTACCGCCTGCAATCTGCCCGGTACACCAGTAAAGCTTGCGATCGCGGCTTTACAAACTTCCAAGGGAATTCCTGCGGAGAGCCCTGCGCCCATGGCCGCAACGGCATTCATCACATTGTGAGTTCCTGACATCGGCAACTCCACTTCAGTGGTACCGACGGGTGTTTTTAAATCAAAGACCGTTAATGCAAAATCCATGGTTTTGATTTTGAAACTAAGATCTGCGGATTTATCAGTACCGTAAGTCCAAAGAACTGCCGGGTCCGCCACGTGCATGCGACGACCGTATTTATCATCGATATTGATGATTGCAAAACATGGAAGCTTTTCGGTCTTCCATAACAAGTCTGTGAACAGACGTTGCTTTGACTCGAAATATTTTTCCATTGTTTCGTGATAATCCAAATGATCGCGCGTCAGGTTGGTAAAGATCACTGTATTAAAAGGTACGCTGTCCACGCGGTGTTGATCTAAAGCGTGTGAGGATACTTCCATCGCCACGGCCTTGGCACCGGCGTCTTTGAATTCACGGAGGCGTTTTTGCAAGTTGATCGGGTCTGGAGTAGTCATATCTGAGGGCCAGACTTTATCCAGTAAGTGATGGTTAACGGTTCCGATAACTCCGGTTGGGTTTTGAGAGTGATTGAAAATCGCCTCAACCATATAAGTTACCGAAGTTTTGCCGTTGGTACCCGTTACACCTACGCAGAACATTTCCTCTGCCGGGTCGCCATGATAGTGGCTAGCTAAAACATCCAAAGCTTCTCGAGTGTTTTCCACGCGCAAAACGAAACCTTTGAAGGTATTAGGAACTTGATTCGGATCCTCCACCACCAAGACGGCAGCACCGTTATTGATAGCATCAGGAATGAAACTGTGGCCGTCCACTTTGACACCACGAATGGCAACGAATAATCCGTCAGCAATCACCTTACGCGCATCATTGAAAATCCCAGAGACTTCGATGTCTGGCAAAACATGACCGGCGATTCCTGGAATTGTTGAAAAAAGATGCTGTAGTTTCATGGGATCAGTATATTATGCTCAAGCTATGAGACAACTCGGAAAAATACATTGCCAAGAAATTAATCAAGACGATAACGCACCCTGGATCATCTTCTTCCACGGTTATGGCGCAGATGCCAATGACTTGTTCTCATTAGGACAGATGATTCCGACCAAGCAAACGTACAATTGGCTTTTTCCGAATGGAATTCTGGAAGTACCTATTGGCCCCGCGTGGACAGGTCGCGCTTGGTGGCCGATTGATATGATGGAAATTCAACGCGCTCAGGAAACTGGTGTCCCCCGAGATTTCAGCGGTGAAATGCCGAAAGGTTTCGAAAAAGCCCGCGACATGGCCATGGAAATGATCCGCCAGCTCCGCGTGCCTTGGAATCAAATTATTCTGGGAGGTTTCAGTCAGGGAGCAATGCTCGCGACCGACTTGTACCTGCGCGCACCGGAAACTCCCCGTGGCTTGGTTATCATGTCGGGCACATTGGTGGCACAGGATGAGTGGAAAAAACACGTACCCAATCGTGAAGGCCAAAGATTCTTTCAAAGCCACGGGCAAATGGATCAGGTTTTGGGCTTTAAACAGGCACAGAAACTTGAGACCCTGCTTACTCAAAACGGCATGAAGGGTTCCTTGCTTGGATTCCGTGGCGGCCACGAGATTCCACCGCAAGTCCTTCAAGGTATTAGCCAATACATTAATTCCTTATAGTTCTTACTGTACAAAATCCTAACAGGCGGTAACGCCTGTTTCTTATGCTATAGTTCCGCAACTTTATTAAAGGGGTGCCCATGAAAAAGTTGTTGGTTCTGGCTTCTGCTGTTTTGTTGAATGTGGTGGGAGTGCAAGCTCATGCTGGCGTTTACAACGTTCCTGTCAATACGACTGTTGAACGCGAAGGTCTTTTGGGCGCTACGGTGTTTGAGTCAAACTATAAGATTGCTATTTTGATCCCAGGTCGCGAAATCAAATCCTTGAAGCAGTTGCACGCTGTTATTGCTGATGGTTTAAGACTTCCAAAAACATATGGTGCAAACCTTGATGCCTTATATGATGTTTTAACAGACCCCTCTGTGATTTCTAAAAACTGGGATATCACCATCATTGGTGGCAAAGACCTGGTCGAGAATTTGGGCGAAGTGAAGGTTCAAGCTGTCATCGACACCTTGAATGATGCTCAGAAAGAAAATCCAGTAAATACGTTCATGTACTGGTTGTAGTTTTAAATCTTAAGATTGAAACGAAAAAGGCACCCGATGGGTGCCTTTTTTATTCATACATATAAGAGAATTCTGGATCGATATCTTTTTTAAGCAACGGCTGCCCCAGGGCATCGTATTCAAACTTCACCGGGATCATCGCAGTGATGCGACCATATTCTGGAAAGTCCTTGGCAGAAGGCCAACCTTCCACGGGTGCTCCTTGCGGAATGCTATCTTTTGGCACGAAGTGGAATAACAGCCACAGGCGACCTTGAGGATCATAGTTCAACTGCGGGCGACCGACCCAGGTCGCATTCATCATTTCGCGTAAGTTTAGTGTAGTAGCGAAGTCGACCATCTCTCCGCGGCTGTCGACGACATTTCGATATGGGCCCACTGCATCTGCGCCAGGTGGGCGATAATCAAGATAAATACCGTATTTTCGGACGTAGTCATTGGCACTCCCTGCTTTCACGAATTGTTTGTTTTTAATCTCTTTTAAAACGTTGTCACCTTCACGCAGATAACCATACGTATTGTGTTCATCACCGCGACGAAGGGATTCGAATAATTTCCCCGTCAGTGGATTATTTAAATTAGTAACCGCGATCTCGGGTCCCACCGTCGTCTTAAGGGAAGGATCCATTTCGCGCATAAAAGTTGTCGTCACCCACGGCATGCCGTGCTGCTCTTCAGTTACACGCTCATACATCAAAGTATAATTTCCGTTTTTATTTTTGATCGGCTCATGGATGCCCGTTTTTGGATTAAACTCTGTCACCAAGGTTCCGCCATAGCCGTGGTATTCCCATCCCTGATGTTTTGAACGGTTGAAATCATGCACAGGCTCTTGCCAGATAATATGTTCTTCATACACGCCGGGCTTTACTTCGACGTGGGAAACCTTGCCCCACCAACGTGATCGCGTGCGATTGTCTTGAGCAACGTTTGGAAGTTTTCCAGGCGTCACTTGCTCCATCACTCCGCCTAAAGCGATCTGCTCACCAGCTTCATTTTTATATATCACCACATCCCAGGCCCAGGCCTCGTTGTGATAAGCACCAGTCATCTCTGTGCCGTCTTTATAAAAGCCGCGGGAGCGTTGAACCTTTTTGATGCCACCTTTAAATAACTCCATGGGAGTATTGGCTTCGATATAACGAAGCCCTGAAAAATTAATACGATATTTGGTGACGCCATTTGGATAAGTGATCGGCATCACCAGAGAAGGATCTGCGGTATCAATTTTAATATCGGCTGCATCGATATCTTTCGAAGCGTCTTGTCTTAAACCTGAAGTTTTAACGACCGGGCGGCGTTGAACGACATTGGAAGTGGAATACATTTGCTGCTTTCTAAGAAAATTCTTTTGTTCCAAAGAAAGCTGGGCCCACTTAGCTTGAAGCTCGGAATAGCCCGAGGAGAAGACAGAGCTGCAGGTTCCCGCTGATTGAGCACTCGCGATCTGCGCGAATGTCAGCACACTTGTAATAATCAAAATGGATGAGCTTTTCATAGTTACCTCACGGCATAGCTACTTCAAAACTCATGCGAAAGAATATCGAGTTTATCTGGAATATACGCTTCCGGAAACACATGTGCGTGTGAGGAATCTAACGGGTAACATTTTGTGCTCGACAGGGAAATTTGCCGTCTCTTTTTGAGACAGCAAATTTAGAACGCCTTTTTAGAATTTCAATGGAGCTATGGTGGAGTCTTTGCCTCTGATGCGGCTATCAATTTCATGTTTCAGGCGATAGCGGTCGCCTGCCTCACCTTTGGCTTCGATCATTTCTTGATAAGGTGGAAAATGGCCTTCGACCTTTTCTATTTTTGCTGGCAATGGGATTGTTCGGCTGTCTTTTAGGACAAGGCTTAAACTAAAACTGGATTCCGTGTACTCAGCACAGAGCAACTCCGAATAGGGAATGGCTTGCACATGATCGCGAAGAGGATATTCCAACTCGATGCAATTTTCGAGTAAAACAATATTCATCACTTTGGCGCGACGAAATGTGAAAAGAAAGATGCATACAGCGAACAGAATCCCAATGAGCCATAAATCCAAATTTGGATTTACGTTGTTTTGCCACCAAGCAAACAAGGGGATCAACATTGCAATACCAGCAACGTACATCAGCTTTAAAAGCCCGTCGTATTCTTTTTCGTTTGAAAAAACGATCTTACTTTGCACCCAACACTCCAAATAAAGTAAGCCTGAAATGTTCTCTTAAGGAAATATTCTCCCTCAGTGGAATTTTCCAAACAAATAAAAATTTACTGGGTTTAAGATAGATGTGACTTAGGTCAGATATTTTGGATACATCGGGGAAATGCAAAAGGCACCTTGTGGGTGCCTTATCCTATTTAAGTATGACGGTGATATTTTTATCTTCTGGCAAGTTGGACCCTGCCGCAGGAATCATTTCGCTAACCAAACTTCCCGAGCCGACAAATTTCACTTTCAAGTTTTGCCCACTCACTTGGCGCAAAACTTCTCGAGTTGTAAGTTTCATCAGGTTTGGGACGGTTTCGCCGGTTTTTACTTCAGCCGCTTTATCCAGTTCTTGAGCTGTCACGATGGCAGGCTCCGCTTTCGCTTCTGGTTTTGCGGAATCTTTGGATTCAGTGGCGATTTCACGAGCCAACTTTTCCAGCGCCGCTTTTTGGCCCATTGCTGTTTTGATGGAATTTAAATTTTTGCTGTTCGTTTCTGCCAAAGTTCCTGGAAGTGGTGCGATGCCCTCTTTACGAACCGCATAGGATGCGATTCTTGAGAAGACCGGTGCTGCCACTTTCGCGCCGTAATAAGACTTACGAGGGGAGTCTACGGCCACATAGATCACAAATTTTGGATCATTCGCAGGGATAAAGCCTGCAAAACTGGAAACGTAGGCACCTTTAAGATAACCACGGCCGTTTGGATTCACTTTTTGCGCCGTTCCCGTTTTACCTGCAACCATGAAACCATCGACACGGGCATTAGCTCCAGATCCGATTTTCAACGTTGTTACACCCAAAAGCATCGCACGCATTTGAGCGGCTTGCTCTGGAGTTAATACGCGACGGATGGGTTTTACTTTTGTTTCCGTCAACTCGCCCGTTTCAGAATCACGAACAGATTGTACGATATAGGGAGTATTTAGAACCCCACCGTTGGCAATCGCGGCATAGGCATTCGCCATTTGAAGAGGTGTTGTCGCAATACCATGACCAAAGGAAATATTACTAAGAGCAATTGGTTTCCACGGAAGACTTTGAACGATACCGCGGGCTTCTCCTGGAAGATCTACTCCCAATTTTTGCCCCAATCCGAAATCCAAAAGACCTTGACGAAGTTTATCCTGGCCCAATTTGAATGCGATCTTGGTTGTTCCGATATTTGATGACACCGCTAAAATTTCAGCTGCTGTGATGTCGCCGAACTTTTCGTGAGCTTCGGCTTCTTTGATAACTTTATCACCCACACGGTAAGCACCGTTTTCACAGAAGAACTTTGTATTCGGTTGCAAAGCGCCTTCGCGAAGGGCTGCGGCGATGACCAAAGTTTTAAGCGTCGAACCCGGCTCAAAAGCATCCGTCACGGATTTATTACGACGAGAGTCCGCAGAAGCTTTTTGCGCTTTATTCAAATCGAAAGTTGGAGCGGAAGCCAAGGCGACAACAGCGGAAGTTTTCGCATCCAGAACCACACCGACTGCGTGATCTGCATCGAAGGTTTGTACAGCGTTCGCAAGTTCAGATTCCAGAGCATATTGAAGTTCAGAATCCACTGTCAGACGAAGTTCGTTACCATCTGGATTTTCGATGAACATCAAACCGTCATTGATCAACGGACGACCACGAGCATCTCTTTTAACCATGACTTTCTTTTGATTGCCACGAAGAGACTGATCGTAACCAAGTTCCAACCCTTCAAGTCCCTGACCTTCGATACCTAAGAAGCCCAGCGTCTGGGCTAACAAAGTTTCATTTGGATAAACACGGCGCCATTCTTCAACAAAGGAAAGTCCACGGATATCAAACTTTTTAATATCATCGGCTTTGTCTTGATCAAGCATACGCTGAATCCAAACGAAGCGTTTGTTTCCATCTTTGATTTTCGCATAGACGGATTCGTAAGACTGACCCAAAACTTTAGCGATCTTTTTCGCCGCTGCTTTACGGTTCTCGATAATTTTAGGATCGGCATACAACGAGTATGCGGTCGCCGACATCGCGAGATCACGGCCATTGCGATCCACGATCGCACCACGGCGGGCTTGCAAAGTTACTTTGGTTTGAAACTGACGATTTTGCAGCGAGTTCAAACGATCGTTCGGCAAAAACTGCAAGTACGCCGCTCTCATCATCAGCAATGACCATAAACCGATAATACCGATAAAGATAAATACAATACGTGATTTCAACTAAAGATCCTTTTTCGCAATTTTCTTATCAATCGCTTTGGCGACAGGAATATCAGCCACATCCGTCAAATGGATGATTTGATTCGCCTGAACTTTTTTAAGCGTGAATTTTTGCTGAGCCACGTGATCCAAAAGTTGCGGACGCGTGATCTTCGCCAAAGAAATTTCTTTGGTGCGCTTTTCTTCCAAAACTTTTTTGTGCTGGCGAGTGAGCTTCAGAACCACATAGCCCATGCGACGTTCTTCCATCTGCAGGAAGACGATAGAGAACAAAGTAAAGATGACTAAAAGGATGCTAAAAAATGGTTTCAGTTGTCTAAAGTTTTCCTTGCTCATCCTGAGCACTCCTCTCGAAAACTCTCAATTTCGCCGAACGCGATCGAGAGTTCAAATCCAGCTCTTCCTGAGATGGAACGACTACTTTTTTATAAACAGATCTGCCGAATTCTTCTGAATCGCGGAAGATGTTTTTAACAATTCTGTCTTCTAACGAATGGAACGTGATCACCGCCAAACGACCACCGGGCTTCAATGCCTGGATCATTTGTGGAATCGTTTCGCCGACAACTTCCAGCTCTGAATTCACTGCTAAACGCAGAGCCATAAAGTATTTCGTCGCTGGATGATGGCCTTTCACTTGCCAACCATCCACACGCTCGATCAGGCCTGCAAGTTGTGCAGTCGATTGAAATGCTTTTGTTTTGCGATCATTCACGATCGCACGGACAACGCGAGCCGGGCGATAGACTTCGCCGTACTCTTTAAAGATTCGAATGAGATCTTCCTCTGTTGCCGTATTCACAAGCACCTCAGCCGTCAAACCTTGCTGCTGATTCATTCGCATATCTAGTGGACCATCGTGGTAAAAACTAAAGCCTCGTTCGGCCTGGTCTAACTGCGGTGAGCTCACACCTAGATCTAAGAGCATCATATCAAAGTTTTTCAGATTGTGATCTGAAAATTGCGAGAAATTTCCATGGATTATGCGAAGTGCACCTTTCTCGACTTCGGTCTTGAATCGTTCATTTCCATATTTCACTGCAGCTAGATCTTGGTCCATGACCGTGGCTTTCATCGCGGGAACGGTAAACTTCACTGCCATGTAGTGACCGCCGCGACCGAAGGTTCCATCGAAATAAGAAACGTCTTTTTTCTCTCTGTAGGGATAGAACGCGGCAAGCACTTCTTGCAACATTACGGGATAATGTTCAGGAGAAAACTCGATAGGAAGCTCGACCTTTGGCGGGATGATTTCCTCTGTACGTTCGATTTTTTCGCCAGTGCCTTGCTTATATTTTTTCATCGTTATCTTCCTAGAATTTCAAGGTATGAACAATTCGGTGGACCGTCAAGAAGCTTTGAATTAGCCTATTTATAAGGCTTTTTCTAATTAACAACAGGAAAAAAATTTCGATGCTTGTAACGTGTCCTCGCTGTGGCTTTCAACAACCTCAAGATAAATATTGCGCTCAATGTGGCGTCGATATGGAAAGCTATAAACCACAAGCAGCGCCTTGGTACCAAACGATTTTTAAGAATCCCGTGATTCATGTGGTGGTGTTAGCAGCTCTTGTAGGTGGTGGTGGTTTTTACCTTTATAAAAACAATCAGCAAAATACGACCAACGTTGCAAGCACCTCAAGACCGATGGTTCAGGTCAATTCCTCTAAGAATCTTCCTCCTCCACCGCCGCCAGCTCCTGAAGTGAGCCCTGCTGCGACTGCCGCGGAAGTGGCGGTAAATACACCAACTCCCCCGGGCGCTAGTGCTGACGCTCCGAATGCTCCCGCCGATTTGGCAGCGGCCAAAGCATTTGCTGAAGCAAACGCTGTAAAAGATGAACCGAAAAAAGAAGTTCGCGCGGCAACGGCGAAAACTTCTGGTCCGCATTTAACGGTTTATTATGCCGAAGTCGCGCGCCCTGCATTGGGCCGCTTAATGGATGCAAGCCGTGGCACAGGTCAGTTTATGAATTTCGCCGATTATTCTGCGGGAATCATTCCAGGACTTAATAAGCGACTGCAAACTCCCGGCATCAAGGTTCTTCATAAGGAAGAGCGCAACTTGGACAGCAATAAAACTTTGCAGTGGTCTTATGGTTTGAAAGACCGCTCCAACCCTACTGTTGAAATCGGCCACACCACATTCTTTGAAATTGCGGACATGGATGGCGCGAACCTGCGTGGTAATTTAGAAATCCAAAGAACCTGGAGAGAAGCCGGCCCCTCAGGTGCGTTAGAGATTCAAAGAAAGTCCTTCCCCGCTATATTCGAGATCGGCGCGGAAACAGGGTTTTTCATGACCGGTGTTATGCCCACTCAGTCAAATCTTGAAAATGATGACGAGCTGGCAGGGATTGATGTATACCGAATTCTGCGCTCTCCTCAATTCAGAGCAGGCGATAGCGAATTCGTGATCTTCGTCGAATACGACAACAAATAGTCCTCGACCTGAAGACCTTCCACCCCGATTTCGCGTGAAAGGTCCTAATGGCTCAATTTCAACAAGAATTAGAACACTCTTACGGTCCCCGCGTTCATTTGATCGACAGCCCGTTCTTAAGTGGTTTATTGGCCAAAGCCTGCTCCCCGGATTGCTTTCAACCTGAAATCAATCGAATCGTTGAGGTGCTATACACACACTTGATTTCCATAACCGTAAATAATGAATTTGATCGCGAAACTTTCACTCAAGCCACGCGCATGACGGAAGCTCATCCCGACAAATTATTGCATAGCCACCGCATCGCTCAAGCTCAAAAGGCCGTCAGCGTAAACCTGGCTCGTGCGGGAACTTACCCAAGCCATATCTGTTATAACTTTCTGCATTTCGCTTTACCGGCAAAGAACGTTCGCCAGGACCATATCTTTTCAGCCCGTATGACAGACAGCAAACACACCGTCACCGGAGCTGAATTCGGCGGAATGAAAATCGGTGGTGACGTAAAGGATGCCTGCGTGATTCTGCCCGACCCAATGGGAGCCACTGGCAACACGATGATCCATGCCATTAATCACTATAAGCAGCATATTGAAGGCCCGGCTAAAAAATTTATCGCTTTAAACCTGATCATAACCCCCGAGTACTTGAAGAATTTGTTAGGATCTCATCCTGAAGTCGTAATCTATGCCTTAAGACTTGACCGTGGGCTATCCCCTCAGGCAGTTTTAGATGCAAAACCGGGCCAATTCTGGGATCAGGAGCGCGGCCTGAACGATCATCAATACATCGTTCCTGGCGGCGGTGGTTTCGGCGAGATCATGAATAATTCATTTGTTTAGGAGTTCCCCATGACGAATTTAACTTTGAAGCCTTATATCTCTGAAGAAAAAATCCAACTCAAAGTTAAAGAGCTGGGCGAAATCTTGACGAAACAATTCAAAAACGAAAAGGTCATCGCGATCTGCGTTTTGAAGGGTTCATTCATGTTCTATTCTGACCTGATCAGATCCATCAATGCTGACATCACTTGCGAATTCTTTGGTGTAGCTTCTTACCACGGTGGCACTTCTTCTTCTGGCGAAGTGAAAGTGACTTTGGATCTTGCTTCCCCAATCGAAAACCAACACGTGATCCTGGTTGAAGACATCGTGGATACGGGTCTGACAATGAACTACTTGAAAAACTCAATCATGTCTCGCAAACCAAAATCTTTGACGACAATCGCGTTGCTTGAAAAGCCAGAAGCTTTGAAAGTGAAATGTGACGTTGACCATGTTGGTTTCAAGATCCCGAATGACTTCGTTGTGGGCTACGGTTTGGACTACCAAGGTTACTACCGCAACCTTCCGTACATCGCGCAAGTTCAAAACTTCCAATAGTTTTTACGCTCGCGATTCAGAGGACACTGTCCTCTTTAAATGCAAAAACCACAGCCAACAAAGCTGTGGTTTTTTGTTTTTAAGCGATAGATCGAACTGACTAGAGCTTAATAGAAACGCCCAAGCTGATGCCTGCGCCCATGTTAAAGACATCATGATTGGTGACGAATTTATCGGTGTTAATTTTCGAGATACTTTGTTGAACTTCTGCCTGCGCAATGAAACCCACGCGGCGAGAGAACTTCCAGTCATAACCTGCTCCCAACACACCGCGGACGTCTGTGGAATTGAAATAGTCTTTGATGTCCATCGAGGTATTCAGACTGTTTAAGCCGTAAGACGTCATATAACTGCCATTGATATCCACGTTAGCACTGTCCAAAATTCCCACAACTAAGCCACCACGAAAAAACACATGAGAGCGGGATGAGTGAAATAAAGACATTCGGGCTACGAGTGGAATATCAAAATATGAAAGCTTCATATCTAGGTTTGATGTCGTTGAACCATAGATTGTCGTCGTAGTCATATTCGAGATCTTACCACCACGAGTGGAATACATGAGACCTGATTCGAACTGCCACATTCCGCGACCGACAAGAACTGCCACGCCCGTCTGCATGCGTTCAGCATATTCGACAGCAGCGCCGTACTGACCTTCGATACCATTAAATGTAGAGCTGATATAACCGACTGTAGGCTCAAGCGTCACCCAAGGATTGGGGATCGTGCGTGGAGCTAAAACTTCCGCACGTTGAGACATTGTCGTTTCAGATGACATTTCATTGGCTGCTTCAACTTCAGCTTGTGCGTAAGAAGGAGTGAATTTCGTGCGGGCTCCGGATTGTGCTTGAGCTGACATTGTGAAACCCAAAATAAGTGCCGCAAAATAATAAGAAACCTTATTCATAAAAATCTCCTCGATGCTTGATCAAAATGCAAAGGGAGTACCAAAAGGGAGCCTAACTATCCCTCCTCAAAGGAGCATATTTTCGAGCTGAAATTTGAATTCTCAGACTGAGACAGGCCTACGGCAACAACAGGAAAACGGTGCCGTTTCTGGGTTTAAACTGTCGAACGGGATAACACTCTAAAGAGTTTTAAAGTCTTTGCCGCAATCACAACAAAACAGACTGCCTTGTTTGCGACGCTCAAGATGTTTACTACGATCACAGGAACGGACCGCACCCGATTTAAATTTATCACCACAATTGGGGCAATAGCTGACTGGGGGATTTGATTTGCCGTGATTCATGTTACGACAATTTTTTTTAGGTTCGCTCATTAAACTCGGAACCTGTGGGTGATCAAACCATGCGTAGGATCGTAAGGGGAAACGCTGACAGTCACTCGGTCGCCGACAACAACTTTGATATTAAATCTTTTCATTTTGCCACATAGTTTGGCTTTGATATCGATGCCATTTTCTAAAGTGATGAAGTAAACACCGCCACCCTTTAGATCAGAAACTTTTCCCTCGATCATTAACAAATCATCTTTTGCCATTGATACTCCTTAAATAAAAACAGACCTGCCCACAAAGGCAGGTCTGCAATAACAACAACAAATCTCGATTAGTAAGAACGACGAGAACCAGAACCGAAGCCACCGCGAGAACCACCACGGAAACCACCACCACCGCCAGTGCGTGGAGCTTGAGGTTTTGCTTCGGAAATATTCATGGCACGACCAGACAGATCCATACCATTCAATTTTTCGATTGCAGTCGTCGCTTCAGAATCAGTAGCCATTTCAACAAAGGCAAAACCCTTGCTGCGACCTGTTTCACGATCTGTGATGATGTTTGCTGATTCAACTGTGCCGAATGCAGCGAATGTGGTGGCCAATTGATCTGAATCAACATTAAAGCCAAGGTTACCTACGTATATTTTTTTTCCCATTTTTGCCTCCTTATAAAGCTAGGGGCCATTCACAAAAAGGACAAAAGGGAATCTAATGAACTAAGAGAACGACGAAATAGTGAAGTCAGTAGACCACATTCAAGGTGAACTAGATATAGACCGCTCAGTAATAAACCGATTTGAGCGATTTATTTACTCAGATCGAACACCACCGATGTGAGGTGTAATATCCTCCTTACATTCTAGCCCTTAGGCGTTGCAAGTAAGGAGAAATACAACTCTCGTTGGTTTAACTAAACAGAATTCCTACACCGAATGCGACATAAATTAGTGCGGAAACGATATGAACCCATTTCATGGAAATCCGACGCAAAAGTTTTTCCCCAAAGAAAACCGCCAAACCATCAGAGAATAACATCCCCAAAGTTGTGCCGAATGTGACCAGCCAGATGTTCTGATATTTAGCTGCGAGAGCCACCGTCGATAGCTGTGTTTTGTCGCCTACTTCTGCGACGAAAAATAAAATCAACGTTGTCAGGAATGGATTCGCGCGCATTTTGTTTTCATCGCTGTCGTCTTTATCGGGAATAAGAATCCAAATCGCGAAAGCAAAGAATGTGATCGCAAGGATCCATTTCAGAACCTCAGGAGAAACGAAAGAAGCGATCGCCTCGCCCGCCCACGCTGCGAACAAGTGGTTCGCAATGGTCGCCACCAAAATCCCCGCCATGATCGTCCAGGGCTTTTTAAAACGCAATGCCAGTACTAATGCGAGCAATTGGGTTTTGTCACCCATCTCGGTTGCGGCCACTAACAAGAATGAATTGATGATTGCTTCCACGAAGCCCTCCAGTTTTGTAAACCGGTGGCTCGTTAAACGAAAAAACGAGACCACACGGTGTTGCTGCTCCGATAAATTTCGGAATGCAGTAGCACTCGTGTCAGTCTCGTTAACTTGGATCGGATGTTTCGGTCTTGCCGAAATATTTTGATCGTCGCGCTTAAACCGGAGTCTGCCTTAATTCAGGATCAGATCTCAGTATGTCGGCTTAAGCTTTTGCCTGGTTTAGAACCAAAACAAACCAACTACTCCCTAACAGATACTGTGTGTTGTACTTGGTCTCTCAATTGGTTGTCAACAATGGCAGAGGATTTTCCGTGAAAATATCCCATTCCTAAACACAGCAAAACAAATAGAGTATAAGCAATCTTCACTTTCATTATTGATCTCCAGCAGATGCGATCGTTTGATTTAACCAGTGTGAGAGTTTGCCAGGCTGACCGCGCGTGATGCCGTTCAAACTGATTTGCGCATAGTTTTTAAGCTGCGGGCTAGCTGGCGATTTCATCACGATCTTCATCGTTTTCTGAAGTTGCGCTGGATTCAAAAAGGCCATTTGATCCAATGCTTGCAGCGCTCTTACTCGCAAAGACGTTTCATCTTGAGTGAATTTCATTTTCGCCGCTGTTTTAGGTGCAGAGAATGGTGTTTTAACGATATCAAATAAAGCATTGTGCGCGCGAAGGCCCGCAAGACTTAATAAGTAAACACTCATCTGGCGCTCGCTCATGGTAGCTGAAGTATCCACAGCCTTTACTGCCAATGTCGTAAGCTCCGCCATCGACAGATTCTCCATTTGCGCACGCACCACCGGCTCGCGTTGTTTCCAGTCGCGACGACCTTTATAAAGACCCTCTACTTCTTGATCCAACAAAACTAGAGCTGGATCAAAACCAACCGCACCTTTTTTAGGCGCTTGATGTTTTAAAAGAGATGAAGTTTTTGACTGAGAGAATTGCAGGGGTTCGGCTTTCGCAGCAGTCACGGGCACGGTACTGACCGCGGGACCTTTGGTCTTTTCTGCAACCCAAATAACTCCTGCAACGATAGCAATCGTTATTCCATAGACTAGAGGTTCATGATAGCGAGACATGGGGGTTCTCCTTCACCTGCGCTATCCCTTACAACTCCTGTGCCCCCTGTTAACTGCAAATCATTCGCCCTGGGAACTACTCGCCTGTAAAAAACATAGGCAATGGCCCCTCTACGGCTGTTCCAGCGCCTTCGTTCCATGAAACAAACGGTCACCTGACTCATGTTATGCCTGTAGTCATCGCCAACATTATCCGTTGCTGCGATGTGCGCCGCTAGACAACGTGAACCGACTCAATACACTAGAGGTATCACTGCGCTTTCGCGCACGCACGTCAGAGGTTCTTATGCAACAGTATCATGATCTAATGAAATTCGTCCTCGAGAACGGAACTAAGAAAGAAGACCGCACCGGTACGGGTACGATCTCTACGTTCGGTTATCAAATGCGCTTTGATTTGCAAAAAGGCTTTCCTCTTTTAACGACGAAGAAGCTTCATACGCGTTCCATCTTTCATGAGCTTTTGTGGTTTCTAAAAGGTGAAACAAATATTCAGTATTTGAAAGACAACAAAGTGACCATCTGGGACGAGTGGGCTGATGAAAACGGCAACTTGGGTCCGGTGTATGGCAAGCAGTGGAGATCCTGGGAAACTGCTGATGGTCGTACGATCGATCAAATCACGAACGTGGTTGAGCAAATCAAAAAGAATCCCGATTCTCGCCGTCTGTTGGTGATTGCCTTTAACCCTGGTGACGTTGAAAAAATGGCTCTGCCTCCATGTCATGCATTCTTTCAATTTTACGTGGCGAACGGAAAACTTTCTTGCCAGCTTTACCAACGTAGCGCCGACATTTTCCTGGGCGTGCCATTCAATATCGCAAGCTATGCTTTGCTGGTGCATATGATCGCACAGGTTTGCAATTTACAAGTTGGCGACTTTGTTCACACCTTGGGTGATGCGCATATTTACTCAAATCACATCGAGCAGGTACAAACTCAACTTGCGCGCGAGGAAAGACCTCTGCCGCAACTGAAACTAAATCCAGACGTAAAAAACCTGTTCGATTTCAAATACGAAGATATCGAAATCGTCGGTTACGATCCGCACCCTGCGATCAAAGCTCCGGTGGCAGTATGATTTTAACCCATATCGTAGCTTGCTCTGAAAATCGTGTGATTGGAACCCAAGGTGGACTGCCGTGGGATCTGCCAGAGGATATGAAGTTTTTCAGAGACACTACGAAGGGTCACATCATGATCATGGGTCGTAAGACTTTTGATTCTTTCAATGGCAAAGCGCTACCGAACCGCTACCACATTGTGGTGACTCGCGATCCTTCCAAGCAGTCATTTCAAAGCACTGAAAAAAGCCCCGTGGTTTTTGTGTCGAGCCTTGAAGAGGCTGTGGCGCACGCGCGCCCGTTGACAGCGCAATGGGGCGATGAAGTTTTCATCATCGGTGGTGGTGAAATCTATAAGCAGGCATTTGCGAAAAATCTCACAGATAAAGTCTATCTAACCCTGATCCACCGCGAGTTTCCGGGTGATACTTATTATCCAGAAATTGACCAAAATCTTTTCAATCTCACTGAACGTCGAGACGTGGAATTGCCTATTCCTTTTTCGTTTCTTACGTACCTGAAAAAGTAGGGACCAGATTGTGATCTCATTATGAGATTGCAAGCTTTTTACCTTAGAGATTTCTTCAAACCAACCGAGAATAGTTATATGCACTCCTGCTCCACAGGAGTAAGCACTTCTGCTCTGCAGGAGTATTATTTGAGGTGGATGAATGAGCTCCAAACGCTTTCAAACGAAAGAACAAGCTAAGCTTGAGGTTTACGGCCACATCGGTAAATCCGGTGCACAGATGCGTAACCTGTCGGCTACGGGAGCTTATCTCGAAGTTAAAACCGGTGATTATGTTCCGCAAAAAGGTGACCTGTTAAACCTTACTGTCGAGTTAGAATCATTAAAACGCGTCTATAATGTGGCTGCAGAAGTCGTCTGGAGCAAAGGTTTGGGACTTGGCATATGTTTCATTCACAAAGACGACATCCTAGAAAGAATGATGGCCAAGGCAGGCGTTTTTTAATATAGTTTCCGTCAATGCAACTTCTCGCACAACATGATCTCAGCACGTTAAACACCCTGGGTTTAAAATCCACGGCAGAGCTCTATACAGAGTTGCATTCCATTATCGATGTCCACGCACTCCTTAAAGACGAACCCTTAAAAAAAATCACCTGGCGCATTCTGGGTGGCGGATCGAATTTAGTTCTGCCAGCCAAAGTCGGAGGTCTGACAATTCGCTTGGCCAACAAGGGCCGCGAATTAGTTCACGAAGACGAAAGTGCGTGGTTCGTCAAAGCTCAAGCTGGAGAGATCTGGAATGACTTTGTTCGTTGGACATTGGACATGGGTTTTTGGGGCTTGGAAAATCTATCTCTGATCCCAGGCACAGTGGGCGCCTCCCCGATTCAAAACATCGGTGCTTACGGTGTGGAAGTGAAAGACTCCATTTTCGAAGTCACCTGTGTGGAACTGGCAACGGGCGAGCTAAAATCATTCAGCAATTCAGAATGCCGTTTTTCTTACCGCGACAGCTTCTTTAAACAAGAAGGCGCGGGCAAGTATTTGATTTGGGAAGTGACTTTCCGCCTGCCTAAGCAGGGAAAATTAAATCTGGAATACGGTGATGTTCGCAAAGAGTTAGAACGCCAGGGTTTGGAAGCAAATCCCCGCAACATTTCTAAAGTCGTATGTGAAATCAGATCCAGCAAACTTCCTGATCCAGAAGTGATCGGAAATGCGGGAAGCTTTTTTAAAAATCCCATTGTACCCGTGGCAGTTCGTGATCAGCTGATTCAGAAATACCCCACTTTGGTGAGCTTTCCTTATGCGGATGGCAAAGTGAAATTAGCTGCTGGTTGGTTGATTGATCAGGCCGGTTGGAAGGGCAAACAGATCGGACCGGTCGGCATGTTTGAAAAGCAAGCGTTGGTATTGGTCAATCACGGTGGAGCAAACGCCGACGATGTTTGGACCACAGCCACTCAAGTCTGCGCGGACGTAAAAGCCCGCTTTGGCGTTGAACTAGAACCTGAACCAATTCGTTGGTAGTTCAGGTTCCTTTCAAAAATTACCACTCTAAATCGTCAGCAGAATAATCGCGGCAGTAAACGTTCTTTTTATTGTAGTACTTGTAATTGGCATTGCATGGATCGTAGTTAGCAAATGCCCACTCTTCGCCCTGCCATACTTTTTCAATGAAATAGCGTTTCGCTGGTTTAAATTTCTCAACGTGATGGTATTTGAAAGTAAGCTGCTTCAAAGCCTCTTCTTTGCTCTTACCTTGATAAACCATTTGGTAAATCGCACTCGCCTCACCCGAACGATCCGCGCCCCCTTGGCAATGAATCAAGATTGGACGAGGAGCCATGTTCAACAGATCCAAAAGCTTCAAAAGATTCTTACGGTGAGGAATTTCCTCTGCCGTCATCGGGATATCATAGTGAATAACGCCGAACTGTTTGCTGACTGCAAGTTCCTGCTGCCACCACAAAGAAAGAGGCTCCGCCCCACGCAAATTAATGATGGATTGGATCTTGTACTTTTTAATGTAGCGTTTGAATTCCAAAGGATCCAACTGAGCCGAACGATAAAGATTCCCCTTATCCACCTCATGGAAGTTAGGACCCAGAATATCAGAAGCGAAAGCCGGCGCGAAAACCATCAAAGAGAACAAGAAGATAAATAGATTTTTCATAAGGCGTTGGGCTTACCAACACCTGCGCCGCATTAACCAGACTTTTCCCCCACTTTAGAAAAAGTGACCTACCTTTAATCCCAATCCCAAAAGGTGCCTGCCGGTTTCTGCAGATGCAGCGCTTCTGCAGAAACCGGCAGGCACCTTTTGGATGGCGCTGAATGTTGCTTGTCACATTCTTAGACAAGGCTTTGCAGCTCATCTGAAATATAGGCTAGTTTAACGAGGCTTTTAATTTGCAAAAGGACCTCGCCATGGATTCACGTTGGTTGAAAATAGTTTTCTCAGTTCTAACAGTCATGTCGATCTATGCCATTGATGCCGGCGCCGCCACAGGCAGAGCCACATCATGCCAACCCCCAAAAGGTTCAAGCTTAGCCATGGATCAAAGAGACGACTACCGCCTAAAATGCCTAAAGAAAAAGAAAAACCAACTATCCGCAGGCCAATGCCTGACATTGGCCAAATCCATGGAATACTCCAACAACGCCGAAGACGCCCGCATGGTTTGCCTCTATGACTTACAAAAAATCAGCCTCAAAGAGTGCGCCCAAATAGCCAAAAACATGGAATACGCCGACAGCGGCGACGAAACCAAATGGCACTGCATCCGCGAATTCAATAAAACCATCAGCAAAAAACAATGCCTAAGCTTAGCCAAATCCATGAGCTACCCAGCCAACACCGACCGCGGCCTACAATACTGCGAAAACGAATTACAATAGAAGGGAGCGCAGCTCCCAAAACCAGCGGCGAGCCCCCGAAGGGAGGCTTCAGCCAAAAAACCCAGCGAGTTCGCCAACGGCGAACAAGCCAGAACTGGTCTTCTCCGAATCAGAGAAATGTTCGAAACTAGGTAAAGACACTGGCTACCAGCTAAGCCGGGAGGGGTGCACTTTTGCAAAAAGCGACCTCCATCGGCGCTGGACAAAAATAGCAGGATGCTATTTTTGCGCGAAGCCCGAAGGGTGAAAGGCAGGAGCCTTTCACATCCGCGAACCGGCGAAGCCGGCGATGGCGAGGCACGACGCCGTGTCGCGTTTGCAAAAGTGCACCCCTCCCGGCTTAGCGGGTTCCGGAGCTAGACCTAAGTCCTGAACATTACCCATTCATTACAGGTTTGTAAAAAACCAGACTTGCCTCCCGCGTCCAGCTCGACCTATTCTGTCCTCAGAGGACTCTCGTCCACAAGGAAAGGGAGAATCATTCAAATGATTCAGTCTATGGAAAAAGAAAAAGCGAAGAAAACTAAGATCATTGTTAAGGCGCCCACTCAAGAACGTTCCCGTCAGACAGTATCTACTATTCTGGACGCATGTTCTCGCTTGTTGGTTTCCGAAGGATTCTATTCAATTACAACAGACAAAATTGCGAAAGAAGCCGGCGTTAGTATCGGTTCTTTGTACCAATTCTTTGGCAACAAAGAGTCTGTCGTTCAAGCAGTCGTTAAAAACTTGATGGAAGAAGATAAACGCATCTTGAGCGAAAAAATGCGCACGATTTTCCCTCTGCCGCCCGAACAAAGAGTTCGCGCGATGTTGGAACTGTCTTTTGAAACATACCGCCGTCAATATGAACTGCGCGCGAAACTTACAACGATTCAATATTACGTAGCAGATGCTGCATACATCTCTGAGTCGATCCGTTTCTTCCAAGAAACGATCAAATACAATCTTCCGCAAGTTCCTGGCAAAGATATGGAGAAAATCTCCTACATCCTGGTGAATGCCTTCATCGGTTTGGCAAACACAATGGCCATCGATAATCCAAATTACATCAACGACCCGTCTATCCTAGGTGAAATGACGAAGCTGTTTATGAAATACCTGGATCTTCCAGTCGAAAACCAAGGCTAAGAAATAAAAAAACCCGGTAGAGATACCGGGTTTTTTGTTTTTTAAACTCTTTAAAAATTAGTTCTTATCAGAAGCAATCGTGCGGCCTTTGTGAGCGAGCGAAATCAAGGCGATGTTGTATTTATCTTTTGGAAGAGCAACGACTGTTTTCGTTGGTATCGCCAAACCTTTCTTAATTACTTGATAAGTTAAATGCGGATTGAATACTTGAGCTTTTTGATGATCGCCATCGAACCACTTCACCAGATCCTTATACTTAATCGCTTTGGGAAGTTTCAGATCTTGCGAGTCTAATTGTTTCGACCATAACACGCCACCAAAGTAGGTATTTGCATTTCTTTCCACTTCCAAAGCCGCTAGGAAGCAAGCATAGAAATTTCGAGACGCAAAACCAAAGCTCTGACGGGACGACACATTATCCACCAAGTAAGATAAATCACGGGATTTATATTTCTTGGTCATCTTAGCCACACCTGTCGGACCGTGATTGTAACCTGTGACCGCTAAGGGCCAAGATTCCAACATGTTGTAATTGGAACGCAAAAGTCGTGCAGCAAATCTTGTGGCTTCCATCGGATGATTTCTTTTATCCACGGATGAAGAAATCATACGGTATGGGCGAGCCGTGTATGGCATGATTTGCCACATTCCACTTGCCCCCACTTTGGATCTTGCATTGATGTTGAAAGAGCTTTCCACGAAAACCAGACGAACCAGCTCAACTGGCAGTTTGTTTTCGCGGAAGATCTTTTCCATATCTTCGATATAACGGCCGGAATAGAAAATCGCTGTCTGCATGCGATCTTTTTGCCCCAACTGAAAACGCAGGTTGCTGCGTTGCTCTTTACTGAGGTTCAATTTATCGCTGATTTCTTTTTTAACAATATCAATTTTCTTTTGGCGTTCGCGATCTGTTTTCAAACCTTTCAAATCAACGATCTGATAGATTTTTTCAACATTATCGGAATCATGCAGGATGCCCTGCTCGGAAGTGTATTTGGAATACACATCGACCCAGAACTGCACCTGCTTTTCCATTCCTTTCGGAGTGGCGAAAGCTCTGGAATTATATCCAAGAGCATTGTCTTGATTCTTATAAATGGGTGCACGCCAATTTCGACTCTCTGGCAAAACCTGAGGAACCACGTTGGGAATGATGTCGGCCACATCCTGTGCGTAGGCAGCAGGTGCTATTAAAGCCGTGGCTAAAAATGAAACGACAAAGTTCTTCACGAGAAAAATCCCCTCTGGTGTTCTCTTCTTAATCACTTTATCAAACTTTTCAGAAGATTATCAAAATATTGTCGAACCATCGCCTCATCCGTTGCCCCATTGTATATAAAGGAGAACGTAATAACAGTACCGTCTTCTAGACCTGCGTAACCAGCTAGAGAAACAACGTTATTTATATATCCCGTTTTAGCACGTACCCAGCGCTCCGCATTTGTTCCCTTCATTCTTTTTTTGAGGGTTCCATCTATTCCCGCAATGGGAAGACTTTGAAGAAACTCAGGTTGCACGCGGAAGTCATTACGCAAATGCTGAAGCACTTTCCACATCGCAAACGAAGACATTTTATTTTCACGCGTAAGCCCCGAGGGACTCTCTAAGTGGTATTGATCTTTAGGGATTTGCAAAGCTTGCATGTGCTCTTGAATGGCCATCATGCCGTCGGCTAACGTCACACCTTTTTCTTTTTTCAGTGTGCCCATGTTTTTCGTCAGCATCTCTGCCACATAGTTATTCGAAAATTTATTCATATCTGCGACGATGCCCTCGATCGCTTTACTTTCCGATTCCGCAGCGAGTGCAGCCGTCGTGGGAGTGGCCCCCGATTTCACAGCACCCGTAACCATGACGTTTCTTTGCGCCAAGAACGATTTCAGATTATAACCTGACCAAAGGTCTGGCTGAGTGATGTTCTTAAAGACGGTGATCTCTTTATTGTTCTTACCGATACTGCCACCCACATGCAAAAGATCGCCATCAAATTTAGGATCTTCTTTGCGGTCAGCAAGTAATTTGTTATCAGAACCGGAAGTGGTTTTAGCTTTCGTGACCAAGCGAATGTATTCGTTTTCTGGATCAACATAAACGCGTGCATCATCACCCGTTTTATCCCCAGGACGAACAAAAATATTCACTGAGTTCCAATTAAAAGACATTGCACCCACTGGAGCATCATAAGCGCGATCGACGCGTTCTTTTTGACGGCTGATATCGTAGCGCATTTTATCAAATAACGAATCATCAACAATGATATCACCTTCAACGCGCTTAATATCGTTACGCAAAAATGCATTCACCAAAAACCACATGTTTTCAGAAACGAAAGAAGGATCTCCGCCACCCTTTAGATAAACGTTGCCTTTAAGAATGCCTTTTTTATCAACATCGCCCGTTGTCCAAATCTGAGTTTTAAATTTGTGCCCCGGAGGAAAAGTAGCCAAAACCGCAGAAGCCGTCGCAACTTTCGTAATCGACGCCGGAATCATCATCTTAGACCCATTGTTGTCGAGCAAAACCTTCAAGTTCTCCCCTTCACCAACAGAAGCATAAATCCCCAAATCCGACAGCTGGACCTTATGCTTCTTAGCCAAACTCTGCATCTCCTCAGCAGCACCCTTAGCATCCAACCCAGCATGTGCCGAAAAACTAATCAAAATCAAAGAAGCAAAAATTAAAAGACGCATTTGAAGTCCTCCATGAACAACTTAAGGAAGCTTAAGCGTGGATTTTGCCAAGGCGCGAGGAGGAAGGCGTACTCCCTGTACGCCGACGACGAGCAACGCCGGAAAAATCCACGATCAAGCTTCCTAGACAATGGTAGCGATTGAAAATTCTGTTCGCAACAAATGAAGTGTGTCTTGTTAGACTGTGGTGAATGAAAAAGCGCGAATGGCTCATTGTTATACTTCCACTTGTTGCGACCTGGTTGGTCGACCGCGTAACTAAATTGTGGGCGACGGATATCACTTCCGTGAAATCCCACGGCCCACTACATTTTGTATTGCACCACAATCACGGAGCAATGCTAGGCCTGTTTTCAGATTTGCCTTCAGTTTTGCGTATCGTTTCCCTTTCGACGGGTGGCGCGTTTCTTTTGTGTACCTATGCGCTGATCCAGTACATGTTACCAATTAAGTCTCTGACGTTACGTTGTGGTCTTTCGATTTTAATCGGTGGGATTTTGGGGAACGTCGCGGATCGTATCGTATGGGGTTATGTTGTCGACTTTATCGTAGTCGGAACTCCTTCCCTATCCAGTCCTGCATTCAATATCGCGGACGCTTTGCAATGGGTGGGTTATGCGCTAATCGTGTTTGCGATCATTCGTGAAGGCGAATTGTTGTGGCCCGAAAACAATTCGCGCAAAAAGTTCTGGGTGAATCTTTCGTTCCAATTAAAGTACTGCATCCTGATGATGGCAGTAGGCTTGAGTCTTACGCTGATTAGCTTGGTATTCTCGTACACATACCTTCGCGTAACGATTCAAGAACTTGTAGGTAATAACCAGTTCCTTCTGAATAAGTTCTTGGTTCCGTATGTAATTACCTTCATCATCATTTGCGTGGCATTTTGTGCGATCACCTTCGCAGTCGGTAAAGTTCTTTCCCACCGTATCGCAGGCCCGATCTATGCCTTTGAAAGATATCTGTACGGCATCATGAGAGGCGAAAAAATTCCTTTACTGAAAGTTCGTAAAGGAGACGAGTTTAAAGAGCTAGAAGCCTTAGCTGAAGAAATCACCAAGCGCCTAAACGTCATCAAGGCCGAGCGCACCGTGAACGTCGTAGAATTTAATGACGACGGGATGAATCCCGACGACAAACCCAGACAATAAGGTACGGACACACTTTCTCCATAAAACAAAAAGCCACAGATTCATCTCTGTGGCTTTTTGTTATTTTATGGAGAAAGTGTGTCCGTACCTTTAGTTCATAGCTCTTGGGAATAAGGGCGTTGTGTTGTTCGCACTTATTTTGTAAGCCGGGAAATCAATTTCCAAGGCGATCTTTAGCAGATCATTCACGTTGTCGACGAAGTGGAACTGCATCGACGATTTGATTTCTTGAGGAACCTCGCGCAAATCTTTTTCGTTTTTCTTACACAAGATCACTTCCGTCACTCCTGCTCTGTGGGCAGCAATGACTTTTTCCTTGATCCCACCGACTGGTAGCACGCTTCCCCGTAAGGAAATTTCACCCGTCATAGCCAGTTTCGGATTGACCGGTTTCTTCAATAATTTTGAAGCAATCGACGTCAACATTGTCACTCCGGCAGAAGGGCCATCTTTAGGGATAGCACCCGCTGGAACGTGGACGTGAATTTCTTTTTTAGTGAAATCCACCGACGGATCCATCAGCGGTAAACGCGCTTTCAATAAGCTCATCGCAATCTTCGCCGACTCCTGCATCACCTCACCCAGTTGCCCGGTTAGAAGGAGTTGACCCGTACCTGCCATTTCTTCGGTTTCAATGAACAGGATATCTCCGCCCACCGGCGTCCAAGCAAGTCCTGTCACCACTCCCGGTGGCAATGCTGTTTCGGTCAAATCTGCCGAGAATCTTTCTGCACCAAAGATGTCATCCAGATCGTTAATATCCACGATCAGTTTCTGACCTTCAGCTTTCAAGATCTTTAAGCTCATGAATTTACAAATCGTCGCAATTTTACGTTGCAACTCACGTACACCCGCTTCACGTGTGTAGTCCGTGATCATTTTCGTCAAGGCACCTTCGGTGATCTCAAGCTGAGTTAACTCGATACCATGCTCCATGAGCTGCTTCGGCCACAAGTGGCGTTTCGCAATGTTTTTCTTTTCTTCAATTGTATAACCAGTGAGCTCAATCACTTCCATACGATCCAACAGAGGACCTGGAATCGTATCGAGCGCATTCGCTGTGGCGATAAATAGGACCTTTGAAAGATCATAAGCCGTATCCAGGTAGTGATCTTGGAAAGTATTGTTCTGCTCAGGGTCCAAAGTCTCCAACAGGGCACTAGCAGGGTCACCATTAAAGCTGCGCGATAGTTTATCGATTTCATCCAGTACAAATACAGGATCGTTTTCACCGGCTTTCTTAATTCCGGAAATAATTCGACCCGGCATTGCACCGATATAAGTACGACGGTGACCGCGGATTTCCGCATCATCACGTACACCACCTAAAGCCACACGCACATATTTTTTATTCAGCGCGCGCGCAATGCTTTTACCAAGTGAAGTTTTACCCACACCCGGAGGGCCTACGAGTAGAAGAATCGAACCCTGATGGGATTTGCGCAGTTTCATCACCGCCAAATGCTGCAGGATTCTTTTTTTAATTTTATCCATGCCGAAGTGATCCTCGTTCAGAATCGTTTCGGCTTTCTCCAGATCAATTTCTTGATCCGGCGAAGATTTACTCCACGGCAAATCTGTCATCAGATCCAGATGCGTACGGATGATTTGGTACTCAGGCGATGCTGAGTTTATGTTTTCCAAGCGCTTCAACTGAGAATTCGCTAACGCCAAGGCCTCGTCGGGCATTCCTGCCGCAAGAATTTTTTTACGGAAGTTATCCGCGACATCGTTGTTGTCTTCGTCGCCCAACTGTTCGCGAATGACCCGCATTTGCTCGCGCAAAATACTTTCTTTCTGGCTTTGATTGATGTTTTCACTTAGCTTTTGACGGATATCGATCTGAATTTTCAGACGTTCTTTTTGCTCCTTCATCAGATCCAGAATTTTCAAAGCACGTTCACGTACATCTGAAGTTTCCAGAATCCCCTGCTTTTCAGCGAGGGTGAAGTCCGCATGAGCCGCACAAACATTAGTAAGGAGCGATAGCTCCTCGATCTCTGCGATCCATTCTTTTACCCGGCGCATGTGTTTGCCCAGTAAATCAACAGTGTCGTAAGCGATCTGTTTGAGGCTTTCAAGCAAGGCTTCCTCGGTCTTCTGATCAGCAACCAGAATATCTTCAACTCCTTCCGTCAAAGTCTCATAGACTCCATTTTCAAATCTCATTTCACGCGCACGAATGCGCTGATGGGCATTTACGAAAATCGTAAAGCTTCCATCATCTTCTTTTTTATGAGATTCAATTTTACACAAAGTACCGACTGTATGCATATCCTCTGGCTTTTCCACAGTGCCGTCAGGATTTTTCTGCGTTAGTAAAACGATCCACTTTTGATTGGTTAAGGCTTTTTGCAAAGCTTGAATACTGCGGTCTCTTCCAACCCGCAAAGGCATGCTGACACCGGGAAACAGAACGGCATTTCTTAGCGGAATAACAGGAAGGTAGCCAGATACGAATGACATGGTCTCACCTTTCCCCTGCTGTGAGTGCAGGGTCATAAGTTAATCATGTATCCGATTTAGAATGCGTCAAGGTGAGGGTTAATAAACAATTCCCACATCTTTGATACGAGACAGATAATATCGTTTATTAGTATTTTCTCTCTGACAAAGGGCCATAAGAAAGTCGCCATCTGGATTACGAACGATCCCAATGGGGCTCACACGGCGCGTTTCACCCTTAGCTGAGCCTCCATCATATACGAGGTCCAAATCTTTTTTGGTATGAATCGATTCAATCATCGTCTTTAGGTTGGTGTCATTTACGGTGTGCATAGCATAATCTTTCCACCACAACTTCTTACCCTGACTTTTGATAGCGTGCTCGAGAGTGGCACCCTCACCCATTTTCTTAAAACATTCCAAACCCACGTACAGACAAGCTTTTGCATCATCGTAAGCACGATGGGCCTGACCACCATCAATGTTTAAATGCTTGATCAATGTTTGTAACTTATGATTTTCAACACCGTGAATCCATTTCCGCGAAAGAAGGCTGGTGCAGAGAGCTGGCTCCGTCGGCAAAGACAAACCGGCTTTTTCAAAATCGATAGATAGAAATCCCAAATCAAAGGGAGCATGATGAGCCATCACCACAGAGCCTTTAAAGAACTCATGGATCTGATGAATTTTATCACCCATGAATGGAGCATCCGCGACCATCAAATTAGTGATGCCATGAATGCCGATGATATAATCGCTCATCAACTCGCGGGGCTTTAAAAGAAACTGGAGGCGATCCACTTCCTCGCCTTTAAAGTACTTCACCGCCCCGAACTCGACGATGTCATAGCCAACTGGATAGGCTCCGCTGGTTTCAGTGTCGAATGCGATATACGTGTACTCATCTAAAGGAAGTTCTAAATTCATGGGGCTTTCATACCCCGTTCCTAGGCTTTTGGTCCAGCTCCACGACGGCTTTTCTTTTATTTTGTAGTTTCTTCGTTCACAATGAAACCCACTATCTATGCGAAGATACATCAGTTTTATCATTATACTCTTGGGTCTGAATTCGGTGGCATTAGCTGCTGAAAACACTCCAACCTTTAAAATGACCGGTGACGTGTCACTGCTGTCTCAATACGTTGAATACGGATTGAACCAATCAGACGGCTCGCCCGCTTTGCAAGGTTCTTTCTGGTTTAACTTTGGACCTCAATTCCGCATGGGACTGTGGGGTTCGAACACGAACTTTAAAAACAGTGACGATCACTTCAACCTTCGCGCTAATGCGGATATCAAAATCGATTTCAGCCAGGAGTCGAATGCGGTGATTATGTATTCCTATAGCACCTACTATAAAGAAGGTGCTCGCAACGGAAACATCCTGGGTCTGCATTTAAACTTTGGAACTTACCGCGTAACTTTAGACAACTTAAGTAACTGGGAAGGCACAAAGAAACGTTCGATGCGAATCGGGTTCGGCAAAGTCACTACCGTTTTCACAGACTGGAAATGGGATAACGAAGCCGGATACAATACTCCTGACGTGGATTCCATCAGCAGCTATTTTGATCTTCGAACGGCTTTGGGATTTCAGTGGAGAGCGATATTCTTTGAAGGTGCCGTAACCGGCACCTCTGCAGCCGGTGACCTGGATGGCACCGGAGAGATTTACTTTATTCTGTCAGCGAAGACGGGCTTTTAGCTGCTTCGTTTAATTCATCGTTCACTTGCTCGCGAAGAGGCTTTTTTTGTTGTGCTTCTTCTTTACGACGAGTGGACACCTGCTGAACGAAATTATCATAAACCGACATATCTACGTTTTTTGAACCAAACATCGATTCAAGCTTACGTTGCTTACGACCGTCTGATGTAAGCTCTTTTTGGGCAATCTTAACTTTGATAAAACCCACCAGCTTTTTAGGATCCACTTCACCGCGTTTTTCTTTCACGCTGATGGCTCCGTTGACGTTCACAGTGCTGCTTTCCAAAGAAGCGGCAATTTTATTACGAACGATATCCAGACGCTGAGAAGCCACGCGATTCGCCGTCATCAAAGCACCATCTGGAACCGATTGCACAAACAATCCTGATGTGAGTTTGATCTCGGCATCTTTCAAACCTGCCGTCACACCTTTGATTTTATCCATCACTTGGACAAAATTAGCATTCGGCTGAGAAGATCCACGTTCAAACAACATATAATCAGGAATATCGAAATCAAAACCCTCGGGAGTGACCACTACGTTTTTAGCGACATCATTCATCTGGTCAGCCATATACGCAGCCACTACTTTTGCAGAACCCATATCCAATAGATTTGGAGTTTTATCCATTGGCTCCATGAAACTTTGGAAGGCCTTTAACGGCTCATTCAAAAGATCCAGGAAAAGTTTTTCAAGAGTCAGTTCAACCCCGAAGTTTTGGAAATTGTATTCAATAACTGAAGGCGTGGAGAAATAATCTGAAACGGCTTTTTTCGTTTGATCAGATTGGCCCACGATCCACATAACCAGGAAGAAGGCCATCAAGGCCGTCATAAAGTCAGCAAGGGCAACCTTCCAGGAGCCCCCGTGTCCACCGCCGCCTTGGACGATGATCTTTTTGATGACGATTGTCTGTTTCTTCTCTGCCATTGTTCTTCCTTAATCCAGAGGGAGCCGTAATCCTGGCTCCCGATCTGTTCACATTACGCAGCTTTCTTGATTTCTTTTGTAGCTTTGTCGACTTCGTTAAATGTCGGTCTTTCTTCCGGCATGATCGAACGACGAGCATACTCTACACACACGATCGGTGGAGCTCCACGTTGCAAAGCCACCAACGCAGCTTTAATACAACCCAAGTAGCGACCTTCCGCTTCGATATCCGCTGCCATTTTTGTTGCAGTCGGCTCGATCAAACCGTAAGCACAGAAAACCCCTAACATCGTTCCCACGAGGGCATGGGCAACGTACTCACCGATCACCTCAGTACCCGCCGTCAAGACACCCATGGTCTTAACGATACCAAGTACGGCGGCAACGATCCCTAGTCCCGGGAAACCACCGGCTACGGCGGCGACGGCATGTTGTGCTAGATGTTCTTCGGCATGGATACCTTTGATATCCGCATCCAAAAGATCATCAACGTCATAAGGAGAAAGTTCAGAAGACAAAGTCACCTTCATCGTGTCGCAAAGAAAATCTACGGCATGATGGTTGTGCATAAAGCTTGGGTACGCTTTAAAGATGTCAGACTTTTCCGGTTCCTCGATATGTTTCTCGATACCTTGAGGACCTTCTTTTCTGAAGACTTGGAAAAGTTGGAAAAGCATTTGCAAAAGTTCAACATAGTCTGACTTTTGTGGACCCTTGGAAGTCATCGCTTTGATGGAAAGTTTAATCCCCATCTTTACGATCTTCATTGGGTTGGCAATAACGTATGCACCGAAGGCAGCTCCCCCGATGATAACCATCTCAAGACCCGCAGCTTCGATGATGACGCCCATCTTACCGTGACCGGCAATATAGCCCCCGAAAACTGTCGCGAAAACTATCAATATACCTACAAAACCCATAGAATATGACCTCTTCAGTTTCTCTATCGGTTTGATACATGTTAGAATTGAGTCATCGGCAAATAATCTTGCCCATAGTCGGGAGAGGGACTAAGACAAATATATGAAAGCAACAATGCAGAACCTTTTCCTTATCGTTTCTTTCCTGCTCACGGGACTTACGTCTTGGGCACAGACAACTGCTTCAGAGACCGACCCTCTTTTAGTCGAGACTCAAGTCCTTCCGTATGAATGGAGCCCCGGGCAGGGAGGTTCCCTGACTTTTAAATTAAAGCTTCCGGAGAATTTCCACGCTTACGAGGATCAATTCAAAGTTGTCATCTATGAACCAGATGGATTCAAAGTGGCGCCATTTAAATTGGAGCCCGTAACGAAGTGGTATGACAAATTCTCAAAACGCGAACGCACCGGTTTGGTGGGTGAAGGAACTCTGACAGCTCATATCGAAGCCCCGACTCGCTTTTTAAAAAAATATGAAAAGATGAAGTTGGAACTGACGTATCAAGCCTGCTCCGATCAGTTCTGTTTATTCCCGACGACAAAAACTTTAGAAGTTCCGATTATCACACCGATGGTTGAGGGCGCTGCTCAGATTCAAAACATGCCCACGGTTCAGGAAAAGGCCAATGGCTTTTTCGATAGCAGCAATTTTGCCAAATACTTGGGTTCGAGTATGGTGGCGGGATTGGTTTTCGTTTTCTTTGCGGGGATTTTCACAAGCTTCACTCCGTGTATCTTCCCGATGATTCCCATTACTCTCGCAGTTTTAGGTAATCACGCCGAACAGCGCTCGCGCTTACAAAACTTTTTTACTTCCTGCGTGTACGTGTTGGGTATCGCAACGACATATTCTTTGTTGGGATTGGCTGCTGCCACCAGCGGAAATGTTTTCGGAGCCTCATTAGGCAACCCTTATGTTCTGTCTGTTGTCTGTGTGATTTTCTTGGCGATGGCGCTATCGATGTATGGTTTGTATGACCTGCAAGTTCCTGCGTTCCTAAGAAATCGCTTGGGTGCGAAAAAGCAAAAACAAAGCATCGTGGGAATTTATCTGACAGGTTTATTTGCTGGTATAGTCGCAAGCCCGTGCGTGGGACCCGTACTTGTGGCAATTCTGACTTATGTTGCCTCCACCAAAAACATGCTTTTTGGATTCTTGTTTTTATTTGTGTACGCTCTGGGTTTGGGTCTGATCTTTATCGCTTTAGGTCTTTCCAATCAGTTGGTTAAAAAACTTCCGCGCTCGGGTCCATGGATGGTTTGGTTCAAATTCATTCTTGGAACTTTGATGCTTTCTGCCTTCTATTACTACTTGGAGCTATTGCTTCCTGTGCGCTGGTTTGATGGATCTTTGGGTTTAGGCTTAGTGATTCTGGCGAGTGTATATGGCGCTTTCCTGCCAACCAAAGGTGGCGGCAGTGGTCCTCGCAAACACATTCAAAAAGGTATCATGCAGGCCGTTTTGATTGTGGGTATCGGATATATCGTTTTATCTGTCTTTGATTTGCGTCCTTATATTCGTGGTCGCGTGATGGCGGATAACTCCATTAATCAAATTCAAACTTTGAACTGGCAACCTTACACAGATGAAGCATTGGCTCAGGCTGTGAAAGACGGCCGTCCCGTGATCATCGATTTTTGGGCTGAGTGGTGTGCTGCTTGTCACGAGCTTGCGGAAAACACTTTCACAGACCCGCGTGTTCGCGCCATGGGTGGCAATTTCGTTTTGTTAAAATACGACGCAACCAAAGAATCGCCAGCTCTGAAAGTTCTTAAAAAGAAATACAATATCCAGGGCTTACCGACAGTGATCTTCTATAACGCCAAAGGTGTCTGGATTGATGGTCTGACATTAACTCAGTTTGAAAATGCAGAAAAATTCCTGCAGCGAATGGAAAAAGCCACGAAGTAACCCTTCGCGACTGCACCGTCTCATTTTGATAAAGGTGAATACTCATCGCGAGTAAACATACTAGTATTTGGTCCAAATTGACACTGACACTAAAGTTGGAGTCATTTGAATCCGATAAGTTATCACAATGAGACCAACACCTAAGTATTCGGAATGTTTTGGAAGGTTCATATCTCTGGTTGCCGCGTTCACAGCTGTAACCACTATTTCTGCGTGTACCCTATCTGCAAAGATTTTTAACGGACTCAGCGAAACGCCTCAACCTCCGACACTATTATTAAGCTCAACAGTCAATGGTCCCAGCAATCTTGCGACTTGGAATTTGCTTTTAACGTCTTCGGAGTCATTAAGTCAGATTTCAGCTTCTGACTTCTCAGTTACCAACGGTACTATCACATCATTTACTCCCGTCGATACAACTCATTGGAATATCGTGGTTACTCCAACTGCGGAAGGACCGGTCAGCATTTCATTGCCAGCAAATTTTGCCAAGGGTACGACCACGGCCTTAGATAATGAAGCTTCAAATACTCTGTCGATGATCAGTGACGTCACAGCTCCGCAAGTGACTTTGGGTTATTTAGGAACAAGCCCAACGAATGTAAGTCCACTTGTGATTGACGTTGTGTTTGATGAAAACGTGGTGACGCCAGATATATCGGATTTCCAAGTTACAAATGGCAGCATCGATAGCATTACTGGCAGCGGCGGTACTTACTCTATTGAAATAACACCGTCATCAAATTTAACAACTGTCGGTGTTCAGTACCTTGCAAGTAAAACTACAGATCTTGCGGGGAATGGCAACACAGCGGCTTCAAATAATATTTCAGTAAACTTTAACTCCAATCGCCCGTTGCCTACTTTAAGTACTGCAGCTGGCACCCACACCAATGTGGCGGCCATTACGGTGGATGTTAGTTTTTCTGCGGCTGTAACAGGTTTTGATGCTTCCGATTTAGATTTAACCAATGCAACCGTCAGTGGTTTTACCGGAAGTGGCGACACTTATAGCTTTACTTTGACAGCTACCACGCAAGGCGACTTCAGTGCGCGAGTTAAAAACAATGCCGCAACGGACGCGAGTACGAATCTATCTTCGCAATCGAATTTACTGACTGTTAAATATGATTCCGTTGTACCAACAGTCACATTATCTAAGACAGAAGCCAGCCCCACAACATTGCAGGCTATTACGATCACCGTTACGGCAAGTGAATCAGTGACGGGCTTAGCATTGTCAGATTTCACCACGACGAATCTGACTTTAAGCTCTCTCTCTGGCAGCGGCACGACTTACACTTTAACGGCCACCGCAAACGCGGAAGGCGCATGTTCAATTCAACTTCCTGCAGGGACGATCGCAGACCCAGCAACAAATGCTAACACCGTATCAAACACAGTGAATTGGTATTACGATACGGCGGCGCCTTCGATCACTGTTGCCTCCACCCAAAGTCCTTCCACGAATGTTTCTCCTATCGCGATCACTTTAACGACAAATGAAGCAGTCACAGGTTTTACATCAAGTGATGTTGCAGTTACCAACGGGACATTAAGTAATTTTGCGAATGTGGATGCCACCCATTGGACTGCGGATGTTACACCGACAGCGGATGGGAACGTGGTTGTCACGGTTGCGGCTGCTAGTTTCCAAGACGGTGCAGGCAAAGACAATACGGTGGGAAGTTTAACGGTCGCTTACGATGGCACTCGCCCGACTGTGGCTCTTACGGGGTTATCTGCTTATTCAACGACAAGCCCTAAAACGGTTACTGCCACCTTTAGTGAATCCGTAACGGGCTTTGCCCTGGCCGATTTAACGTTGGTCAATGCGACAGCGACTGTCAGCGGCAGTGGTACAACATATACGATTACAGTCACTCCGACGACAGAAGGCGCGTTCAGTGTAACAGTGAATGATGGTGCCGCAGTGGATGCAGTTGGGAATACTTCAACTGCCTCTTCGACTCTTTCAAGTATTTACGACATCACTCCTCCGACTGCGACTATTACCAGTGACGTCGGTATTGCTTCAACGTTCTTCCCGATCCCTTTAACAATTCGTTTCAGTGAGCCCATTACAGATTTAACGACGTCAGATTTCACAACTACTGGTGGAGCGTCCGTCACATCGGTTATTGGTTTTGGTAGTGTTTATTATCTTTTATTGAATCCAGGTACTCAGGGTGCAAAATCGGTTACCTTAAGCGTAGGAACAGTGGTGGATGCTGCAGGCTTAAGTAATACCGCAACAGCGGCGAGCAGCGTTTTTTATTACGACACCACTCCAACAACCATTGCAATCACAGAACGCGAGCAAACTTTCCTAGAAAACGATGCCACGGCTAAGCAGTTTACGATCACTTCCACGACGTCTAAGCCATATCCGATCAATATCAAATATTCGATCACCGGCACGGCCGTGTCTGGAACAGACTATGACATTCCGTCCGTAGGCACCATTGTACTGCCTGCGAACACCACTTCACTTGCTGTGCCATTTCAAATTTATTCAACGGCTTCGACCGCAAATAAATATCTGCAATTGAATATGATTTTTGCCGACACCCCAGTTGGAAAATTTTCGGCAAACTATCAAAGTCGTGTGATGATCAGAGACGTTGATGGCAGTCACCCTTCTATCATTCAAATGTCTTCGAAAAAGAAAATGCGTTGTGCGATCTATACGGGTGGCACTTTGAAATGTTGGGGCTATAATGCGAGTGGCTCCCTGGGCGTGGGGAACTCAACCCTGAACGTAATCCTGACACCGACTCAAGTTACAACGGCAGACACTTATCAACAGGTGGCAGTTTCTGACTGGCACGTATGCGCTGTCACCACAGGTGGCGATCTTCAATGTTGGGGAAATAAAAGTAATTACCGCATTGGTGATAATATTAACTCTGGAACTGAAACCAGTCCGAAAACTATTGGTACGGGATTTTCCTATGTCACCGCTTCGGTTAATACCAGCTGCGGAATCAAAGCCGGAAAAGTATATTGCTGGGGGTTGGATGTTACTAGCAATGTCGGAGCAACTTGGCCTACCCCAACACAGTTAAACGTCGGAAGTGCCTATGACTTCGTACAAGTATCAGCTGGCGAAAATTCAGTCTGTGCATTGGATACGAATAATGATCTTTACTGCTTTGGCGCGAATACTTATGGTCAAATGGCGAATGGCGCATTCGATGGCACCAACAGAGTGACGCTGCCATTAGGCTCGGCGACTGCCAGTGGTTACACTAAGATAGAGCTGAATACCACTCGTGCAGGTGGCGAGGTTCATGCTTGCGCATTGAATACGTTGGGCAAACTCTATTGCTGGGGACACAACTCCCGGGGAGTCGTCGGTGACGGCAGCACGACCAACAGAAATACGCCAACTCTAGTTTCCGGATCAGAGTCTTATCTGAATTTCAGCGTTGGTGCGCACAATACTTGCGCTATCACGACATCGAGTCGAGTTCAATGCTGGGGCAGTAACAGTAATCAAGTCTTCGGCGTCGAAATCGGTGGAAATTTAGCCACTGGTGACAGCAATCTTTCAACGGTTGCAGCTGTCCCGACTTTTATCTCTGACACTTCCTCTTACTCTATGGTTTCCTCTGGTGAAGATTCCACTTGTGGCGTCCTGACGGATGGGCGAGTCAAATGTTGGGGCGAAGTTGACTATCTGACTATTGGTGACGGCACAGAATATCCGCGCCTGGTTCCATCAAACTCCGATGCGGGACAAAAATATAAAGCTCTGGCTTTGGGTGGGTTCGGTTGCGGAATCACAGACAGTGACCAGCTGAAATGCTGGGGTCGAAACGTCAACTCTTCAGTTGCATACTCGATTGGTGACGACACGACATTGTTCCGTCCAAGTCCGGTGATGCTGGATCGTGGACAGACTTATTCAAAAGTTTCTGTGGGCGCAAACCATGCTTGCGGAATCACGACAGATAAAACACTTAAATGTTGGGGATTAGCTGCGAGCTATCAGCTGGGAACAGCCAGCACCACAGCACTAACACTTCCAACGGTTATCGATGGGGCCGTTCAGTATAAAGAAGTCTCTGCGGGCACTTCACATTCCTGCGCAATAACGGTGGATGGTGACTTAAAATGCTGGGGTTGGAATGCAAGTAATCAGATCGGTGATGGAACATCAAGCACCGCGATCAGCCCTAAAGTCATTACGTCAGGCACGAAATATATCGAAGTAAAAACCGGAATGAACAACACCTGTGCCATTGCGACGAATAACGATGCTTACTGCTGGGGAACGAATACAAATTATCAAGTCGGAGACGGAACGAATACAAACCGTACGGCACCGACTCTGGTGCCGGGTGGTTATAAGTTCACGACGTTGTCTTTGAATGGAATGAATACCGGTGCAACTTGCGGAATGTTGACTAGCGGTCGCATCTATTGTTGGGGATCCGGCGCAACAGGATTCACGGGCGCCAACAACGGCGGGAATACGACAACACCGACGGAAATTTCTGGCGGTTCTCAAGTTTACTCTGCATTAAGCGGAAATGGTGCCAGTGCTTGTGCTAAACGCACTTCAAACAGCACGTGGTATTGCTGGGGTTATGCTTCCGGTTATGTCGGTATGACCGGCGCAGGAAATCTTGGTGGTTCCGGAACGCCAGTGGCTGTACTTGGAGCTGAGAACTATTCTAGCGTTGCTGTTGGATATTATGGGGCTTGCGGTATTTTGGCTGACGGCAGTTTACGCTGTTGGGGGCAATCACTTGCCCTGGCTGATCACAGCGTCTTCCGTTCGTGGTTTACACCGATTGACGTAACCAATTGGTTACGTCCTTAATCGGCTCAATTCTAGACACTCAATTGGCAGGAGAAATTCACCACACTTCGCGCAGAACAGCTGTAAACGTTCGCGGTGAAGCTCCCCGCCTGATGAATGGAATCTACTAAGATATAATTTGGCATCGTCGTAGACATCATACGGCGCGGATGTTTGGAGATTTTATCCAATCCCGGAAAACATTTGCTGTGAACGGCACTGGAAGTGATCTCGTATGTTTGATATCCCAGCATGGCTGTCTCGATTTTAGAAACCTCACTAAAATGCACGTCACCGGAAGCAAAGATGACTTTGCGTGGGATTCTTTTTAAGGCGCTCATAAAGCCATTGAATTGACCTTTATGTTTGGACATTGATTCTTTGTAAACCATTTCCGGAAAGATCTGACTGCCATTCATGATCCATGTCGTGCCTTCGAAACTGCGGATCATTTCCAAAGCCCACTCTTCTTGCTCTTTCCCCCAGTGGGCGTATCTGGCACTGGATGTTTTTTCCAATCTCCAACTGCGATCGTCCATCAATAGAAATTGATGCTGACCTGCTCTTAGAACAGAGCTGATTCCTGGGCCATGGGCAAAGCCATCAGTAAAACTCTCTGCTTGTGCAAAAAACGCACGGAAATTCACTTGGGATTCAGCCACATGCTGCCAGTTCGTCGTATTCACATCGTCGGAACCAAAATCATGGTCATCCCAGGTCGCCAAAATCGGAATCAAACGCTTAGAGTAATAAATTTCAAGTGTGCGACGTGCTTGAACATAGCGACTCCACAGACGACGCGTATCCCCGTCTGGAAATTCGCACTCGCCTTTGTCACAATATGTAGAGTCCCCGATAAAGAAAATCACATCAGGTGTCTGGCCAACTAAATTTTGCCAGATTTTTGGTTCATGGCGTCCCTCGTCCATGCAAGAGCAAAGAGCATAACGAAGTGTGGGTTTATTTAGATCGAGCATCGCAAATTCACGGCGCTCAATCACTTCATCCTTTGAGCCTAAAAGATCCAGATAAAAAATTTCCCCCAGATTTAAATCTGCAAAGTAAACTTTCGTGATCTGGAATTCACTGAAAGGTTGCTGGATGATTTCGATTTTCTCGGGCTGCCAGATATGCGCAGCAGAGTTTCGAACCACGATATTGAATTTCTGTTTCACATGATGAAGAATGGAAAACTGCGTGCGAGTTGCATCCGTTGCACCTTGCAAAATTGACGGCGAAATTCTTTGCGCTGTTTGAAAAGGCAAACCATCAGCGCTACGTCCATCCTGTTCCGTAGCTGCAAACGCGGGTACACCCACCGCAGAAACAAAAGCTTGCGTCAGCCCCAACTTTAAAAAGTCGCGACGAAGAAACCCCATATAGCCCTCCATGACATATGACAGATCTTTTTTTCAGTTCTTAAATTTCAGCAGGGCTCTGATCTAAAGACAAGATTTCATTCGTCATGAATATGTCAGGAACCTATTTGGATTCCGTTTTAGCAGCGAGGGCGGTGCAAACCTAAGCTCGCCCTTTCTTACTTTCAAAATCTATTAGGCACTACAGACGTTTTAAACGGGAGATTTCCATTTTGGCTTCGTTCAAAGCCGTTTGGCAGGAAATCATCTGCGCTTCTTTTTCGGCCAAAAGTTTTTGCAAGTGGTTCATGCGCACTTCAAAACTTTTGATGATGTTGTTGTGGCGATCCACCATTTCCTGAACTTTCAAATCCAGGCTTTTGCGTTCATTCACGCGTTGAGAAAGTTGGGTGATTTTTTGGCCAGCTTCGGTTGCTAAACCATTGTGGCTTTGCTCCAAACGGGTCAACAATTGTTGATTGCGGTCGAACTTAACGTTGGAGCTCTTGATCAGCTCGTTAACCGTCCCCACGATCTTGTTCATCTGGTCAGCCAAAGCCTGGTTTTGTGCCTTAAGCTCGAAAATCTGGCGGTCCGTATTCAGGTAATTGGAACCTGTGGAACCCATGGAGGACGCAGTTTCCAGGCCGGAGCTCTTACTGATCTTCTTCTCGCCGAATAGTTCTGGATTTAATTCTTTATGCATACTCCGACCCTCCTTGGGTACTGATGTGACGCTCTTAGAAACATCATATTTTTTCTGGACAGAAAATTCAAATGTTCATACGTTAGGGCCATGTTAAAAGTCGGTCAGTTGCTGAAGTTCGTTTCAGATCTAAATCCTCAAAATACGCCCACGCGCCTGTCATTCTATAATTTTCTTAGAGGGTTTCCTCATGCGGATGACTCTTTGACGCCTGAGTTGATCGAAATGTTCTTTAATTACTGCATGGATTATCCGCACTGGGCGTCCAATAAGCAGCAATTGGGCCACGAAGTTCAGTTTTTGCTCGAGAACTTCAATAGCTTTTATCAGCAAAAATTCGACCTTTCCCCGATCCGTTTCCCGCAAAACATGCAGATCATCGAGATTGAACACTTCTCCGACCTAATTGACGCGGTGAGTTCATACGTGAAATCTCAATGTGAGGAAGGCGACAAGTTCCGCATCCTCCCAGATCAGAACAAACGCGTGGTGGCGATTGTCCTTCGTGCCGACAAATCTTTAGAGGTTCGTACTTTCGACCGCAAGTTCACGATACGCAACGGTGCCTTGGAACCTTTGCGTAAAGACTTGGTTCTTTACTACAACCCGGAACTGGAATTGAGTGGACATCACGATCACAAAATCGAGGTCGCTCCTTATATCACTGCTCAGTTCCGCGTGATTAAAGACAAAGTTTCCGGTGTTTTGATGCGCGGATATGTTTTCCAAAAGCTTTTGGAAGTTAAGAACGAGTCTTTGCAGGATCAAACCCGCATCCTTTTCCCAATCAAACGCCTGGAGCAATTCTTCATCGATCGCAGAACAGACCCTTACTATCAGGATCTGATCAGCCAGCTTGAAAGAACATGTAATTTGGTTCAACAAGGTGACGCCGAAGCCACAAAATGGTCATCCATCGTCCTTGGCAAAGCCGATACAGCCTTGGAAAACGTGTTTTTAGGGGATAAATTACTCACTTTGCTCGCTAGAGACCTCCGTCACGCCCTAATGGAGGCCAATCGCAAGAATAACTCCTCATCCGCCCTCAGCAGTGATATATTGATCACTCAACAATTACCTGAGGCCGATGAAGAATGTCTGAAGATAGCACCTCTCAAAGAGTTAGACTTAATAAACTAATTGCCGATAGTGGTTTGGCTTCCCGCCGCCACGCCGACAAAATGATCGAAGAAGGCATGGTCACTGTAAATGGCAAGCGCGTGTACGAGCTTGGCGTGAAAGTAGACCCTCAGCACGATAAAATCCTGGTTGATGGAAAAGTTCTTCGCAAACCCCTTTCTCAAAAACTTTATTTGATCTTCAATAAGCCTGCAGGCGTGTTGACGACGATGGATGATCCAGAAGGTCGTCCAACGATTGCGGAATACCTTGGCGATGTTCCTTCACGTGTATTCCCGGTGGGTCGTCTGGACTGGGACTCTGAGGGCATGTTACTTTTGACGAACGATGGTGATTACGCCAACAAAGTCGCGCATCCAAAAGAAGAAGTAACAAAAACATACCTAGTTAAATTGGATGGCAAACCCGAACCACGTCACCTGCAAAAATTGAAAGACGGTGTTTCCATCGTAGGTGGTAAAGTTTCTGCCCGTCACATTGAAAAAATCAAAAAGTCTGGCGACAACAAATCTGAAAAGTACGAATGGTACAAAATCGTGATCACAGAGGGTAAAAACCGTCAGATCCGTCAGATGTTCGCTAAGATCGGCTTTGACGTTATGAGACTTCAACGTGTGGCGATCGGTCGCTTGCGTATGGGTGCGATGAAAGCTGGCGAATTGATGTTTATCAATGACGTGGCTGCCAACCGCGTGTTCTTGGCGGATGATCCGGAAGATTTAAAAGTTAAAAAGAATTCTTACAAGGGCCGCGCCCCTGCTCAGAAAAAAACGGCTGCTGAAAAAGAAAAAGCTCGTGAGAAAAAAATGAGCGCCGGTAAGAAAAAATATGCGGGCGGTAAACTTATCGCACCTAAAGGTCCAAAAAGAAAATAGCCTATGAAACTAAACCCACGACTGCGCGGAACAATCGAAATTTCCATCGGCAGTGTGGGTTTTGGCTTTTTAGGGATCTTTGGTAAAACCGCTTTTAACTCCGGCCTTTCGGTTGGAGAATTCCTGACCTACCGATTCACTCTGGCCGCGATGCTGATCTGGATCTTTCTGCTTCTATTTCGACCTCAATGGATTCGCCTCTCAAAAAAACAAATCGTCATCGCTGCGCTGTTGGGGATTTTTGGCTACGGTCTGTTCTCGACTCTCTATTTCACGGCGATTGATGGGCTAAGTATTACTCTAGCAGCGCTGCTGCTTTATACTTACCCGTTCTGGGTAAATGTTTTCTCGCACTACTTTACTCACGATAAGATCTCGCGCAATGAAGCTTTATGCCTGATTGGTGCTTCTGGGGGATTGGTGATGCTGCTATGGGGGCATATCGAAGTTCGAAATGCCTGGGCAGTTCTGGCAGGTTTGCTTTCGGGAATCAGTTACGCCATTTACGTTATCGTATCAGGCCGTGTGCAAAAAAACGTACGTCCGATCACATCCAGTCTTTATGTTATTACTTTCGGTGCCTTGGCGCTGGCGCTTTTCCATCATCCGCACTTTGAAAACATCCCTCATCTTTCCGCGACCCAGGCTTCAAGCATCTTTGGTATTGCGATCATAAGTACGATCATACCTTTGACGATGGAGCTCGCGGCTTTACAAAAGTTAAAAAGTTCTGAGGTGGCTTTGCTGATGATGATCGAGCCGATCACTGCTGCATTGTTAGGTGTACTGGTTTTCAAAGAATCACTTACGTGGTTACAGATGAGCGGAGCTCTTATCATCGCTATAGCATTGGTCGTGAATACACGGTTAAAAAATTTTGATAGCGTGTCAGCTTAGTCCATAATTGTTAATTTATTGATATAATACCTCGTTTATGTGTCTCACGGACTTGCGCGATTCCTTCAGCAATCCGAATAGACTCATATGAGATTTTGGTCGTCTTTGTTTCTCATAATGATGTTCCTCATGAACATCAATGCGCATGCATCCCCTGACTCTTTTGTCTATCAGGGGCGAATCGTCAAACCTGACGGTACGGCACTCGAATATAATAATGTCAGTTTTGCTTTCGCTTTCACCAATGCCGCTGGCAATTGCGTGTTTTATCGCGAGCAAAAAGACAATGTAGATATGCAAGGCTCTGGCGGTGTGTTTGACGTGCCGATTGGTTCGGGCACTCGCCTTTTTCCGACAGGTCCTTCTGCTGATATTCGTGACGCATTTAAAAACTCCGTATCACTTCCCTGTGAGGGTGGCGGATCCTATACGCCTGCGGAAACAGAAGTTCGTCTTTTAAAAGTACAATTTCATGATGGAGTTGGCTGGAATGCAATTACACCTTATAGCACGATTCGTTCGGTCCCATTTTCAACTTTCTCTTATTCTGCAAGTCGCCTGGGTAGTAATGTTGCCGCAGATTTTGTTTTAAAATCTTCCTTAGCGACTTGTGCCGTAGGCCAATACCTCACTTTTGATGGAACTAACTTTGCCTGTCAGAATGACTCGGGAGGAACCGGAACTGTCAGTGATGTGAATGTGTCTTCTCCTCTCACTAAAGGTGGCACTGCTGCTATCCCTACTATCGGCATCAGTGTTGGAACGTCGGCAGGCACCGTGGCTGCGGGTAATGACACTCGTTTTGGGAATGCTACGAAAATTCAAGGCACCGCAGTCGACGCGACGGCACCGACACTGGCGCAAGTTTTAAGATATGATGGCGCAAGCTCGTGGGTTCCGGCGACTTTGGCGGTTTCTGATATTTCAGGGCTTTCCACTCAGCTTGCGAATAAAATTAATGCGACGATGTTTCCGACCAGCTGTACGGCGGGACAATCATTAGTCTTTGTCTCTCCTGCTAATAAGTTCGATTGTTATGACATCTCGATCACAGCTTCACAAATTTCTGGAACTATTCCGTTTTCAAAACTGGCAAGTCTTCCAACAACTCTTTTGGGTTACGGAATTACGGATGCCGTGAAAAATAACGGCGGCACTCCTGGTTTTAAATCTGGAACAAATGGGACTAAGGGTGCCGCGGGAACAGCGGGCAATATCTATATCTCTACAGATACTAAAGAGATCTACCGCGATAATGGTACGACCTGGGATCTGATTGGTTCAGCAACTGGCACAGGCGGGACAATTACGGGCGTAACCGCAGGAACGGGTCTTACAGGCGGAGGAACAACAGGCGCTGTGACATTAAACGTGAATGTCGGCACTGGGGCGAGCCAGATCGTACAATTAGATACATCAGCAAAGCTTCCCGCAGTGGATGGCTCCGCATTGACGAATTTAAATCCTTCGGCGCTTTCAGCGGTGGTTCCACTTACAAAAGGTGGTACCGGTCAGACGACGGCACTGGGTAGTTTCAATGCTTTAAGTCCGCTGACTGCCAAGGGCGACATTCTTACTCGGGACAGTACTAATAATATCCGCTTGGCGGTGGGAACTGATGGGCAAGTTCTCTCTGCAGATAGTACACAAACCAGCGGTCTTAAATGGATCACTCCGAATGCGGGCACTGTAACAAGTGTCACTGCAAGCTCACCACTCGCTGTTTCAACAGGAACAACGACTCCTGCGATCTCCATTTCTGCAGGAACCGGCTCCGCGCAAGTAATGCGTTGGAACACGAGTGCGTGGGCTGCCTCTTATTTCAATTTTGCAGATTTAAAATCCGCAGCAGGAACCCAACAGATTCCGAACAACTGTACTTCGACGCAAACCTTGGTATGGCAGTCAGGCTCTGACACTTTTGCCTGTGTGACGATCGCGGTGACCGGAGCTAATTTTGGTTCGCAATCTGCAAATTTGGTTTTTGCAGGACCAACTTCGGGAAGCGCTGCACCGACATTCCGCTCACTGGCTTCATCGGATCTTCCGGCAACGGGAGCAACCGGTGTTTTCTTGAATGGTGGTAATAGTTTCGGCACAGGCGCCACTGTAGGCACAAATGATGCGAACAACTTTTCACTGAAAGCTGGTGGTAGTTCTGCGGCAACCATAACACCGGCGGGACTATTTGGTATCGGGATCACTCCCTCTTACAACTTCCATATTCAGAAAAATCAAAACTCGATCACTGAAGGTCGCATTGAAAACTTGATCGCTTCAGGCAACACTAGCGCCGGCGCAAGATTCCAGGTGGTGGGGAATGATGTAAGCGGTATGCTCGCTGCTTATCCTGGTGATTATTCTGTGGCGGCTTATCAAGACAGATTTATTGTCGCAGCAAATTCGACTGCTTCGAATGGACTGCTGTTAACTACAAATACGACATCACCGATTGATCTCGCGGCAAACGGTGCAACGACGCCCGCTTTGCGTGTGACTTCGACGAATCAAATCGCTATCGGACAAACTTCAGTGACGGGACGCTTAAGTACAACCCCAACCAACTATGGCGATCTTGCCGTTGGAATGACTTACAACTCTTTAAATTGGTACCAACCCGATGCGACTGGATGGGCGGGATCATTTGCATCCGCAGGCGAGCAAGGTTTGGTCGTTGCGACTGATACAACAACAGGCACAGTCTTCCAAGCTGCTTCGGGCGCATATACAGTGGGAACTGCTCGACGTGCTAATTCCCTATTGACAGTGAAGGGCACCGGCTTTGTCGGGATAGATACTTCGACCCCAGTGTCGGCTTTGAATATCGTGGCTGACAACAAAAGTGCTGACACCTATGACGATCTGAATATTCATACTTATCATGCCACGTACACGCCCGGAATCATATTAACACGTGGGCGCGGCACCGAAGCGTCGCCGACTCCACTGCTGATCAATGATTTATTAGGAAGTTATAATTTCCGTGGTTGGTCTACATCTACAACTGTTGGTTCTGGCGCAAGCATTCAGGCTGTTGCCGAAGACAATTGGGCGTCGGGTGACACACCTACTAACATGCGTTTTTTAACTAATAGTGGCGCCTCCATCGCGGAAAGAATGCGCATCGCTGCTAATGGCTATGTGGGTATAGGCACAACGACGCCAACTTCAACCTTAGACGTCAATGGTTCTATTATTGCAAATGGCGGAGCCAACATCGCGATGAAAGCATCTACAGCCAGCCTTTATGATTCGGGAGATATAGTTTGGTTTAATAGTGATAACTCAGAGAAAGCTCGCATCAACGCCGGGACAGGGACAGCAGGCATTATGTATTTTTCTGTCGGCACACCCACTTCTACGAAAATGACGATTCAGAATGACGGAAACGTGGGGATCGGAACGGTGACTCCATCTTATAAACTTCATGTCATTGGCACGGCCGGCCTGTCGACAGGGACAGCTTGGACAAATGCTTCGGATGCACGACTCAAGGATATTCATGGCGATTATGAATATGGTCTGAATGAAGTCTTGCAACTTCACACGGTTCGCTATTCCTACAAAAAAGATAATCCTTTGAAATTGCCTTCTGACTATCAGAAAACCGGTTTCATCGCCCAAGAAGTCCAAAAAGTCATTCCGGATGCCGTGACAAAACGCTCTGACGGATATTTGGAATTGAACGTCGATCCGATTCACTGGGCCGTGGTAAATGCTGTTAAAGATCTTTATCACAGATGGTTTGATGATTCACAAATCATTCATAAAAAGCTCTCCGAACAAGACAGAAAAATCGCTTCGATTGAGAGTGAAAATCAGATCTTGAAAGAAGAAAACAAGAAGCTACAAAAAGAGCACGGAGAAATTAAAAACTGGATCTGCAAACATGATCCGGATCATACGATGTGCCACTGATTCTGCCGATAAAACATTAGATGATAAAACATGGAACGTATCTTCTATCATTACTACTACTTGCAAATTTGGCCATGGCTGTGCCGAATTCGCTCTCCTATCAGGGTCGCATCGTCAAACCTGATGGTTCTGCATTTGAAGCAAACAATGTAAGCTTCCTGTTTGAAATCACCAATCCCAATGGCACCTGCGTGATTTATCGCGAACAAAAATCCGGTGTCAATATGACGAATTCCAATGGGATCTTTGACGTTCCTATTGGAACAGGCAGTAAATTATTTCCTCCTTCACCGACGATAACTTTACTGAGTGTGTTTGATAACTCCCAAGCTTTGGATTGCGGTGATGCCATTAATAATGTCGCAAGTACGTATACGCCCGCGTTGAATCACTCCCGTCTGTTGCGAGTGCAGTTCCATGACGGTACGGGATGGCAGTTAATCACTCCTGATACGGAAATTCGTTCAGTTCCATATGCGGCGTACGCGTCGGGTGCAGATACGGCACAAACTTTAAACGGAAAATCAGTCAGTGATTTCGTTCTTAAAACAAGTATTCCAACTTGCGGACCAAACAGCTTTCTATCCTGGAATGGTTCAATCCTATCTTGCACCAGCATTTCATCTTTAACTTTGAGTGGTGATGTAAGTGGTGCTTCGACCGGAACGTCGGTGGATAAAATCAAAGGCATCGCGGTCGACGCAACGGCACCTACAACGGGACAAGTGTTAAAGTTTGATGGCAGTAAGTGGATACCTGCTGCGGATGCAACGGGCGGTGGCGGCGGCAGCGTCACTTCTGTCTCTGGTACTGCTGGACAAATCACCGTCACGAACGGAACCACCACACCTGTTCTGGCTTTAGACAATGTGGGTACGGCGGGAACATACTATAAGGTGACGACGGATGTGCATGGTCGAATCACCAGTGGTGTGGCAACACTTTCTGCGTCAGACATTCCTGCATTGGATTATTCAAAAATTACTACGGGCATTCCAAACTCTTTAAGCGGATATGGAATCACGGATGCTATTCGCAATCAGGGAGGAACTCCGGGAATCAAATCTGGATTAAATGCTTCCAAAGGAAGTGCTGGTACTGGCGGAAATCTCTATGTATCCACCGACACCAAAGAAATTTATCGCGACAATGGCACCACGTGGGATCTGTTGGGTTCTTCTGCAGGTGGCACTATAACGGGCGTCACGGCCGGCAGCGGACTGACAGGTGGTGGCACCTCTGGCTCTGTCACACTGAATGTCGACACAGGTACCAGCGCCAATCAAATTGTTCGACTGGACACCTCTGCGAAACTTCCCGCAGTCGATGGATCTGCACTCACCAACCTAAATCCCTCTGCATTTTCAACGGTGGTTCCCATAGCCAAAGGGGGTACCGGTCAATCTTCTGCGACTGCAGGATTCAACGCTTTAAGTCCGCTTACTTCAAAAGGTGATTTGCTAACTCGCGACGGAACGAACAACATTCGACTTCCTGCGGGCAGCGACGGGCAAGTGCTTTCTTCGGACAGCTCGCAGACGACCGGCCTTAAATGGATCACACCGAATGCGGGAACTGTAACCAATGTTACGGCGACTTCTCCGTTGTCTGTGGCTACGGGTGGAACAACCCCTGCAATTTCAATTTCGTCTGGATCAGGCAATGCCCAAGTGCTTCGTTGGGATACGACAAACTGGTCAGCATCTTATTTTAATTTCACCGATCTAAAATCTGCGGCAGGTTTGTCTCAGATTCCGAATAACTGCACCAGTTCACAGACTCTTGTATGGCAATCGGTGCCCGATACTTTTGCCTGTACAAATATTTCTGTCAGTGGTTCCAATTTTGCCGCACAAACTGCGGGACTTGTTTTCGCAGGCCCTACAGCAGGAAGTGCTGCTCCAACATTTCGTGCACTAGCCTCAACTGATTTACCCTCCGGCACTTTATCAGGCTCGGGTACTGCAGGTTATATTCCGTATTATAGCAGTGCGACAGTGCTAGCTAACTCTGCTCTTTATACGAGCTCATCGAATATTGGAGTGGGCACAACTAGTCCGGGAGTTAAGCTGGATGTCGCAACAAAAATTCGAGTAACCGATCCAGCGACAGCTTACCTAATCATCAACGGTGACAACACAAACGCTCAACCTGATTCGGGTGAAGTCACTGGCGTATTAGCATTCTCTTCGGATGGTAGTAATACTGCGGGACTTCCTTCCAACGGAATGACTATAGAACACGAAAATGGTTCCGCCGTTCATGCCCTGGCATTTAAGCAGTATAATGCGGGTACACCTGTAGAAAGAATGAGAATTCACAACAATGGTTATATCGGCATCAACACCGCTGCGCCGACTGCACCGCTCACAGTTTTTGGTGGCGCTCTTTTTGGTGATAAATCCACGTTTCCTTCTGACTTCAATACCATTGAGACGAACACTTACAGCAATTCTCTTTATAATAATACGGCGACATCAGGGACCTTTGGATCTTTCGGTAGCTGGATGCGTGTGACTCCTTCTGCCAATTCTAGCCTTGCATCTCAAGCAGTCTCTGCTGGACTTTCATTTAACGTTCCTGCAGGAGTCACTGTAAGCTCAAACTCTGACGCAGTCTGGGTGAATGCCGCCCGCAACCGGTATGCAGGGAGTGCAGACAACGGGACCGTCAATAGCATGAGAGGCGTCACGATTACCTACGGACATGAAAACGTTGTGCCGGCAAATACCCCAGTGACCACCACAGCCATCGGACTTCTGGTAAATCCCTACACGGCAACTGGTACTATCACAAATATGTACGACATCTATTTGGGCTCGCGAGGTGCGGGCGCTACAGTTACAAACAGATACGGCATTTATCAAATGGATGCCGCCGCAAAAAATTACTTTAATGGGTATGTAGGAATTGGAACGAATGCCCCAACCTATCCCTTGACGATTTCAGGTGATGTGTGGGCGAACTCCAGCATCAAATTGCATCGTACCGACGGCACCACAGGATTGGGAGCTGGTATCACGATGAGTACGTCGAATGGAGCCATGGGGCTTCCTGCATCACGAACTCTTGTTGGTAATGCTTTAGGTCAGATTAATTTTAACGGAACCGATGCAACCGGCACATATACGAATGCAAACTCCGCGGGAATCCGCGCCTATGCAGCCGAGAACTTCACCGCAACCGCCGGTGGGGGACATTTGACTTTTGTAACCGTGCCGACGGGCAGCCAAATGGAAGCAGAAAGAATGCGTATTACTTCCGAAGGCTATGTCGGAATCGGGACGGCAACACCGGTTGGCCAATTGCATGTATCCTCCAATTCAGCAACGGCCTACACGATTATAAAGAATGAAAATTTAGCGACCGGAGGCCAGGCGTGGAGATGGTTATCTTCGGCAACAGGCGCTCCTCTTGGTGCTGATGCTATGTGCTTCGGTTTGAATACTTGTCTTTTTACATTGCGAACGACAGGAAATGCGAATCTGACTGGGACGTTGACCCAAGCTTCGGATGTTCGTTTGAAAAAAGACATCCATGAGATTCCTGATGCTTTGAAAAAAATCGAACAGCTTCGTGGTGTCACCTATCACTGGAAAGATCCATCAAAAGATCCCGTCCTCCAATTCGGAGTCATTGCCCAAGAAGTGGAATCGGTTTATCCAGAACTGGTTAGAACTGACAATGAAGGCACAAAATCTGTGAACTATCTGGGCTTTATCGCACCGATTATCAATGCCTTGAAAGAGCTAAATCAAAAATTCAACGTTAGTTCTGCTTCATTCCAAAATCAGTTAGAAACGCACAATCGCGAAATAGCATTTTTGAAAGAGGAAAATTCTCGATTGAAAAATAACGAGAGATTCCAGGAAGAACGCCTGCGCATTCTTGAGCAGCGACTGAACTCGTTGGAAAAGAGTTCTGGGAAATAACCTTAGGAAACATCATTAGTTAGAGACGATTATATCGGAATTGTCTCAAAATGAGATTGCTTAATGATCCTGCAAAAAACTCCGATAAGTACTTAAGAGAATTTGATTTTTAAGGAGGTTCCAAATGAAAAAGCTGATGTTGCTTGCCGTGATGGTGATGGCTTCTGGTTGTTCATTGGAAGCTTCTCTTGAAGATCTGAATGCCGTGATCTCGGCTAAGGCTCCTTCTAAAGCAACGGGTCTGGTATCAGGTTCCACGCAAGATGGTACGACGGCTTCAGGATATAAGGTCCAAAGTTCCGTGGGTAACTACCTTTCGGAGATCGAGCAAACGACAGACACCGGCAAATACAAAGTCTATTCGTCCATTCAAGGTGCCATCGTTTCGCAATAGCCTCGCTTGGCTGGCGCTTGGTCCAGCTCTCTTAGACTCCATTTAAGTTTCAAAATAAGACACCCGATAAGCCATGAAGAAACCATGGAAGGGTTCAATTATGTTGCTAGCTTTAATATTCTCAAGCCTGCTTCACTCGGCACCTGCTCACGCAGCCAATGCTTCAATGACGATCGTTGATGTTCGTCGCAATATCACCTTGGCCAACGATGAAGAGCCTTATAAGGACTTTTACATTGCAGCCGACGCCAGCTCCGGTCTTAAGAAAAACATGGTCGTCACCGCCGTTCGCAAAATCAATGTGCGGGATGCCTCAGGGGCCAACGCTGTTGGTGAAATCTTGGTGCCGGTGGGGCAGTTAAAAATCATCGCTATTTACGACAAAGTTGCAGTGGCTCGTGAATTCACTCTGCTTTCCAGAGATGACCTACCGATGCTCGAGCAAGTGGGAATTATGACCGGGGATCGCATTGAGACCCGTGGTTCCTTTATTGATAATTCGAAGCCTAAAAGAAAAAAAGTAGCTGAAGCCCCTCCCGTTCAATCAGCTACGGTGACGACGGTGGCAGTAGCCGTAACGACTCCAGCCCCGGCTGCGAAGGAATTACAGGCTCCAATGGCATTGCCTGCTCCAGAAAAGGCCCTTGCTCAAGCTCCGGTTAATACAGGGGAAAAGCTTGAAAAAGTGGCGGATTCTGGTAACAACTCAGGGAATGAGTGACAATAAATATTTCCGTGTTCGCCTAAGCCAGGTTCCTGCAGATCTTGAAGACGTTATTACTACACACAGTTTCGGTTGTGGCGCCTCGGGCGTCACCGAAGCTTTGGTCTTCACCCAACCCGATCTTACTTACGATCCAACTTTGGTTAACGTTCCAACCCACGAGTTGGACGTATTCTTCCCGCAAAATCCTGATCAAGATTTTTTCAAAGGCCTGACTGAATTCAACGCCATGATCAAATGGCAAATCTTTGAAGAAGAAAACAAAGACTGGCTGGAAGAATGGAAAAAAGGCTTCGTTCCTTTCCGTTTGATCGGTGACTTCTGGGTTGTGCCATCTTGGTTGACTCCCCCACCTGAATGCAAACATGCGATCTATATCGATCCAGGCATGGCGTTTGGTACCGGCACTCACGCGACAACTCAGATGATGGCTTTCTTCATCAACAAACTGGCTGAAAAACACAAAGCAAATTTGGCTGACTGGGCACTTCTTGATGTCGGCACAGGTACTGCGATCCTGGCGATGCTTGCCCAGATGAGCGGCATGGGCTTGGTTGCGGGTATCGAAATCGATCCTGAAGCTCGTCGTGTCGCTCGTGACAATGTGAAATTGAACAAGCTTCCACAAATCGATATCCCTGAAACACAACTTGATGAAATCCGTGGACCTTACGATGTTGTTGTCGCAAACATCATTGATGGCGTTTTGATCAATATCAAAAAAGATCTTTTGCGCGTTCTAAAACCAGGCGGGCATATTTTGCTGACAGGTATTTTGGAAGAGCGTGATAACCACTTCTTTGAAAAATTCTTTGAAGGAACAAACCTAGAGGTTGTTCGTCGTCTTGAAAAAGATGAATGGGTTGGTTACTGGGCTAAATCTACAGAAAACGCATAAGGCAGCTTTCGATGAGACGCTATTGGATCGAAAAAAAAGATCTGTTCGGTGATCAGGTTAATTTCTCTGGAGATGTGTTTCATCACATCTTCGATGTTTGCCGTCAGGATGTGGGTTCCAAGTTCGAAGTTCTTACTGAAGACAGCAAAGCGTACTTTGTCGAAGTCACTCAAGTTTCAAAAAAATCCGCGACCGCTCAAGTGATCGAAGAGCGCGACATCCCGCCACTGAAAACTCCCCATGTGCATTTGGCTTTGTCCATTTCCCGTTTTCCAGTGATGGATGCCGTGATGGAAAAAGCTGTGGAAATGGGAGTTAAAAGTATTCAGCCTTTTTTCTCTGAGTTCAGCTTCGTCCGCTCTGGCGAAAAAATCTCTGATAACAAAACCGAGCGTTGGGATAAAATCGTGAAGTCCGCGACCCAACAATCCGGTCGTGGCGATCTGATGAAAGTTCCAGCTGCCGTGAACTTTGATAAGCTTGCGGGAATCATTAACCAAAACGACTCTTCCGTGGGTCTATTTGCATATGAAGGTCCATCAACGCTAAGCATTAAAGAATACGTCAGCAAAGTAAAAGCGTCTCACCCTGCCGGCATCACGAACATTTGGATTATCGTGGGCAGCGAAGGCGGCTTTTCCCATTCCGAAGTTCAAAAATTCCAGGACCTAGGCCTTCATCCAGTCACCTTGGGACCCCAGGTTTTGCGAGTCGAAACGGCTTGCATGGCCCTGGTATCAGTCCTAAAGTATGACTTTGATCTGATGGTTTAAAGGAGAAGGAATGGATCCTTTCGAAGAGTTTGAATTTAAGCCCCTGACGGATGGTCTAGGTTTCCACAAAAAGAAATCTGCGGCCGCTAAATTTGAAACAGAAGCTGATTCTTTTTCGGCTTCTCCGTCGCCTGCTCTTTTGAAAAACCAGGGTTTGGAATTGATCGAAGAAAATTCGGTTGATCCACTTCGTCCACCACTTCCTCGCAAAAAGTCCAGTCCGACAACTTCGCAAGTTCCTTCTGCTCCAGGTTACCTGACAGAAGTGGGCGGCGAAGCGAATCCTGCAAGCTCAACGGCAGCAGTGGATGAGATCCTTAAAACTCTTCAAAAAAATCGCCGTTTGGAATTTGACGAGAAATCAAAAACCAAAATCACCGCGCAAACGAAAGAAGAATACAAAAACACGGTTTTCAGTTTCTCTGCAGGTCTATTGGATGGAATGCTTGTTATGGCAGCCAGCCTTCTGTGCCTGATCTTGTTGGTGTCTATCGCAAGAATTGATCTTGTGGCAAACTTGACTCAACCGGATGAAAACTACTTTGTGTATTTCGCGACGGTTGCGATCTTTGCTTGCGTGTCTTTCGTTTATCTTTCTTTGAATCGCATCTATATGGGTGCAACGCCGGGCGAGTGGGCATTTGATCAACGTGTAGGTACACCAGCAGATCTTTCTTCTGGCATGTTCTGCTTAAAAGTTGCTGCTCGCAGCGCTTTGGTGATCGCAACGGGATTCATTGTATTCCCGATTTTGTCCGCTCTGATGAATAAAGACTACGCCGGTCAAATCACTGGTGCTCGTCTGCTTAAGAAAGTATAGGTTTCCCATGGGCCAAGTTCGCAAGTTTGATGATATCGCTGAAGCCTTGGCTCCGCTTCGTTCCGAAGGTAAAAAAATCGTTTTCACAAATGGCTGTTTTGATCTTCTGCATGTGGGACATGTTCGCTACCTGCAGGAAGCGCGCTCTTTGGGAGACGTGTTGGTTGTGGGAGTGAACTCCGACGCCAGCGTAAAACGCCTTAAAGGCCCTACTCGTCCTGTTCAAATTGAAAATGATCGTGCGGAAATTCTGGCAGCGTTGGGCTGTGTTGGTTTCTCTGTGATCTTTACTGAAGATACTCCCGAAAATCTGATCAAAAAAGTAAAACCCGACATCTTGGTTAAAGGTGGCGACTGGAAGATCGACCAAATCGTTGGTGGAACTTTCGTTGCGGGTTACGGTGGTCAGGTGATGTCACTGCAGTTCATCGATGGAAAATCCACGACGAAACTGATCGAAAAAGCTCAACAGAACTAGAATCTGTAGCCTAATTTTCCGCTGTAAACTGAATCCGTGTAACGATCGACTTCCAAGGCGATAAAGGCTTTGGAGATTTCCACGTTCACGCCAAAGAAGGTGTGATCTTCAGAGATATTTTGAGATTCGGTATTTCCTGAAGCTGTGATGCCGCCAGTCCCGCCAATGAAAGTGCCCTGCGCCCGAATACGTCCCCAACCGAAATACAAAGCGACGTTTTCCATATTCACGGTTCCAATTAAATCCCAGCCCACCGTGGAAATATTCACCAGGTTTTGAATATTGGCTCCGCCCGCATACATCAGCGCAGAAAAAGAAATCGGGAAAAAGGGAGCTTCATAAAATCCCCAGCGAATCTGGCCGCCGAAGTTTTGCATCTCTTCGTTCTGCAAAGACGGAGAGAAATACACAAAAGTATCGATGTTATAATAAAGGCCTTTTCCCAAACTCAAAGTGTAATAGGAAAGCTCCCCTTTATCTTCGGTTCCGGAACCCATAGTGGCTAGGTCACTGACGGGAATAAACTGAGTCGCAAGACCAATTTCAACGCCGGAATATCCTCCCAATGGATAGGGATCACCCAGGATTTTTGCAGCGGAACCATAGCCCAAAATTTCCAGGGTACGAACTTGATCTCGTGTGGAAAGGTTGCGCGGAAGATCGGTCATGGCGTGTGCTTGCGCACAGATAAACGTAATGAGGAAAATAAAAAAGCGATGACCCAGTTTCATGGAACTATTGTCATCGCAAATGCCTTAGGCTGTCCAGCTCTTATAGAGTTGCAACACCGGATTGAATTTGACTCAAAGCAGTTCCCGCCAAAGAAGCGATCTCTGAATTAGAGCTGCCCTGAAGTTCTTGGAAGATCTTTACGAATTGAGTGTAGTTTTTCAGTGTATTTTCAAACGCGTCGCCGCGTGAACGGTTTCCTTGGCTGGATACTGTTCCTTCTTTTGCTGAATTATAGCCCTTCACCACAACTTCCGCTGCCAAAGAAACGACTTCTTCGTCAGAGCTTCTTAGTGAAGAGGCCAAAGCGCTCAGGCGACCTGCGTTCGCAAAGCCCAACAAGTAAGCCATCGCTTTGGTTTGATTCTCAGTCGAATAGTTTTTGTAGCCAGATGCCACCGTGTTAAATGCTGTAGAGCTATAGAATGTGCTTGCTGCTGACAAACCCAAAGCTTGGGTTTCCGAGTTGCTGTTTTGCAAAAGCTCTTTCACGATACCGTAGAATTCAGCATCCGTAAGTTCTTTGTCCATGTAGGCAACTACCATCTTATTTACGTTTTCTTTCGTAGGCTGACCCAAAACCAAGTTGCGCCATTGGGCTGCGGTCATAGAGTCTTTATCTGTTGCTGACTTTTTCCCATCAGCCGCTGCTGGAGAACCTGTGGCTACCGAACCGCCCGTACCATTTCCAGTGGAAATATCATCAGCACCCGCTTTGAATGTCGGATTGCCATCTACTACGTTAATTTTAACTTCTGGCTTCTTATCTTGGTCTTTTTTATCGTCCGCTTTTTTCTGAGCTGTCTTAGTTGTCGTCGTTGCTGCTTTTGTTTTGTCTTCGGTGTTTGGAGTTGTTTTAGCTGCTTCCGTTGGTTTTTTGTTACCAAATGGATTTACATAACTGCGGGATACTTCGCGGCCGCCTAGATCAAATAGCGCTGCTAGAATAGATTTTGGACGAATCATTTCGAAGCTTAGTTCGGAGTTATGAAGGGCTTTTTGGACAGGAGCTTTAAACAGATTACCAACCCCACCAATCAAAACGATTGCTACGGCTATGATGGCAATTTCTAGTTTGTTTTCTTTAAGGCCCATAAAAAAGCCCTCCTGTCTTACTGTTCTAAGAGCAGGCCTTATGCCACTTGTGCTACCCCTATAATCGTTTAAAAGTTGTTCATTCTGAGACAGTGCCGCCCTTCAGCTTCCCGCTGTCTAAACTTTTTACGTTTCCCTCGGAAAGAGAGTTCTCGGGCATAGCTGGGTGCTTCGGTCCCGCCTGTGTCCTGCCCTCACTCTGTCGACACGCCATCCGGGCTCACCGTCGCCCGCCTTTGGCGGGTTCGCGGATGCCAAGGGCTCCTGCCCTTGGCCCTTCGGGCTTCGCGCAAAAATAGCATCCTGCTATTTTTGTCCATGCGCCGACGGAGGTCGACGGCGTGAGGGCATGCCTCAGTCGTGCCCGAAGCACCCAGCTATGACGAGAGCTTTTTTAGAGGGAAAAGTTTGGCGTTTTGGCAGCTCGTTCTTAGGTGTCTCATTCTGGAATTGTTGATTTTCGACGATGTATAGAGGTGCCATCGTTTTATTCGTCTCGCTTTTTTCAGTTGGAGATGGGGATGTAATTTGAGGTGGGGCAAAGAAAACAACGTATGAACTTCTACTCTCATTGCAGTAGCTGCTTTGGGAGACGTCCTTCGCGTGGGACAACTTTGTGTTTGTCCTTTGATTTTTAAGATCTGTGAAAACGGGGGTTGGTTATTTGTTTTTTGGGCCTACCGGGCAGTAGCCTGGGCGGGGGCCTATTTTTGGGAATTCTCGGCAAGTGTCGGGGCGTTTTTCGTAGACTGTGCAGAGTCGGGTTATTGGGTGTAGGTAGAGGCAATCTCCGTTGGGGCGGGAGCTTAGCATGAAGAATTCGGTGCCGCTTCTGTAGGAGATGATTATTTTTTCTTTGATGAGGCGCTTGGAGAGTTTTTTTACTCCGGCAGCGGCTTCGTCTTCGTCGGTAACACCAAGGCGAATAAGGTCTGACAGCTTAATTTCCACAGGCATAGTACAACAGTGCCCATGGCACCCATTGCACATCCCATCACGATATTTAAGCCAAGTAGAAGGCCGATCTTTATCCGTTTTCAAACTGCATCCACCCAAACAAGTTCAAGTTCCTAGGCGCCTAATATTGATTTTTACAAGGCTCAAGGATGAAGGCGTACTGCAAGTACGCCGAAGACGCAGCAACGCAGCTAAAAATCAATAGTAGGCCCTAGGGCACAGGCTTCTTGACTAGCTTGCTGTTATATCTCGCTGATGCGTCCGTGGGTTGGAGTAGTACTACACTGAAGCCGCGGTTGTAAAGCTCGGCCAGCAGCTGTGGCAGCACCTCTGCAGTTCTTCTATGGATGTCGTGCATGAGGAGGATGCCTTTACCTTTTTTATCGATGGTTTCTAGAGTATGTCTCAGAAGCTCTTCGTTGGTTTGGGCTTTCCAGTCCTCACTGTCGATGTTCCAATTGAATTCTGCGACGGAGTTTTGGTTTAGGAAGTTACGGAGCTCGGGGTCTACTTCGCCGTATGGGAAACGGAAGAAGGGTTCAACGAAACCAAGAGTATCAAATGCAGCTTGATGTCCTCCCTTGATTTCTGCGATGGCTTCGGTGAAGGACAACGTCTTATACATCAAACGCTCGCACGTGGGAGTGTTTGCTAAGCAGGAATGAGTCATAGAATGTGTGCCGACAGCGTGTCCATCCGCGGCTACGGCTTTCGTGACATCGAAGTTTTGGCGGATGCTTTTTCCTAATTGAAAAAAATGCGCCTTGGCGTTGACCTCTTTCAAAGATCTTAGAATGGAAGGTGTGTAAATTCCGCTGGGTCCGTCGTCGAATGTAATCACGATTTCTTTAGGCCCTACGTCCCCGGCTCTGGCATAGTAACCTTTCGAAACGTCGCGGTACTGAATGTTTTCGGGAAATTGAAAAGTATTTCCTGAAGGCTGCTGGCTAAATGCATTCACGCGGATTTTCAAAGTTGCGCGTTCAGCAGCGTAATGTCTTTCCAATTGTGCCAACAAATCTTTGCGACAAGGCATTACCAACGGCATGTTGGTTTCGTTGCGAATCTCATTTTCAAAAATAGTCAGCGAAAGACCATCCAGATCTTTAAGCTTGCTACAGATTTGCGAGCTCAGTTTTTCCTGCTGCTCTAGATTCTGAGTATCTTTACGCCATTGTTGAAATAGATATTCCGGATTAGCCGGTGAAGAATCCCACTCAGCCAACGAGGTCGCATTTTTATTTACCTGAATGGAGTTCTGAATTTGCTGGCCAACGCCATTTCCGCAAGAAGATAAAAGGAATGTGGCAGCTACATAAGTAAATGATTTTTTTATAGTGCTCATATCACATTCACCGTTTCGTCCTTCTCGGGCTGTTTAAGATTCAATTTGATTTTGGAATTTTCGATAATCACACGTGGATCCAGTGAATGACCATCCCACACGACCAGATTCCGAGTGGCTTCTGCTGTGATCACATTTGGATTCCACAGGTATCGGAAATAAATAATCAACGAACCCACAAACTGGCTGATCAAGATACTTAGCAATGCCAGCGCCATCAAACCGATTTGTGGGACTGTCGTTTCCCAGCGAGCGGATTCAAGAATATCAAAGCGGCGGCCGATCGAAAGTTTTAAAGAATCCAGTTTCGCCAGCGCAGAGCTGACTTCTTTATAGCGGTTGAACTCAAGTTCTGATTTCTTTTTAAGGTCCTCGGCCATTTGTGCCTGGAATGGAAGTTCACGGGACTCTGCTTTCAGATTTTCAATGGAGGCTTGAACCTGCGACAGCTGATCCTTCAGAATGTCGTTTTGATTTTTCAAATTTTCGATTTGCCCACCAACTCCATACATGGAGTTATCAGCGCCCGCAGTACGGTCCTTATTAAGATAAGCGATCATTTTAGAATTCTGGCTGATTTTTAGTTTCAACTCGTTCGAGCGAACCAAAAGTTCACTGACATAATCCCCGATTTTTTCTTTGGAACCCAAAGGTAGCAGGCTTTTGTCACGGTTCTGAAGCTCGGCTAGTTCTTTGCCAATCGTCACCAGTTTTTCATCGGCATCTTTTTTCTGCTCGGCCATGAAAGTTTCAACTCGACCGATTTCTTCAAGTTCACGCTTTCTTAAAAGTCCGTCAGCGGTCTGCACAACAGTGTTCACCAAAAACAAAGACATCGCACGATCGGGAGTGGCAGCGATGATTTTGATTTCAAAGTCAGAATCCAACTGAGCACGAGTCCAACGATCCAGTTTTTGCAAGACAGCCACTTTATTTTCAGGCGCTTTGTCGATTTCTTTTAAATACTTATCGCGGAAGATTTCAAAACCTTTACGCTCTTCCATAGAGATCTGCCCGGACTCACCACGCTCGGGAATTTTCGCAAGGACTGCTTCAAAGAATTCGCGGGTTTTCAAATACTCGATGTGCTTTGAGAGAAGACTGCTGCCCTTTTTGGATTCCTGGAGAGACTTGTTCAAACCAAAGAACTGCATGGAAAACGCCTGAACAGCAGAGTTTTGCGAGTCGTTAAATATAATGGACGTGGTTGCTACATAGGGGATTTTAACAGCATAGATAATCACACTGATGGTGAATAGAACCGCAGTGAAAACCGCGAACATCCGCCAGTGTGACAAATATAATTTCAAGATTTCGCCAACGCTGAGTTCTGGCTCTAAATGTGGATCGTTCATAACCCCAAAATCCCCCGACCTAATAGTTTTGCCACCCTTTCCCAAGGATGGCCTGTGTCTATTATGTAATGAGGATTAAAATGGTGAAATGACAGTGGCCGCACTCGTTGTGCGGCCCGTTGAACTATGGTTTCGGAGGAACTGGCTTGTAATCGATCGGCGACTTAATAATCTTAGTCGGTTTTAACAACACGATTTGATAACCTTCGTTATGCAGAGTTCTTAAAAACTGTGGAAGCATTTGAGCCGTTCTTTTGTGGATATCGTGGAACAAAATAACACCACCGGCCTTAGCTCGAACCTGCCCCATCGTATAGTCAATTAGCTCGCTTGTCGAACGCTTCGATTTCCAGTCTTCACTGTCAACATGCCAATAAAATGAGGCGATCCCCATTTTCGTTAAGTTGTTAATTAGCGCTGGCGTTGAGTTACCGTATGGGAATCTAAAGATTGGATATGCCCATCCAACAGCCTGAATAACATTGTTCAAACCATCGTATATTTGCTCACGTGCTACTTCGTAGTCAAGGGCCCTTAGATTCGCATGAGTCCTTGAATGGCCGCCAAACACATGTCCAGCTGCCGCTACTTTTTTTGCTATATTCGAATAATTAATTTTATTTTCTTTGTCCAATTCGACAGCTTTCTCGCCCACCTGGAAAAAAAGAGCTTTCGCGCCTACTTCATCCAGAATCTTTAATACGATCTCCGTGTTCAGCCTTGGCCCATCGTCAAAAGTAAGCACAACTTGCTTGGCATCAACGACCTTATATTTCTTCGTAATCTTATCTTTTCTGTCTGGATCAACGTGATATCCCAGAGTTGTATCAATAGGTTTCGTCACCACTTGGAACTTAAAATCAGAAGTTTTATCTGAGCCAACGCCCTGGATTTTTACGTTCCCTTTAGATTCAAAGGTTTTAACGTCATGCTCAAAGAAATTTCCCAGATTCGCAGTCAATGCAGCGCGATCATTAATATAAAAGCGTTCAATCTTAGCCAGTAATTCTTCTGCGCATTCACCGACTACATCTTTATTCGCTTCGTCCGCTAATTCATTTTCAAACAACGTAAGATGCTGAACATCCATTTCGTCAAATGCCTTACAAACATCTGCTGAAGTCATTTGCTCACTCGCGATTTGAGAACGCCATTTGATGAGAAGATGTTCTGGATGACTTTCAGAATCATGCCATTGATCATATGACACCGCAGCGCTATTAGCGTTTACTGCCGAGTTCAAATCTAATTGAGCAGCTTCAAACCCATTACTGCAGGCTGCTAAGAACAAACTACCGAGTGCGACGAGAACCGTTTGTTTTTTCATTTACGCTCCTTCTTTTGAAACGTCAGATTCATTAGTATTTGGTATTAAAATTTTATGTTCAAATTTACCGTGGTAGAACAAGCGAAAAATTCCTTGCTCGAAACTTAAAATATCCACCTCAGTTGACACTAAATCACTGTCTGTGGCTCGAGATCCATCAAAAGGAGTGTAAGCGACATACACGGGATAAAGGGCATCCGTTGTAAAATACCCCATCAAATCCCTATACTTGTTATCTTCTAAGTATCGATCAACTGCCTGAATAGAAAAATGCAGCTTCCCGTAAACAATCGCGTCTAGGTCTTCTTCATTCGCTGAGCCCTTACAATCAGTCGTATGCGTTGCCTCATCTTCAATACGACAACTCTTTGAAATATCAATAAGAGTTTTCAATCCGACCATATATTTCGATGAAGAAACGCTAATTAAATATGGCATTTTCTCTAACTTCGTTAGTTCCTCGAGAAGGTCTAAATTTTCAAACTTCAACTTAAATTGCTTTTGCAGCTCTGATTTCCAGAAATACAATTTCTCATCGATACCGATACCTTTCAGATCACATGAGACCTTCCGAAAAAAATCTTTCACTTTACTTAGTGGAACCGATGAATCAATTTGGTATTTCGCCAGCATACCTATCATCACAAGATCGCAGGTGCCACCACGTTTATAATAAATCTCTTGCGCAGAACTGGTTCTGTCATTACGAATTTCTTCATAAATTTCAGAAATCACGCCATCAAAGTATGCCTGAAGAATTTGTGACTTCTCAGCGTTAATCGAATCCGGAATCATCGCCATCGTAGTTGAGCCATACTTTTGAAGGAGTTGTTTCTTTAACGAAAATGAAGTCTCTTCCAGAAGCTGTGACGGCAAGAAAACCGAAAGACCAGATTTCAAGCTTTCACGCAATAAATCCGGGCTGCCGAAATTTATTAGGTAGTTTAAAAAATTATCACCATTACTCCACGTAGCATTTAACTCAGAAATGTTCGAAGCTTGAATCTGTTTTAGAGCTGACTCAGTATCTAAATAGACGGTGTTCTTAAGTCTATTCTCAGTAATCTGTTTCAACGCAGCCGACGTGACAACTTCCTGTTCTTTCTTTTCTTTAGAAAAACTGCAAGATGTTAAAAAACCTAGGAAAATACATATAAAGAAGAATTTCATGGCTTTACTCATTGGAATCACCCAATTTAAACGTGCCTTTGAATTCATTACATACGATTTCTAGTTCTGAATTTTTGCAAATCTCCAGAGCGGTCTCAGATATAAAGTATCCTTGGTACTCTCGTTCTTTCACCAAAGGAACTCGATCAGATCCAGGCTCCTCCATCTTGCTATTTTCATTCGCGGCGGTATCCAATTTGGAATGTCGACTTAATAGTGGCCACCAGATGTTCATAAAGGTGACCCAGTCGCTACCTTTTAAAGAACTAAAAAACAACAGCAGTCGTGGATCTCTTTCGTAATTTCCACCCAGATAAGGCTCTTGAATCGAAAATTCAATCTGACGATCTACACTTACTAAATCCAAAAATCTCAGAACTCCAATATTCGAAAATCCGAAATTAGACTGGCGATAAAATTCATCTCTGAACCAGATACTCAAATAATCGCTAGGCACTTTTTTAAGTGAGTCTCTGCAATTCTTTGAATTAGTAAACAACTTCGCAGCCTCTAGGAATTCCTCAGAGCTATCTTTTCCCATTTGCTTGGTTATGGACATTTTGCGGAATTCCAATTGAATGAAATAGGCACACGCTGCTTCGGAAAAGTGCAGATTATCGAACGTCGCATCGCCGGTAGAAATCTTTTCGAAGCGTTCATATAGATAAGGAATAAGATCTGCGGTAACTCCGTAAGAACCCTCACTCCATTCCAAAGATTGGAAGCCAAACTTAACAGGGCTAGCTCCTCTACCAATTAAATATCTAAGCAAAGTCGTGGACCCGGTCTTTAAAACGGCATCCAAAACGGATTCGCCATTCTGTTCTAAAGCATCGATTTCTGAAGCGGAATATTGATCGATCACGGAGATAGCAATGGCATCATCTTTTTTCGCTACGGCTTCAAATACACTGGGTCTGTTCTTGCTATCTGTCGGGGCTTTGCCAGCTGGGAAAAGAACTTTCTCATCCACGGGCTTTTGATGGTCATTTTTAAATGAGCACCCCACTGGTGCGATCACCAGGAAGGAGAGTATGAATAGGAGGTATGACTTTATGCCCATCGCCCGATTGGGAGCAGTTTTTGTACCGACCTCAGTTGCAAGTCAAGGCGGAATCACGCGGAATGGGCGTCTAAGAGTTAGACAGCATGCCCAATTGGGCACCTTTTGTTTCCTTTGCAGTATTTGCAGAGCGAATTCTTACTTCTTCGAAAACAGCCGCAGCCACAAAGCCAAAGACCATCCAGTACAGGCGGTCTGCCATTCCTCCGATGGATAAGTGAATATGATAAATCACCAAAATGGGAATGTGCGCGAGCAGGTAAATAGAAACTTGGCGTTTGGCGATACTGAAAGATTTCAAAGCTTTCAGTGCGCCGATCGTCATGAAACCCAGCGCTATCGCTGCAAGAATTAACAGCGGCCATCCACCGACGACTCCCGCTGACACGAAAATGTTATGGGGATCTTTGAATGAGTTGTAGTTAGAAACATCGACATCATTTCCAGAAGCAAACTTAGACATCAAACCGTGGCCCAGCCAAGGTTCCTGTTTAAAGATTTCACTGCCGCGCTCGACTTCTTCCATGCGCGAGGCAATACCGTCTTGCGCTTGCCGGCCTCCTAACGAGGAATGTCCTGTAGCGATGTCATGGACGAACTCGTAACTTTGCAGACCAAAAAACAAAGTGAACGTAGTCAGAAACGAAACTACACCAAACTTGAACATGCGACCTTGAGTCGTACGAGTTTCGTGCAAAATCAAAGTGAGTAAAAACGCAAACATCGCCGCCGCCGCTGACGAACGAGTACCCGTTAATATGATCGCGATAAAGCTTGCGAGCAAAATCAACGAATTCCAAATCTTATGTTTCAGTTTGTGTTCGAGTAAGAAAGTACCTAAGGAAAATACAAACGCCGTCGTCGCACAGGTCACCATGTGAGGGATGTGCTTAAAGACGCCGATAAAGCGGCCCCCTTTAAACGTAGAGCCCGGATGCAGGATCAACACCACAAGCGAAAGCAAAACTAAGGCCCCCGTCCAGCGTTGCACAAACCTTAGAAAGTCTTGAACATTCCATAAACTGGGAATAATCAACCCGTAAATGCCCACCATAAAAAGCGAAACCAGCATTGCACCGATTTGCATGATCGCTGATTCGTCAGGGTTCACGTAATAAACCTGCAGCAAAGTTTGCACAGCCAATACAATCATTAGAAAGAAAACAAACAGTTTATAGAAACCACTTAAATGTTGGCGCGCGCGAACCCTCAGCCATAACAGAACCAAGGGACCGCCGAACAAAAACGTTAGAAGCACGTTGATATAAGGATGCATCCCCTGCTGGAAAATTAAGTAAGGCACTTCGCGAGGAATCGGTAAAATCCCCCCTAAGGAAACCTTGCAAAGAAAGGTTAAGGCCACCAGACATTTTATAAGAAATAAAATACGGGCGTCCTTTGCGTGAATCATGCCTAGTGAGCCCCGTTATGACCTGAATTCTTGTCAATCAGCAAGGCCGTCAGAGCAATTCCCAAAACCAGGGAAACGACGGTGATCGTGCGAGTGGCGTCACTGCTGACCATATATGACTTTGAAGGCACGTAAATGAAATCATCCTGAGCGAGCTTTAATTGTTTCGCTCCCCCGTATTTGATCACCTTTTCAGCATCCACTTCATAGGCACCTTGATATTCACTGACAGCTTTGGATTTAATTTCTGCCCATGATTTTGGTTCCAGTTTTCTCACGGTAATTTCAGACATGTCGCCAGTGCTTCCCGCACCGCCCGCCAGAGTGATCAATTTCAATAAATCCGTGGAAGGAGGAACATAGTAAATCCCGGGTCTAGTCACCGCGCCCAACAGCTGCACGCTGATCAAAGACTCTTTCGGTGAAGAGCGAAAAATATATTCAGATGCCTGCTGTGGTTGTTTGATATCACTGACACCCAACGAATCCGGTGATTGCGCAAATGCAACGGAATTGAGAGTGAAAACCAGAGCAATGACATATCGGGAACACTTAGAAACGAACATCTACAACCTCCACACTGGACCTAAATCGAGAGCCATAAGTCTTGTCAATAATTTTCGATGACGGACTTCGGTCCGTAGACCAGAATAAAGTCTATGACAAATCCTTCCGTTCCAGAGCATGAAAAACTATTCGATGAAATTTGTAATAAATTGAATGAGCTTAGCACGACAGCTGACACGGATGAGAATCATCCAACTCAGCCAAAGTACGAGCAAATGCAAGAGCAGATGAAGAAATTCAATTCTGACTTGAAAGGTTCACAAGAGGAATTGCGCGAGAAAATTAAATCTCTCGAGAGCGTTTCTTACGGATCTGAAACGTTGGATGCTCAAACAAAATTGTTGGCTGATCAACTCAGCGCAGAACGCGCAACGAACGCCAAGATGTCTTCGGACCTTGCAAAATCGTTAGAATTGAGTTTGCAACTGCAACTTGAAATCCAAGGATTGAAAGCCCGCGCCCTGCAAATTCAAAGTGAAGAGAAAAAGTATTCTCAGTCTATGTTTGAAAGAAATAAAATTCTTCAACGTGACTTGGATCTGACTCGCGCTTTGAAAGATGAAACCGCAATGGAATTCGCCAAAGCAAAAAGTGCCTGGGCCCGCGAACAAGACCTGTGGGAACAACAGTACGAAAAAATGCAGGCCGAGATCCAGAAGTTCAGACAAGACCAAGCGGACCTCGAACAAGCCAATGCAGATTTAATGGCAACGATTGAAGAGCGCGATAACACTATCAAATCATTGAATGAAGAGATCGAAAAAATCAGCACTTCTTTCAGTGAAGTTGAAGCATCAGCTCATCAGCAAAACGATGTCTTGAAAAACCTGACTTCAGTGGCTGAGACAAAAATCGTTGAAATGAAAATGGCATTGGATAAAAAATCCCTGGAAGCACAGGACTATTTCAGTCACTTGCAACAGGCCTTAAGCCAATCTGTGATCTTGAAACAAGAGAACATGTCTTTGAAAGAGTACGTGGCGAAACTGAATTACTATCACCAACAAGCGCAACATGCGCAAAATGTGGTGAATCAACAGCAACTTCAGCAGATTCATGCCGCTCACCAAGGACAGCAACAACAGGTCGCTCAAGCACAAGCTGCAGCAACAACAGGTCGCTCAAGCACAAGCTGCAGCACCAACTCCGACTGTTCAAGCGTAAGAAAATAAATAAAGTTTCCTCCGTGGGCTCAGAGGTTCCCTCCTTCTGAGCCCATTTTTTATTTCCCCCAGTGCTTAGACTCCGGCAGGAAATAAAACATCATCTTATGAAACCACGAGCCTGGAATCACCCGTCTTAAAATACCAAATAAGATCGCATCCAATGTGACCTTGGTTCGCAGAGGTGGATTGTTACTTTCGATGAGTTTCATAATTCTGTTCGCCACGGCATCAGGCCGACTAAAGGAATAACCCATAAGTTTTTCAATAAAAGGCGCCATCGAGTCATAGTATTCCGAATGCGGCCCGCGCAATTCATAACTTAAGCGTGCCTTCGGCGACAGAATCACATTTTTAAAAGATGCGGAGTTAATAAAACCTGGTTGAACGATACTCACATGAATTCCAAAAGGTCTGCACTCATACCACAACGCCTCACTGACTCCTTCCAGAGCATGTTTGGAGGCGCTATAAGATGCCATCGTCGGCATCGAGACCATTCCACTTACTGAAGAGATATTCACGATGTGCCCCCCTCGCTGTTCACGCATGATGGGCAATACCGCTTTCATCAGATTCACCGGGCCGAAAAAATTGGTGCGCATCTGTAAGTCTTCAGCACTGACATCCATGTGTTCGACCACGGACCGAAAACAAACACCGGCATTATTAATCAGCACGTCAATGCGCTCCCAGCGACGGCAAACTTCATTCACCACGGCGGAAATTTCTGCATCCTGTGTTACATCCAAGGGCAGCAGCATCGTATTTTCATTTTCTGGAAAGATAGAGGTGAGCTTATCGAAAGAAGACTGCCTTGCCGTTACCACGACGCGATAGCGATCAGAGCGTACAAGCTTTTCAGCAATGGCTTTTCCTAAGCCCGCACTGCAGCCAGTGATCAAAATAACTTTTCGAAAGGTTGAGAGGGTTTGCATTTTGCCTCCTACCGTGAGGGAGCAATATCAACTCCAAAGATTTTATCCAAAGCGCGGTCGCACTGCGGAACACTTATGGGTTTCGTCAGCACCTGCATATTATGCAGAAGCTCGCCGTACTTAGAGCGCAAAGCGAGTTCATCGACCACGGAGACAAGAATGATGGGGCTTGATTTCACTGCACGTGCCAGGAAGCGGACCAGGTCTAAACCTGTGCCCGCTCCTGAAAGGAATAAGTCCGTCACGATAAGAGAATAAGGTGAATCATGAACAATCGAGGAGCTGACAAGTTTTTGTGCTTCCTCGCAGCTTACAGCCCAGTCCAAGTGATAGTCTGTGAACTGCCGGCGCAAAATATGCTCCCAGATCGGCTTAAGTGCTAAATCATCTTCAACAACCAAAATTCTATTTTTCATGACGCTTCCTTGTTCATGATCTGGTGTCGCAACAGAAGCTTTATTGAACTGATGCTGGCATCGTCTCAACTAAGCGTGTAGCGGACCATTTCTTGATTCGGTCAGATACTTCTTTATTGGCTTTCTCAAGAGCCATAAAAGGACTTTTTGCATCAGCGACAACAGAGAATTGCATTTCTCCAGATACCAATTCGACATCAATCACGAAGTCGTCTCCATCATGATCTACAGCCATGTTCAAACGGCTGTCTGATGGGGCATTCGCGGCAAGTCTTTCTAAAACGCGGCCACATGAGATAAGCAATTGTTCTCTTTCGGGAAGGGCGATATTTTCAGTTCTTAGTTCTACATTATTCATGCTGTGTCCTCCTGTGGTTAATCGTTTTTGTTCGGTTTTTATAAAAGCGCTTGAATGATTTCCTTACACTTCTGCACCTGCAGCGGTTTCTGCAGATAAAAAGGTAGGCTGTCTGTTGTATTGCGTGCGGAATGCACCAATGCATCAAAGTTTGAAAGACTCATGCTGCTGACGAAGACGAAGTGATCAGACACTTCTCCGTATCTAGACCATAAATCAATACCTGTATCCTCGCCGTCAAGAAATACGTCTGAAATAACCAAATCGTAAGGTTTCTCGGTATGAAACGAATGTCTCAAAAGGGCTTCTGCACCAGCTTCTGAGGTCTCCCAATCAATATGTGCATTTGGAAAAGAAGATCTAATTATATTTTCCCAAAGAGGCCATTGGCCCATGTCATCTTCTACAACTAAAAAACGATATGGTTCTGTATCTAACATCATATTAGACAGAACCGCGCCAGTAATGTGATTCTCGAGCGCCAGTGATGTATCCATGGCTACCTCCTACAACTTTGTTAATCATCGGTGCTGCGCTTGGGTTTCGTGCTAAAATGATTTGATGATTTCGCAAAACACTGCTTAAATTCATTTTGTATGGCAAAAATTCTCTGCGTCGAAGACAGCTCTGAGTTCTTTATCTATCTGACTTCGGTACTGAAAGATCACAGTCTTACCCAAGCCGAATCAATTGCTGAGGCATTTAATATCGTGCAAACAGGTCGCGACAGTTTCGATCTGGTACTGCTTGATATCTCACTTCCAGACGGAAATGGGATGAAGATACTTCCGGATCTTAAAGACTCGTTCAAAGCGAAGCCTGTACCGATTATCATTTTGAGCACGGATGATGACATCATCAGTAAAGTGGCAGCATTCGGTATTGGTGCAGATGATTATATCTCTAAACCACCGAACTCGAGTGAACTTCGTGCTCGCGTGGATGCCCGCCTTCGTGCCGTCAAATCATATCAACAAAACACGCAGCAAGTTCAGCTGGGTGATTTGTTCATCGATTCGAATCGCATGTGCGTGGAAATTCGCAATCCAAAAGGTGCCTCTCAGGTTGAACTGACACCGTTTGAATTTAAAATTTTAAAGATTTTATGCAGTCGCCCCGGTCAGGTGTTCAGCCGTGAACAGTTGATCGATCAGGTATGGGGCGTTGGAAAATATGTTACCGAAAGAACCGTGGACGCTCACGTCAGCCACTTGCGCAAAAAAATCAGCGATAGTTCAGTTAAAGTGGAAACGGTTCTAAGTGCGGGTTACAAAGCGACTGTTAAAGATAGTGCTTCTGATTAGGAAAGACGGCTTGCAGGTGCATCGCCAATTGGCGAGCCTGAGCCACATAAAGTGTCACGTCTTCTGAATTTTCCCCGATATGTTCCGATTGCTTCAGTTGCCAGCTAAGATCTTTGGATCTTTTACCGAATTCCTTAAAGCCCAGCATCTCTGCGGACCCGGCTAGTTTATGCGCAGCCTTCCAAACCACTTCTGATTCACCAGAATTGGTACCGCGCTCCAGGGCTGGGATACTTTCGTTCAATGACACGCAAAACCGCGCCAGAATGCGCAATACGGTATGTGCCGTCGTGTCCTCTAATAAATGATTAAATGCGTGTGAATCAAAACCAGACAGCGTTCTAAGCTGCTTACTGACTCCCACCAAGTCATTCTCTGTTTCCACCTTACTGCTCCTTCATTTGCAATAATCTAGCAATAGGATTATATGCTGAATTTAAATTGGTTTGAAGAAACCTTCAAATCCAATTAACATTGTTCACATTCCGGTTTGTGAGAGTGGGTTTGATGAAGCGTAACGGTGGCCTTAAAATCATTCTAAAAAAAACCCGACGGTTCTTCCTTTGGATTCCAGTACTGGCGCTCATTAGCGGCCTTTCACTTTCGTTCTATATCCATAAACGCATGTTAGATAGGGAGCAATCCGACCAACGTGCCGAGTCCATCAAACGTTCTCGCGAGATCATTCAGTCCTTAGATCTCCTTTTATCAAATAGTATTCTAAGAATTCAGTCCTATGAAGAATATATTGGAAGCCGTCCAAGCGATTACTATCGTGACATGGCTTTCCTGGGCCAATCATTACGCTACACCGTGTTTCACCGCTTTTCGATTTATCAGATTGTGGGTAAACGCAATGCCTCCCCGCCCAAGTTAAAACTTGTCTCTCGCATCAATACTCCGAACTCCGGGGTCCCTGAGATTAAAAGCAAGACCATGACAGCTCCTGCGGTCATCAAGGGCATTGAAGAGATCATCAAAAACAAGGAATACAGTCGCGCCATTCTTCATGAACGCAGCGGCGTGCCCCTGATCACTTATGTGCTGCAATCCCGAAGCCGCGAAAACGTTTACTTTATCTTTTCGGCACCTTTGGTTTCATTATTTGAAAAGATCGATCTGCGCACCAGCGAGTCTTTGGAAATTGAAGATATTAAAAACCAGGACTCCTGGATTATCACATCTGATAACAACACCAAGTCTATTCGCGTGGGAAACATCACCCGTCAAATCGGCCGAGACGACAGCTTGTTGCAGACATTGCGTCTGGGGGAACCCCAGCAAACGACACTTAAGGTTCACTTCCATTTTAACTTTCAAAAATCCCAGGGCCTAAGTGCTTCAACCATTACTGGTATCATGAGTGTGCTTATCACCTTGATCATTTCATACCTGTTTTGGGTTTTGGTCCAACAGAACCGTCGAGTAGGTCGCCTGGTCATCGATAAAACCCATGACCTGGAACGCGCCCATCAAGAGTTGCAAGAAGCCCTGGTTGCCAAAAGTCGCTTCTTAGGAAATATCTCCCACGAAATTCGCACGCCTTTAAATTTGATTTTGGGGATGGTGGATCTGTGCGAGGAAAAAGACACTGATAAGAAGATTCACGATTACTTAAGCAGCATGCGCTCTTCTGGAAATCACTTGTTGTCGATGATCGAGGACTTGCTAGATCTTGCCAAAGCCGACACCAACGAATTGCAAGTTCAACCGAAACGCATGCACTTAATCAACTTCCTGACGGATATCGCAAAAATTTCCGGTCGTGACTGCGCAAAAAAGGATCTGCAGCTCTACGCACAGTTTGCTTTTGATCTGCCGTCCTCGGTTAATTTTGACCCAAGCCGTCTGCGCCAGATCCTATTAAACCTTTTGCGCAATGCCTGCAAATATACGAATGATGGCCATATCATCTTGCGGGTTACAAAACTTCAGCAGCCTCAAGGCAATACTGCAACTTTGCGCTTTGAAGTGGAAGACACGGGCGTCGGCATCCAAGACGACAAACTTCACAAAGTATTCGACGCTTTCTTCCAGGTTGAAAACTCCTATGCCTTTTCAGAGGGCGGAGTGGGCTTGGGCTTAGCGATTGTGAAAGAACTGGTAAATAAATTGAATGGCCGCCTGCATGTGGAGTCCACGCCTAAAAAAGGAACTTTGTTCCGCGTGGATTTAGATATGGAAGTTTTAGACGGCGCAAACTGGGTTGAAACATTCCGCTCCCCAGACGATCAAGTTAAAGAATTCGTGCTAATTTCTGAAGACAAGAATTTGCAAATTGCGGCGGAACCCCTGGCCATGCACCCAGCAATCATCTATTCAAAATTGGATTATATCGGCGAGATTCGCAACTCGAAGCCATCTTCGTTACCAATAAATAAGTGGATCCTTTTAGATGCAACCGCAAGCAACGTAGCTGCGAGCGAGATGGAATTGTTGCATAAGCACGGTCACGTTATCTTGTTGGGTAAAAAAGACGAGATCATGCATAAACATCCGGGTCTTACCGATCCAGTTCTGGATTCTTCGCCACTATCATTGGCGGATGTTTTTCTGACGACGGGATTCTATGGAAAAAACACTCGTCGCTCTGAAACCCGTGATCTGAACAAACTCAAAGTTGAAACCGCACGGAAAACAATTCCTGACGGATTGAATTTGCTGGTGGCTGATGACGACATGGGAAATCAAGAACTCTATATGGCGTACTTTGATGGGAAGCCTTGGAATATCAAATACACCCAGAACGGCAAGGAAGCCCTGGATGCCTATATCGCGCATCCATCTGACGTTGTCGTTTTGGATGTGCGTATGCCACTGATGGATGGATTTGAAGCAGCCGAAAAAATGCGTGCCTTTGAAAAGGACCGCGGTCTGCCACAAAGACCTATTCTGTTAGTTACAGCCGACGCTTTGGATGAAACCATGAAGCGCGCTCAACAGATTCCGAATACCAGCTTCCTGACAAAGCCTATTCGCAAGAAAACTTTGATGGATGCGATCACTCAGACTCTTAAGTAACTTCCGGAGTCACAGACTTGTTCTGAGGCTTTTGAGGTTTCTGAGACTTTCCGGAAGGAGCTCGGTCGCCCTTCGATTTTGATTTGGCGGTTGACGGCTTTTCCCCTTCAGCGCTGGCATTGTTTTCTGCACCACCACCACCACAAGCCGAATATTTGCTGATCATCGCTTTGGTTTTTTGAACCGAATCGCCATTATTTCCGCAGACTTTTGCATCACCTTCACAAAGTGCAGCCCAGTTTGTGCTTCCGTTTCCGTTGGCAGTTTTTGCGATCAATGTTTTTCTGGAAGTCAGTTCAGCTGCTAGTTTCTGAGCAGCGCACTTTGAGTTTTCAACTTTGTCTTTAAGATTTGCGCCGTTACATTGATCTTTACCCAGCTGGAACAACCCAATTGCAGAACCGTTTGGCGCATTTTTGTTTTCAGCCTCAGGATTACAAGAGGATTCAACCGAAGACATCGACATCATTGTCCAAACCCAGAACAGTTCTTTTTTCTCTTGAGTCATAGAAGCGTAATTGGGGCATAGCTTTGAAAGATCCTTAAGCTTGTTTCCGGCAAACGCTGCTTTATTCTCTCGGACGACGGAAAGAATTGCTGCGCCTGCGGAACCCACCTCGCCGCTGTCCTTGATGATAATGTCGCAAGAACTGCTGACACCCGCACCCTGTTTATCTTGAGCGATCTCCTGCTTGCCGTTTTGGCTAATGGATGGATCCTTTGATTTTGGATCATCAGCTTGCTCTGCGGCTTTTTTTCCGATGTCGGAAATACTCTTACGAGCTTTCTGCGCGTTGGACTCTTGCAAAAATGGACAGTATTTAAAAGCTAACTGCATGCCCGCTGCGATCTTCGCAGAATTGGCTTTTGCTTCCTCTTCGGCGGCAGCTTGCTTAGCCAATGCCTCCTGCTCAGCCGCCATTTGCGCATAGAAAGCGTCGAACACTGTCTGCGAAGACGTCGTAGTAGTTGTCGTCGTTGTTGAGGTCGCAGTTATCACTGGCGACGCCGCGGTCGTCGGGATTACTTCAGTTGTTGCAAGCGGCGTAACCGACTGGGCATAACCCGTCATCGAAACACTCACTAACATGCTAAAAATAATAAGATTACGAATCGACTGCTTCATCCCTGAACTTATCGGGGTATCAGCACACAAGCCTTAGGAAATATTGGATAAATTGAGCTTCGCAAGACGAACAAGAAGAACTAGGTCTTAGCCCTTGGTCCAGCGAAGCCTATCAGAATGATTATACGATATAATGAACGTACATTTTTAAATAGAACCCCTCAGGAAACTGCATCAAAGTTGGATGGTCGGCCGCATGGCCCCCACGCAAAACACTGCGCACTTCCGAGTAGTTTCTGAGCGAAGCCTTACGAATAGCATCGCGGAATTCTTCCTCTTCCAGCAATCCGGAACAAGAACAAGACGCCACAAAGCCGTTCTTTTTAGCCAGGCGGAACGCATGCGTATTCATTTTAATGTACGCCGCTTTACCCACGTGGATATCTTTTTTAGCTTTAATAAATGCGGGTGGGTCCGCAATCACGATATCGTATTGTTGAGTCGCTAAATTGGTCAGCCCCTCCAACACATCCATTTCGTGAACGATGACTTTGGCTCCTTCACGCTCGGCATTTTCTTTGGCGAATGCCAAGGCCGTTTTCGAAACGTCAACCAAGGACACTTCCACATCAAAGCCTTCCGCCTTCAGCGCACGAGTGATTTGCGTCGACCAGTGCCCCACATAACAACACAAATCCAAAACACGGATGGTTTTGGTTTTTTGCTGTTTCGCCCAGTTTTTAAATAAATTAATCGCCAAATAAATATTATGAGTCTGATCCAGGAAGAAACCCGTTTTCTGACCTTCACGCAGATCACAACTCATTTTGATCACGCCAGGATCTGCCGCCGCATTCAAAAGAATTTCCACATGATCCAATTTGAAGTCAGGAAGGTCTTTGATCACTTTCGCTACGTTGCCAGTTAAACCTTCAAGTTTACGAACACTCACGTCGTTACGAATGACGACGGCCGTTTGCGACCAATCAAATTCCGAAAGACCTTGTTCTTTAGCTTTTTCAGTTAGGCCGTGAAAGAACGCTTCCGTGTTTTGCAAAGCCTGATCCATACCGGCTGTTACCAACTGAGCAACAAATACTTGCGCACGCTTCCCGCCTTGGTCGATGACGTAGTAATCCAAGACCAAGCCCGGGATATAATCAGACTCACCAAATGCCAAACGGAAACTGCCGCGGAAACCTGCGGCCTTACGCACTCTCCAGGAATTTAAAACCTTATCATGAAGGAAGTTAAAACCTGTGGGCTCTTTATCTTGCGAATTGAATGTCAAAGCCCGAAAGGCAATCAAGGAATGAGGATTGCCGTAACCACGCGCCAGGAACTGACCTTTAGCATCTTGAAGCTCCACTGGCGTGCCTGGAGGCAAACCTTTGGGACTGACTGAGAGTTCATTAGAAAACACCCAGGGATGTCCACTGCGAATGCGTTTATCAGCGCCGGTACGAAGTCTCCAAACAGTCATCGTCATTTCTTATTCACCTTCGATTGCAAAAACCAGAAGCTCTGTCACTTCGTTCTTGGAAAAATTATTATCTGACATCACCAGCAAGGTACGACGCCCATCTGGCAAGTTCGGTCCGAATGCCAGGGCTTCGAAATTTTGCACGTCTTTTTTACCGCGCTCTTTGGTCAGATCGGTTTCAAAATCCACCAGCTTTACCTTTTCAGCAAGCGTGTATTTATGGTCTGCAAGCTTTACCATAGCCAGAGTGTCGGTGGCTTTACTGATATCTGCCACGTACAAGCCCACAGTGGTTTTCCAGCCTTTTCCGTGTAGACGCGCCCCCCGCTCCAGCACAATGATTTTGGATTCTGATAAAGCTAAAATCTCGGAGACTCCGCGGAAAATCTCGCGGCCAATTTGGTTGTCACGGAAAGCATCGACTTTGTAAGCAAACTCTGCCGCAGGCGTAAAGTACCCACGCTGAGCTCCACGGTCCTCGAACTTCAAAATCCGAATGATGGCACCATTCGCTTCATTTTCCATGTCGATATCTTGCGTAAGGGGAGCTTCTAGAGAGGTAAATACGAACTTGCCATCACGTGTGGCAGTCAAACCTTCAAAGGCCCCGTTATTTTGAATGCCTTTGCTTTGCTGACCCGTGCGCTCGGGAAGATATTTATCCGGAACAGTCAGGTCGTATTTCCATTTTCCGTCAGCAGCGACACGAAACACTCGCGGCATCGAGCGAGGTTTTAAATCGTTATTGCCTTCAGAAGAAATCAGAAAATCCCCATCTGGCATAAGTGCCAGGCCTTCTAAATCCAAAAAGGCTTTGCGCGAGCCTTCTTTTTTCAATCCCTTTACTGGTTTGAATGATTTAGGAATCAGAGTCACAGTCTTGCCGTCAATTTTAAGATCGAACTGATAAAAACGCGGCTCGCCCCAGCGACCTTTATCATCACTGACAGCATTTAAAACCCCATCGGCATAGGTAATACCAGAAAGACCACCGATTGTAGTCTCATCAAATTTGGCACCGGTCACGATAGAGGTCTCGCCCACGTATTTTAAACTCAGGGGCTTAACTTGAGCTTGAGCCCCTGCGTGGCCTGCGAGGCCCATGGTCAGCATCAAGCTCCAAAAAATTTTCTGCATTCTTAGCTTCTCCAGCGAAGTTCCGTTTGTTTAACCGGATTCACGAAAGGACGCTTTTCTTCCAAGGCGTTGTGATATTCCGTCTTTAAAGAATAATACCACTTGGCCTGGGTGTCAGCGTCCTTGATCAGCATGAGACTTGGGTCGTATTTCAGACCTTCTTGTTGCTTAGTAACAGCATCCATGTCCTGTCCCAGGAAAACTTTGCCGAATTTATCGACTGCTGGCTTAAACAATGACAACCATGGAATGTCCCACACAGCCAATTGAGTGATGCGTGTGTTCTTTTCATCCACAGGAGTTAGCGCCGTATAAGAATAGAACTTACGCTCGCCCACTTGAATATGCTCCACACGAACACATGGCAGAGTGAAGGTAATTTCGGTTGTCGGTACTCCGCCTAATAGCTTGTAGGCCTTGGAATTTGAAGACGGTTTATGACGAATCATCTGAAAGCCAAAATCCACAGGGCCGAAAAGTTTTTTCTTTTCCAGCATGGATTTTTCTGAACGCCAGAACCAGCTTTTATGTACATAAGGTCCGTGCGCGGGGTCCATCAAGCCAATCACTGCATGATCGACGTGACATGGGAAGTTCACCACGTAAGTAAGATTTGGTTTTTTACCTTCGGGGAATCCCTCCATGACAGGAGGTTGCGGAACTTTGCTAAGATCAAAATCTTTATCGCCCATGAAAACCCAGATCAAACCCTGAGCTTCATGCACAGGATAGCTGCGCACTTTGATTTTGTTTGGATTCAAATCTTGATCGGGGCACAAAGAAGGAATTTCTGTGCACATGCCAGTGCCGTCGAATTTCCATCCATGGTAAGGACACTCAAGCGTATCGTTAACAACTCGGCCATAGCTCAAAGGAATTCCGCGATGAGGACAGATATCGCGCATTGCTGACACTTTGCCTTTTGAATCACGATAAAACACGACGGGCTCATTTAAAATTTTGCGCGCAGTTGCCTTATTGATTGCGAGTTCGGAACTGGGCAAACCCACGTACCATACGTTTTTCAAAAATCCTGTGAACATTGTGAACCTCGAAATATAGGAACTAGTCAGACTCTTTTTTCAGCCAAGAGACAAGTGTTTTCAAGGAGCGTTGTAATAGTCATGGGGCCAACGCCGCCAGGAACCGGGGTTGCAGCCTTAGCCCACCCTTCCAGCTCTGAAAATCTGACGTCACCACACAATTTTCCACCCTGGCCGGAGCCATGCATGCCCACGTCCACCACGATGGCGTCTTTTTTGAAATCATCTTTCCCAAGGAGTTGCGCCTTGCCTGCAGCCACAACTACCAAATCAGCGTTTTTCGTAAACTGCGACATATTCTTGGTTTTTGAGTGACATAAAGTCACCGTGGCATTGGCTTCCATCAAAAGCATTGCCATAGGCTTACCCACGATATTGCTGCGCCCGACGACTACCACGTTCATGCCTTCGACATTGATGTTGTAGTGCTTAAGGATCGTCATGACTCCCTTAGGAGTGCATGGACTGACCAGAGGCTGTCCTGCAAAGAAATAACCCAGAGATTTGTAAGTCAAACCGTCAGCATCCTTCAAAGGCGACACGGTCTGCAAAACTTCATGGGAACTTAAATGCTTCGGTAGAGGAAATTGCACCAAAATACCGTCAACATCCTCATCGGCGTTGAGCGTTTCAATCATTTCCGTCAATTCTGGCTGAGTAATGTCTGCGCGCAAGGCGTGAATCGTCGAAGTCATTCCGACTTTCTCACAGGCCGCCTTTTTGTTTCTGACGTAGACTTGACTGGCTGGATCTTCCCCCACGATGACCACCGCCAAATGAGGTGCGCGGCCAGTTTTATTTTTAAAGGCCTCAATACGGGGAATCAGGGAGGTACGAACGTGATTTGATACTTCTTTGCCATCTAAAATGAGCACTGAAAACCCTCCCTGCAATGAGCCCCCAATTTCCTGCATTTATTAAAGAAATTCAATGGTTTAGTTAATCTAAACAGAAATAAAACAGACCGCTGCAGGGCATTTAATGCTTGATTCGAAGCTTTGATTTAATGTACAAGTTCTTAAAAACATTAGGGGATTTAAAGATGGCAGATAAAGTTAAGCTCTCAAAAGACGGTAGCTCCATTGATTTCGTACAGTCTGAAAGCTTGCCCACATCACTAAAAAAGTTCCGCCAAAGCCCTGAGATCGAAGGCTTCTATCGCTTCGTTTTCGAAAACGATTTGCAAAAAGAATCCTACGACATTTTGGATCGTATCATCCAACAACGTAAGGCTAAAAAAGCGGGCGCGAAAAAAGAAGCTGCCGCTGCTGCCAAAGAAGAAAAAGCCGCTGCTAAAAAAGTCGAAGCAAAAGGCAAAAAGAAATAATCTGTTCCCAGAGATTGAATTGAAAAGGCTGATCATGGATCGGCCTTTTTTATTTGAATCGCACGATACTCCCATGCCATCCTCTGAACTTGCGGAGGTTTACATGTTTCAACTTTTGAAAGTTACTATCGCCCTGGTTTTGGCGTCTGTCGTTGTCAGCTGCGGTGGCACTTCGGATGAACACGGTGGTGGATTCACTCCTAAAAACAGACTGAAATGGTCTTCCATTCCCGCGGAATTCAACCCCCGCATTGATGATGTCCCTTTGAACACACAAGGTTTAGAAACAATCAAAATGAATATTTTTGGCTTCGCGGCTGATGTGGAAGTCGCCTACTCCGCCGACATTCCTGCGGGAGACGGCTATCTTCGCCTGTTCACGGTTTCAAAAAACGGTGGTTCCTTTGGAAGTATCGATCAACGCAATACCGGTACTATTTTAAGCCTAAACAGCTATGGTTCATACGCTTGCTCTATCAAAATCAAAAACGGCGACATCACTTCGCTGGATGGAGGCTGCTATGTGCGCATGCAAGTGTTTTTGCCTAAGGGAGCTGAGATTGAAGTTTACAATGTCGGTCAATTGATCTCGAGACGCTTTCAACCAATGTCGTTGTCCGATTTTCTAACAGCGATTGATAAAGCAAGCTTCGACAGTGATAAATTTCCATTGATCGAAGACTTTTTAAATTCTTATGTGCAAACAGGTAAAAAGCCTTCAATGAACTGCCAACAATTAGGTGGAGTCGTAAAAGATTTCATGAGAACCGAAGCGAAATTCACAGCTTTACGTAAGCTGCATTTCGCCGTCAGTGACCGCGAAAACTTAAGTGCCATGATTGACGATGTCTTTAACTATTTCGATCGTCCAAAAGCACGAACGATCGTAGGACTGCCAAATTAAGAGTAAAAAAAAGCCCGGGAGACCGGGCTTTTTTTTTAGAATCTGTTTGGAGCAAAGATTTCCAGATCGACGAATGGTGTTTTCTTTTCGATCAAGTCTGCAACCAGTAAGCCTGTGCCGGCGCCTGACTGAAGACCCAACATCTGATGGCCTACGGCCAACATCAAGTTCGGGATCTTATCGTGATAACCAATCAAAGGAACACCGTCTGGTGTACATGGACGAAGACCTGCCCACAATTCCTGAACTTCCAATTGCTCTGGAAGATACAACAACTCGGAAGCGCCACGTTTGATGTTGTTCACGCGGCGTTCAGTGACAGAAAAATCCTGATCCACAAGTTCCAAAGTACCTGCGATACGCAAACTGTTTTCACGCGGGGTGATCGCAATTTTGTTTTCGATGTACATGATTGGATACTTAGGTTGTTTTTCAAGTTTCGGTACGATCATCGCGTAGCCCTTACCGCCCAAGATTGGAATTCTTAGACGCAAAAGTTTCGCCAAATCTTTTGACCAGCTGCCAGTGGCCACAACGATTTCTTTAAATTTGAATTCACCTTGGGAAGTAAGTGCTTTCGTCACTTTACCACCAGAGATTTCAAGATCGATCAGTTCGCAATTCTCGATGATTTCGCCACCGTTTTTGCGAATCTCTTCTGCCATCGCCTGAACCACTTGGAACGGCTCTGCCATTGCTTCTTGATCGAAGTACACACCACCCAACATTGGCGGACGGAATGCAGGTTCGAAGTTCATGATCTCTTCGCCAGTCATCGCTTTACCGGTAACGCCAACGTTTTTAACGTATTCAAGTTCTTCAACCGCTGCCGCCACACCTTCTTTAGTGCGGGAAACCATCAAAAGACCTTTTTGCTCGAAACGAGTATTTGGATATTTCTCGCCCAGCTTTTTGTATTCAGTTAGGGATTTTTGCGAAAGAACAACCAAGCCTTCAACTGCACGGCGAGCTTGAGTTTCGTTCATCGCTTTCATGAAGTGGAACAACCAAGCAGCCAGATCCAACGACAAAGAGGGTTTGATATGCAATGGGCTGTTAGGATTTGCCAGCCATTTCATAGATTTCAGGAACATTCCTGGCATTGGCAATGGCATCGAAAAGCAAGGAGTCATCCAACCCGCGTTTCCGTAAGAGCAACCGCGACCGACAGTTCCTTTATCGATCACACAAACTTTGTGACCACGACGAGAAAGTTCAGCACCTACGGAAGTACCGATAATGCCGGCACCGACTATTAAAATATCGAATTCTTTGTTTTGCATAGGATAAGAAATGTGCCTTTTTTAAGGAAAAAGCAAGTCCCGCGAGACGGCGCTATTTGGCATAAAAAAACCCGTGGCTTTTTTACCACGGGCTTCGTTTAAATTGAGTTTAAAGCTCAGATTTATTCAGCGATTGTCGTGTTAATCCACTCAATTGCCGCATTGACTTTGGAATAAACGCCCGGGTAACCCGCACGAGCACAACCTTTACCCCAGCTTACTACGCCGATTAGGTAAGTGTGACCGTCGTCAGCTTTAGAAACCAATGGACCACCAGAGTCACCTTGGCAAGAATCTTTACCACCAGAAGTATAACCAGCGCAGATCATGCGATCTGTGATTTTGCCAGCGTAGGCTTTGTTACACTCAGCTTGAGTAACCAATGGCACGTCAACTTTTTGCAATTTGTCTGGAAGACCGTAGCTGCCTTCTTTAGTTGCGCCCCAACCAGCAGTTGTAGACATGATTTGCGTGCCGTCTTCTGGGATCGCGATTTCAGCTGTGTTCAAATCAACTGGAGTGTAAGCAGAGTTGCCTTCCAATTGGATCAAAGCAAAGTCCCAATCAGTTCCAGGACCTGGGTAACCCGGATTCGCCACGATTTTAACTGGTTTGAATGTTTCAACGTTTGTCGTGTCTTTTTGGCTCAAAAGACCGATTTTGATCGCTTTGATTGTAGAACCTTTCACACAGTGAGCTGCTGTCAAAACCCAGTTAGGCTTGATCAACGAACCACCACAAAAGTGGCCACCGTAGGAACCTTGAAGAGAAACGATGTATGGGAATTCGCCTGCAGCTGCTTCCTCGCCGCCCACGATTTTTGCGCCCACTTTTTGCGCCGCTGTGGAAACTGCACCTGTAAATACTAGACCTGCTACTAATAGGTAGTTCAAAACTTTCATGTCCGTGTCCTCTCTCTTTTTGAATCCTTCAAAAATAAATGTGCTTAGACATTGTTCATTGTTTTTTCAGGGGGCTCAAAGGCTAGTTCCAATTTGGGTATTTTCTATCTTTAGGTCCAGCGACACTGGACTAAGGTTTAGGCGCAGGCTCCTCTCCTGCCATAGTTTGCTTAATCCATTCGGTCACAGCATTTACTTTCGCATACACACCCGGGTAATTTGGTTCGCCACAACCCATGCCCCAGCTTACGATTCCTGCTAATAAAACTTTTTCTTCTGATTTAACAACCAGCGGGCCGCCGCTATCACCTTGGCAAGAATCTTTCCCGCCAGCTTCCAGGCCGGCGCACAACATACGATCCGTTACATCATACCCAAAGGGGGAGTAAACTTTGTTGCACGGCTCGGCGGGCGACAAAGGCACATCCACTTTATTTAAAATGTCAGGAGTTTCCCCATTTGATCGTAACGTGCCCCAACCTGCCACTGTCGACATGACTTTTGGTGCTTTAGGATCTGTTGGAATTTGAATTTCTTGCTCGTTGATTTCAACAGGAGTGATCGCGGAAGGTTCCTTCAGTTCAATCAAGGCGTAATCATAGTCGTTAGAGAAATACTTTTTTCCCGGATGAACGATGATGCGACCTGGAGCATGAACTTCGGCACCGGTTTCGTTCGTCATCTGATAAAGTCCCACGATAACCAGATCTGGAACTTTCTTTACACAATGTGCAGCTGTTAACACCCACTTTTTATCGATCAAGCTTCCGCCACAGTAAGCCCAACCTTCTTTATCCTGCAAAGACACGATCCACGGGAATTCACCGCGCTGGGCTTCCACTCCACCAACGATACCGTGATTAATTCTTACTTGAGGTTGAGGTGATGACAAAGCCTGCTGGCTTGCTATCAAAAAAATAGAAAATAAAAGTCCCTGGAACGCTCGCATATCTTTCCCCTAGCTGTGGTGATATTGAACGGTAATTACAGTCTTCCGCTGAGCCCTGAAACTCGCAAACAAGTCAGGGTCTTGGATTTCAAATTACACGTTCAAACTTTATTGTGTTGGGATCAAAAATTTGAAATTCGAGAGGATCTGCGCACTTAACCTGTACGCGAACGACTTGGCCTTTTTCCATCGGCTGACCAGAACGATTGGCGATTCTTAAAAGATTCCCATTGAAGTTACAAAGAACATCCGCACCCGATTGTTTTTCCTCAACAACCGAGTGAAGGATCTGCCCTTTGGTCAGGGAGTTCAAGAACGTGGAGTTGGCCACGGATTATTCCAGATCTTTCACAAGATCGATGCGACGGAATTCAACGGGACGGATATTGGGACCAGTTGCAGCAGTCTTAGTTGCTGTTGAAGCAGGTTTGCTCGCCGTTGGCTTTTTCTCGTTAACAACCGCGGTTGGAGTCGCTGCCATAGGTTTTTCGCCTAAGAAATTTTGCGCAATATTATGAGTGACATCAAAGATGCTTGGGGCCTTTTCAGCCGCGGCTTCTTCGTCTTCAACTTCCTGGCAAGCAGCCTTGAAAGCATCGCCCAGTTTTTTCATGGCATCGTTTTCAGTTTTCGGAACTTCAAAGACATCGCTGATATCAGAACCTGCTCTTTGCAAGGGCTGCAGGAAACTCATGTTATCAACGTCACTGAAATCCTGAGACGAGGATTCAGTAGATCCGTCAGCCTCTTCATTGGCCCATTCCGGAAGGCTTTCTTCACAGAACATAAGTTGGTCTTTATTTACTTTTGCGATGAATTCAATTTCGCCACGGGAAAGATCCACTTGCGAGGCGATTTCGTCAGCGCTCAAACCTTGATGCGCCAAACGAGCGGCTTTGACATATTTAATAGTGTTCTGGCGTTCCACAATTTCTTCATGCGGGATACGGTCTTGGAAGATCTTTGCGACTTCCATACTTTTTTGCATGCTTTGATCGATTTTCGCGATCTGTTTTTCAGAGGCTTGGATTTTGGATTGGATGTCTTTAACTTTTTGTTCCAGCAAAGCAGTTAGCTGGTTTACTTGAGTCTCCGTACGATCTGATAGATCTTCCAATACGGCGATTTTACTTTGTAGAAGTTGTAAGCCCTTGCTCAAACGAGGATCGTCCTTAGCCGGGCGATTCAATCGGACCCATACGCCAACTACGCCAGCTAAAAGAATAACGTTCACCAACAATTGAGTTAAAAACCAAAAGCTCACCATGCCTCCTGCTAAAGCGATCCCGGCAACATTCTTTTAATTCTAGTATTCCCTAGACGGTTCCCACAATGAGACGAAGGTCTGGTTTGTCTCAAACCCAGACTGGACTTGGTAAATTTTGAGACGAAGTCGCTTCCTGTGCTATTCTGGGCCAAAGGGGAAATGGAAGTATGTTTTTGTCTCTACAAAAAAAGGCCTTGTTGCCAATAGTGATGTTGGGCCTTGCGGCTTGCAGCCCGGTGCAATTCGAATCACCTTCTGTGAAAACTTCTAGCACACCTGGAGAGTCGCCAACTCCGACGACGACGCCAACGACGTCGCCTACGACTTCTCCGACAACGTCTCCAACTACAAGTCCTACGACTTCACCAACTACGTCGCCAACGACAAGTCCTACGACTTCGCCGACAACGAGCCCCACTACAAGTCCAACGACGACTCCCACGCCAACTCGTGACGTGACTTACAGTAGCACGGTAGAAGCTTCGAATAATAAATTGGACATCGTATTGGTGCTGGATGATTCCAACTCCATGCTTGCAGACAACCAAAAGTTGGCAGCAAAACTTTCAAGCTTCGTATCGACATTACAGTCGACTAAAAATCTTGATTGGCAAATGTGTGTGACGGTAACTCGCGCTCTTCCGACGGGTGCTAGCACAACTGCTTGGGGTGCTTCGGTTTACTGGCAATCAAACAGTGCTTCACCGAATACAAGTCTTGGCTTGGTTCTTAAACGTGGCACCGCGAACCTTGCAACGATCTTTGCGCAAACAATCAACTATGTGGGCGCGGGTTATGTGAATTCAAACGACGAGCGCGCGATCAAAGCGGCTTATCACCATGTTTACAATGGTGACTATCACTACTCGGGCGTAAGCGGTTGTTACCGTGCAGATGCAGCGATTGCCTACATTATTATTTCTGACGAAGACGAACGCAGTATCGGTGGCGATGCCTCTCAGCAGTATTATAAAGATGAATACTTTGCTTTGGAAAACGAAGACAAACCACAGGTGTTTGTGGATTACGTAAAATCGACATTCGGCGCTAAAAAACGTTTCACGGTAAATTCAATCATCGTTAAACCCGGCGATGCGGCTTGCATGAAAACTCAGGACGCTGCGGGCTCTAAGAGCCACTATGGTGTTCAATACGCGGCTCTTTCTGGTCTGACCGGTGGTGGTATCGGTAGTATCTGTGAAGCTGATTTCGGAACGAACATGAACTTGTTCGTCGATAAAATCGTCGATTCTTTGGGTTCTGTGAATTTGGAATGTACGCCGGTAGGTACGCCGGTGGTTAAAATCACCCCGACAATGGCGTCACTAAGCTACCGTGTTCAAGGGATGAGTATCGTGTTTGATACGCCAGTTCCGGCGGGCAGCAAAATCGATATCTCTTATAAGTGTGATGCGACTCGCTCACCAAGTTCTATCGAAGCTCCGAAAGCTGAGATGGGCTTCTTTGATAAAGTTAAAAACTTCTTCAAGAACTTGTTCTAAGAAATTTTAAAGATCAAAAACTAAAAACCCCGCCTTATCAGCGGGGTTTTCTTTTATTCGCATTTAAGTGCTTTGATTAGATCACCGGCTTCAACGTAAGCCATGTCTTCTTCACCACCAAAGAACGCGGTACTGTAAATCGCATTCACCACAAGTTTCGTCAGAACGTCTTTGTTACTGACCAAACCATCAACTGTCGTCCCTTTGATATCGTAAGCTTCGCCCTCTTGAAAAGAGATCGTCAAACCTGGAAATTGCTTACCGTACTTACTTAGATCGCGAGGATTCATAGAATAAAGAACGCCGACAGAATCATCTTTTTGAATGATTTTAAGGTTCATGCGCTCCGTTACTGCGACACACTTTGTCGCTGCAGAAGCTGCTGTGGAAGCCAAAAGAACTAAACCAAGTGCCAACGTTTTCATCGAATTCTCCTTTAAAAATCCGAAGTTAGCGTCCTTGGGTTTCATCATCAAGTGAACAGCTCGCAATGTAGAAATTTCACGGTACATTAAGTTTAGATTAATTCTCAGTTTAACCGAATCCGGCATAGACAAAGCTCTAAAGCTTTGGGATACGTCACGAACTTTAAAGCAGGGGAATATTTACATGAGAATTTGGGGCTTCTTAGTAATTGCGATCTGTGCACTACAGGTTCATGCAGCTGATGATTGTTCAACCGTTGATGTGCGCGACAGTCTTCCTGCGGATGTAAAGACGTTCATGACGACACCTTCTGATCAAGGTGATATCGGTTGGTGCTATGGTTACACGGCCGCTGATATCGTCAGCCAAGCAGTGGGCACTCCTATTTCTGCACTTCACTTATCAGCATACTATTCCAGCCAAGTAACTTTGCTTGGAAAAATCGGTCGTGGTGTTGTGAACAAAACCACGACTCCTGAAGGCGGCATGGTCAGCATCGCCGTTAAGAAAATGAATGAATTGGGCCATGTCTGCAGAGAAAGCGACATCCCGTCTCAAGGAACCAAAGAAGTTCACATCACTTCCAGAACCACAGTTCACAATGGCATGGCTTATTTGATGAACCGTATGAAGGATATCCGCAAAGGAACTTGCACGGAACTTTGCCAAAAGTCCTTTGAACAACTGGTGGAGGGTTTCTTTCCCGCGACTCCTCCTGCGACAATCAAAAAATATCTTTTGAACAATCGCAGTGTGAGCCTTGAAGATGTGGTGTTTTATTTCCTGGATAGCTCTTGCCGTTCTAAATCTATCGCGATTCGCGATGACCTTGATTATAAAAGCTGGGGCAAAAAAACTCACCCGTTTGAATCTATCAACGATCAAATTGATTGGTTGTTAAACCGTCGCAAACTGATTTCATTGGAATACGACGCTTCTGAAATCACAGATGTGGGCGGAATCTTTGGTGCGGGTCATGCATCCACGATCGTGGGTCGCAAAAAAGTCGGCGCAGGTTGCTACTACATGGTTCGTAACTCTTGGGGCACTTCTTGTGACTACCGTAAAGGTATCATTTGCTTGAAAGATCAGGGTTCTTACCTGGTTCATGAAAACACCATGAAAAGCATGGCTAAAAAACTGGTTTGGATCGACTAAACCAGTTTTCCGACAAATTCCTTCATACGAATTACAGCGCGCTTCATTGTTTCCTCTGACACTGCAAAGCTTAAGCGCATGAATCCATCAAGGCCACACTCCACTCCGGGAACCGTGGCCACAAAGAATTTTTCCAATAAAATATCGCAGAAGTCTTTGGATGTACGGATCAATTGACCGTCATGGGTCTTACCAATGTGCGCCTTGATATCCACCCAAAAATAGAAAGCGCCGTCTGGCTCAGCGACTTTAAAGCCGTGAACCGAACGAAGCTCTGACAATCCAGAATTCTTGCGTGCTGTTAGCTTCGTAACCACTTGTTCGATGTCAGGCTCACACTGATCAATGGCCTTCATGGCAGCGTGCTGAGAGATGCTGGAAGGAGAACCCGTTGCCTGGCTTTGATAATCGGCCATGGCAGTGATTAATTTTTCTGGGCCTGCTGCCCAACCAATTCTCCAGCCCGTCATTGAATAGGCTTTGGAGCCCCCATTCACGGCCACTGTGCGATCTTTTAAATCGGGAGCGACTTGCAGAATATGTGGCGCCACTTTACCGCCATCAAAAACCAAGCGGTTGTACATATCATCAGAGATGATCGCGACTTGTGGATGCTTTCTTAAAACATCGGCAAGGGCTTTTAGTTCCTCGGCCGTATAAAGCAAGCTCGTGGGGTTGCTTGGAGAGCAGAAAAGTAAAGCTTTGGTTTTTGCATTGATCGCGTTTTCCAATTGCTCGGGAGTGATTTTATAATTTTCGCGCTCGCCGCATTCGATAATACGAGGCACACCATCAGCAAGTTCCACCATCATCGGATAGCTCACCCAATAAGGTGCACCGATAATAACTTCATCTCCTGGAGAGCAAAGCATCTGCAAAGCTGCAAAGATAATGAACTTCGCACCCGAAGCCACAGTGATTTCTTTGGTAGAGTACGCTTGATCAATTTCGAATTTAATTTTTTTGGCAATCGTCTGGCGCAACTCTACGGTGCCGTTGGCCGGAGTGTATTTGGTGATGTTTTTTTCAATCGCCTCGATACCGGCTTTGCTGGGAACTTCAAAGGTCGGCCAATCGGGCTCCCCCACTGTCAAAGAGATCACATCGTGTCCCTGAGCTGCGAGTTCCTTGGCCTTAGCGACTAGGAACAACGTTGGGGAAGTCTTTAGATTTTGGGCGCGCTTTGAAAGTTGCAACATGCGAAAATGTCCTACTTTTTAAGTTTTTTAGTGATCGCCTCTTTAACTACGTCAGGGACAAAGCCAGTCAGATCGCCGCCGTTGACTGCGAGCTCTTTCACACCTCTGGAAGAGATGTAATAGCACTCGGGGCTTGCGAACATTAAAAGTGTTTCGATTTCTGGTGCGATTTTTTTATTAATCTGCGCCATGGTTAACTCATACTCGAAATCCACAACGGCGCGCAGACCACGAATGATGACCTGGGCTTTGTGTTTTTTCATATAATCAACAGTCAGGCCTTCAAAAAAATCGACTTTTACATTCTTTAAATTCGACAATGATTTTTCAATCAGGGTCTTACGCTCTTCCGCCGTGAACATCGATTGTTTTTGCGCGGATTGGGCTACCAAAATCACCACTTCAGAATACAAAGGCGCTACGCGATTGATAATATCCACGTGACCCATCGTGATGGGATCAAAGCTTCCGGGATAAACTGCGATTCTATTCATCGTGGGATTCCTCTTCCTGCGTATCTTCCGAAGTATCTTTGGAAGCTTCCTCTTCCAGAGCACTTTCATGACAGAACATGCTTAGGATTTTGTCGCCGTAGTCCTTCTTGCTGTAACGTACCAGTGAACCGTAACGATCTTCCATACGCTCTTTGCGTTGCGATTCAATAGCCATGATCGTATGGTTACCAAACGCCGCACTGGTGCTTGCCGCTTCCACAACGAAATGAGCCATCTTTTCTGTGAATGGAGGATCTGCAAAAATAATATCAAAAGGTTCGCCGGTATACGATTTGAAAAACGCCAACACGTCCATATTGATAACTTTGTAACTGCTGGCTGGGACTTTCAGCTTTTCAAAATTCTGGCGAGTGATCGCCAAGGACTTGGGATTCTTTTCCACAAAAGTGCAGAATCGTGCGTCGCGGGACAAAGCTTCGATGCCCAAATTTCCTGTGCCGCAAAACAAATCTGCGACATTAGCGCCTTCCAGTTGGAACTGCAGTTTATTAAAAAGTGTTTCTTTCACGCGATCCGTGGTGGGACGGATATGGTCCGCCGAAAAAGCCACCAACTGATGACCGCGATATTTTCCTGCAATAATTCTCATGACAACAAATCCTCGGCCATTTTCACAACAGCAAAAATATCTTCAAAAGGTTTCGGCACAAACATTTCAGCTCCCATTTGCAAAGCTGTTTCCATGTTATGTTCTCCGGCAAAGGCAGACATCAAAATCACCTTGCCTGAACGGTTCGTGCCGATTTCCTTAAGAACTTCCGGTCCGGTAAGACCAGGCATCAGTACATCTAGAAATACAAGATCGGGAGTAGACTTCTTCCACTGCTCCAGGCCTTCATTGCCATTTTCAGCTTCAATGACTTCATGTCCTTTCGCACGAAAAGCGCGGGACAACGAACGGCGGACTAAAGCTTCATCATCAACAATCAGTACCTTCACAAACAAAATCCTTACTTACACGGCAAAGTAATCACAAAACGTGCGCCATTCGGCTGCACGGAATTTAACGTGATACTGCCTCCAAATTTCTCGATGACCGACTTAGACATACTTAACCCAAGACCGGTTCCATGTCCTTCTTTTTTTGTCGTGAAGAACGGTTCAAAAATGCGCTTCTGAATATCCTCTGCCACCCCTGGCCCCGTGTCCTCAATTTCCAATACGACCTGATTTCCAGAGTGATAGGAATTGATTTTAAGACGTCCCGGATCCTTCATCGCCTGACACGCATTATTAACCAGATTGAAAACTACCTGTTGAATCAAGTGTGGCTCAACGTGCACAGTTTTATCCACAGTTTGCAGGGTGACTTCCAGGCGATGGGTGCGCAGCGCGGATTTCAACATGGGCAGGGTTCTTTCGACGATTTCGTCGATTGAAATATCCTCTGCGGGTTGATCCTCGCCTTTTGAAAAATCCAAAAGATTTTTAATAATACGCTGCGAACGCGCCGCTGCTTTTTCGATTTCGACCAAGTCAGAATACAGATTCGTTTTCTTATCAGCTTCTTGCAACAAAACCTGAGTCAATGACCGCAAGCCTGTCAGGGGATTATTCAGCTCGTGAGCAATGTTACCCGCCAGCATCCCGATGGCTCCCATTTTTTCATTCTGCAACATGCGCAAATAAAGTTCGCGGGACTGGGTGATGTCGACATATTGATTTACAACATTTGTGGCTTTGCCACCGTTATCTAGAACCACCGGATAGCTATGAACCTGATAGATCCGCGTATCCACTTGAATCTGTCCCACATGTGATTGTCCATCAGCCAACGCCTGAGCTGCCGGAGAACCTTCGATGGCCTGGCGCTTATCAGGAAATCTGTCGGCGAATTTTTTATTGGCACGAATCACACTGTGATCCATATCCATGATGGCAATAGGATCTCTCATCCCGTCGAAAGTTTTTTCCCAACGATACGAAAAGGCCGAAAGCTGACTGTCCAATAAAACACGATCCAATGTCATCCCTAATGGGCGCATCCGATCTGTCATGAATTCCACAAACGGCGGCATCTCTTTATCGTTCAAAGAGTTTTCAACACAGAGAATCGCCTCGCCGTTTCCACCCATCAGATGATTGGTCAAACGCAGCTCCAGTGGAACGACGTAGGTTTTTGCAAAGGGACGACCAAAATGATTTGCCAGGTGGCGAATCAAATCTGCGGAAGGCACCTGCGCATTTTTTGGAAATTCAAAATGAGTCGAGGACTCGGATTGAGTCATCGTTCCTAATTGAAAACTGATAAAATGCGTCTTTGCGTTGTCGGTGCGATAGACAAGAATCGGATCACCGATTTTATGAAATTTGCGAAGCTCTTTACGAATAATTCCTAAGACGTCTTCAAAAGAATTTTGATTCGCGAGGTCTTTAATCAAACGGACAAGATTGCGTTCGCGATTTAACTTATCGCTTTCCTCTTTATGGGACATTTCGATAAATTGAGTGCGCTCGTCAACCAAGCCTTCCAAGGAATGTGTCAGGGCTTCCAACTCTTTATTTTGCGACGAGGATTCTCGCAACAAAAGAGATCGCGAGAGATAGGTGGAGTGTTTTTCCAGGGCGTCTTCAAGCTGTTGCCAGATTTCTCTTTCCGCCAAAGGCCAGCGGATAAATCTGTAGACTTGGGCCTGATTGATTCCCAGACGAACCTTTTCCTCATTGAGTTCATTGGAAATATAGAAACGAGGAGCCATGGGTTGGAGGTGCCGAGCCTGAACCAGGAGTTCAAACGCTTCGGGTCCCCCTTCATCCTGGACTAAGATCGAGGAAAATTTCTGATTTTGCAAAAGCGAACGGGCTTCCTGAAAAGAAGCCCGTAAGACGATCTCGACTTCCCGTTTTTGAAACGGAAAGAATTGCGGCAGCCTAATTGGCGATACGTTTCCAACCCACAGGATTGGATCTATCTTGTTCGGATTTGAAATTTGATCCGTTGATGTCCCCATTGAGCGCCTTCTCCAAGTACTGCAAGTGTTCTTTCCACATTTGCAGTACATTGTTTAAATCATACTCCAGGACATCCGCTAAAAGAACAAAATCCTTATTTTCCATCGCACCAAGTGCTTCGGTAACGGTCTTTTTACTTTGCTCTTCTGCGACAGCCCAGTTAACTGGACTTGCCACGAGGTAACGGTCCCCCACCAACACTTTCAAAGACATCACGCTATCGATCAAATATTCACAATTTGATACCAGGTCATGAATTGGTTTTAGCAAACCACTCAAACCCTGAGCACGCATGCGCTTGGAAAGGTTTTCGGTTTTACCCATAAGCTCGGGAAGGGAATCAATCCATGCACGTAAAACATCAAGAACCAGGTCGTTGCTGTTTTCGGTCATGTACTCAAGCGTTTCCACGTCATTGAGGGAAACCGAACCAAAACGTTTTTCGTCCGACTCTTTGATTTCCATGCCATTAACGATAAATCTGCACACGACGGCATTGGTATCGCGAAGGTCATTTTCAATGTCTTCGAAAACTTTGGAAAGATTTGTTTCTGCTTGATAGAAGTTGCGGAGCTCTTCGCCCGTTACTTTATAGCGTTCCATCTTTGGCCTCCACTGTCGTGATTTTTTCATCACGAGGAACATAAACACGAAGATGGCGTTTAAAACGCTCATGAACACTCAAAGTTGCCGCTACGATCTCCTCTTGCGTGCCTGGAGCGACGCGGATTTTCTCCGCATGGTACCAGTCAATCATAGGACGCAACTCAGGTACAATCCGGCTAATCGATTTTATCACGTCTTCGCCGCCGTCAATAAATGGAGCTACCGCCTCCACACCTTTTTCATGGATCAAGGCAAACTGGCTCATCATAAAATCATTGATTTCATCCAATTTCATCGCGCCTTCAATGATTTCAATACGTTCTGCGACTGGGAACTGACCGCCTAGGTATAAAGCTTGAACCAAATTCCAAGCGAACTCTTTCTCTGCGGATTCAACTTTAGAGTAACTGGAAAGCCCACTTGTGCGCATGATCAACTCTGGATCTGCATGACCTTCCAAAAGCTGGGCGACGATTTCCCCGATACGCTCAGGAACAACTTCCTGACCTTCTTCGATGCGGTAAATAAGACCCAAAGTCGCCTTCGGACCCGTTTCCCAGAAATTTACGTTTCCAATACTGATGTTCAAAGTCGGTGTATCAGTCAACGAAGCTATATGAATCGGTGCACTGTCGCAACCGATCAGCAGTTCCGAACGTTTCAAGACCGTGAACAATTCATTCATGCGTGTTTTGCCAACCAAATTGATGATCGTCACGTTTGGAGCCGCTGCAATGATTTCATTCGCGATCTCGGCTTCATTCGGAGCACCAATCAATACAATCGGCATTCCGGGATAGCGACGATCAAAATAATCAAGCGCTCGTCCCCAGGCATCCGCCGTCAGGGCTTTATGTTTTTCACTCGCACCAACATGCACAGTTAAATACAACTGAGGAAGTTCGAAACTCAATTCAGGCAACTCTGGAGCGGCCCAATCTTGCTCAATGTATTCGGTACCGATCATGGATGCGAAGATATCAGCGACATGCACGCGATTCGGTTTATTGATACCAACCTGGGCATAGAAATAAGCACTGACTTCATCTGCGGCACAGAAAAAGCCATCTTTGAAACGCGTATAACCCAATACCGAAGTGTGCGGCATTGTAAGGGCATGAGTTAAATAGCTCGAAAATGGGGAAAACGTCAGATTGATGATCTGATCATAGTTTTCAGCACGCACAGTTTCGACGAATTCTTCCATGCGATTCAAAGATTCTTCCAAGTTTGCATTTTCATTCACCAGAGGCGTTAGAATTTGACCACTTGGCAGCGTCAGATGTTTATCGATCGCTGTTAAACCCTCAACCGCACCTTCAAAGCGTGGACGAGTTAAAAAATGAATCTCGGCATCAGGATACAGGCGGCGAACCGCGCGCACCGCTGGCCAAGACATATAGATATCACCTAATCTAGCGAGTTGCTGAATGAGAATTTTCATCTTTAATCTGTTCCTTCGCTAGTTCTGCAACAAGTTTGATAGTTTCTGCTTCTTGATTATATGGCTGCGTCTTCACGACCTCTTTGTAAGCTTCTTCCAGCCTCTTCAAAGCCATCGATAGATAATTGTCCAATTCCTGCTGCATAATAGGCCCCTTCCTTGAGAACTATTTCTAAAGAGTGAATGAACTGACCTCGCGACTGCAAAAGTTCGCGAACTTCCGCAAGAGCTGCCTGCATTTTCTCGTGAAATTGCAACGTGCTGGAAAAGCGAGTCATCAGATTTTCAACGATGGACTGGAAATACCCAGCCGCATCTTTTTTTGATTTAATAATTTCTTGAGCTGTCAGAATGAATTCGCCAATATCCTGACTTTTTAATTGAGTTTTAGTGGCGATCTCTTTGCGTGTTGGAAATGACGATTCCAAAGCATGCAACCAATTGTCATACTCAGTTTGCAACTGACGAGCCTCCGCCAGCACTTGACGAAGATTTTCTTTGGAGAATGATTCTGAGAACTGCAAAGCTGTGCTCGCGTAACTCAGAACATGTGATTGGGAACCGCCATCAAGTTGTAAAGACCAAGCCGTTCTTTCGACATCGCGGATCGACACTGTTGAAACGGAAGCCCTTTTACTCAGTTTATCCCAAATCGCGGCAAATACCTGATCCACCGTGATCTGTTCCGCACAAATTTGCGCTTTTTGAGAACAAGCTTGAGAATGCGAGCACGGAGCACAAGGCACCCGTGCATTAATAATTTCCGTCATCAGGGAGTAAGCTGCCGTTTTTGTCCAATCGCTGCTACCCAAAACCATTTCAACAGTTGGCACACCCAATTGCGCGGCCAAGTGTTTGATGCTGGTATCCCCGGTAACCAAAAGACAGGACTGTTTCAACAATTCCTGGGCACCCAGTAAATCGCAAGCAATCAGGTCCACATCGGAAAAATGTGATTTCAGAGATTCTTTTTCAAAGGGAGCACAAAGAACCTTCACTTTATAGTCTACCAGTGAAGATTCGATGGTCTCTTTAAGTTTTTTAAAGTTGTTCAAGCCCCAGTTCTTTTTCGTATCACTTGTCAGACACTGAAACAGAACAAGTTTTGATTTCGTCGCTGGCATCGCCGCCGCCTTTTGCACCGGAAGATCAAAAGATTTTCCCAAAAGCTCCACATAGTGGAATAGCGATGCCTGGATCCCAGAAAAGCGATCATTGAAATAACGAAGCCAAGGATTTTCCAATCCTTGGAATTTGCCTTCAGAATGATGAAGGCCTTTTTTCATCGGTACTTGCAAGGCTCCCAACAAATAAGCGCTGAGCTTATTATGGGTAAAATTTAAAACCTGCTGATAGTTTTCTCTGTTTAAGGTCTGCACCAACTGTTCAATTTGTTGATGGGACCACAAGATATTGAAAGACGCCTCGCCCAAGCCCCGTTGCAAAAGGTCCCGGTCAAAATAGTGATACTTATCAACCAAACCCGTCAGCAATCCTTCAACATGAGAGAACTGACGATTGATTAACAAATGGATTTGCGCTTGAGGATTCTTTTCACGCAGAGCCTTTAACAAAGGTTGCTGTTGAATAATATCTCCCAAGCGTAAAAGCGAGACGACCAGTATCTTCATTCTATTTTACCAATTCTCCCAGCATACGGAAGATCTGCTTCTTTTCCTCTGCTACCTGGGAACCCTCTACTACCGGCAAGATGTCCTTGATCGAAAGCAGAGTTGTGTTTTGGAAGTACAAAGACTTCATATTCATTTGCAAATCTTGCAGGTGGTATTTCACGGCCTCAACCGAACGACCCGTCAAGTGACCAAAAAACTCAGAGAACAGATCCATCTGCTCGCCCCAAGCTTCTCTGAAAGATACAACGTAAGCACGAGTCGCCACCACGTCCGCATAAATATCGTTTTTCATCAAATCCTGAACATTATCTGCGATCACGATTTGCACGCGGTCTGCCAGCTCGGGAAATTGAGATCTGAAAACTGGAATCAAAGAATCACGGGAATCAACCACAGTGATTTGAATGTCCTGATCCAAGTCTGCCAATGCTTCGATATGAAAGCCTGAACCCAAACCAATAACCACAACATGAGAAGAAGGAATTGGACCCAAAGAATAAGTCCATTTCAAAGCTTCCTCGCGAGGCTGCGTGATGTTGGCAAGCGGTGTACCTGCCTCAAAAGAAATAAGAGACGACTCATGGTTTTCAGAGAAAGTAATCATGGACATTTTATGCTGCCTTTACTGAGGGTGTGATTTTCTTTTTAAGATTTCTGACTTCACGGTGATCTGGGTTCCACAAAAGAACACGCTCGATCTCAAGCAATGCTTGATCCATTTGGCTTGCGGTACAGAACAAGTTGATTAAAACCAAAGACATGTCTTCGTCTTGCTCGACATGGGCCAAGTATTCTTCTAAAGCCTCGATCGCTTTTTGTAACTGGCGATCGCGCAATCCCCAGTTAGCAGCCAAGTGAACCGCCGTGCGATTTTTCTTGTTGATATCCAAAGCGGCGTCAATATTTGCCCAAGCAAGTTCCGTATCACCGAACTGGTGATGAACCATCGCCAAGCCCACCCACGCTTTGTCATTTTGAGGATTGATTTCAACGGCTTTACGGAAGCAGTACAGCGATTTATCAAAATCCCCGCGTTGAACTTCTAAAGTACCAAAGTTCACTAACAACACATCTGATGTGGTATTAATAGTATAAGCTTTGTTGTAGTATTCCTCTGCGCCGTCAAAGTCACCCTGACGAACGTAGATATTACCCATATTTTTATAAACTTCGAAAAGCTGATCGTCTTCTTCCGTCAATACGGACAAAGCTTCAAAGTATTTTTCCAAAGCTTGTTCATCACGACCCATTCTGTAAAGAGCGTGAGCCAACCAAGCCAGGCTTTCAAAGCCATAGTCCACTTTGTTCCACGCATTCAAAGCCACCAAGGCTTCATCATGCTTACCGATTTTTTCCAGGCAACGGGACAACATGCTCAATGTCGCAGAATTTTTTGAATCAATGTTACACGCTTGGCGCAACAGATTCAGAGCCAGGTTGTACTCACCATGTTTGCTAAGTACGTCTGCATTTTGCAGATACTTGGAAACACGAGGGTCGGTATTCGTTTGTGGTTTGTTATTTGTGGTTTCTGATTCAAAGTCAGCGAGTGCTTGTACAGAATCGAAATAGACTCTTCCGGAACTTTCCTGAAAGTTCTCAACTGAAGTATTCACTTCGGTGTTTTCACTGGACTTTTGAACGAACTGATTTGCCAACATCTGCATGGATCTCCTCCGAAGAAACAGAAGAGCAACACAGATGCCAAGGCTAAAGATGCGGTTATTTCAAGTTGAGGCAAGTTCAGCTCAGGAGTTTGACTCCCAGACCGTACTTGCCGTCAGCTTTTTGTCGGGAAAAAATTGCCGGGTCTAGGCTTCTTCATCCAAACGCTGGGTGAAGATCTTGGATTTATAGCCACCAATTGCTTTACGGTTGCGACGAACATCCTGCAACTCGCGGATGATGGAATTTTTTGCCATCTCGATGCAAGCCAAAACCTGGATGTCTTGTTCAATGATACGGGCGACGTATTCATCTTTAATCGTCAAAGCTTCTTTGATCTGCTGGCGATCCGTCTGTGCCATAACAGTATCTGCGCTCATTTCGCTCTGAGCTCTGTCAATTTGCGAGTCTACATACTTAAGAACATCCAGAATTTTCTCACGCGTTTGATAAAAGCTCTGCAAGTTGTCGAACAAACCTTGCGCGAAGTTCGCAAGCTCCACCTCGTTCAATGAATAGAACTTTTCGAGGTAATGATTTTTTTCGTTCAACAGGCTGATGATTCTGGTCACGTTACCCTCCATGGTATTAACCCGCTTTCTTTCCGTCGTCTGATTCTTTTTTTAGTTTTTCTACCGCTTGCACCCAGCCATCATACAAAGTATTCAGCAACTTCAAGTTTGCATGAAGTGGTGCTGCGTCTCCGCTGATGTTTGCTTTGGTGTATTGTTCCATCATGAACATATAAAGTTGTTCCAGCTGGTTTGCCACGTCGCCGCCAACTTTATGATCAAGAGTGTTGTTCAATTCCATGATGATATCGAAGGCTCTGCCGATATTCTGCCCACGATCCGCGATCTTTTTTTCTTCAATGGCTTTAACAGCAAGTTTAGTAAACTTGATAGCACCTTCATAAAGCATCAAAAGGATTTTTTCCTTGCTGGCACTTTGCACTGAGGTCTGTTTGTATTTCTGATACGCGTTCTTGTTCATCGTTTCCTCTTTAGTTCCTGACCGTTCAACGTTACCTAACTTAATAAACTAAACTATCCACCCTGGCGGGCCATCGCTGCGAACTTCGCCTGCTGGGCCTGCATCTCCGACATCTTGGTTTCCAGGTTGGCGAACTTCTGACGAAGTCCATCTTCCTTTTTCTCCAGCTGTCTTTCTTTGGTATCGATACGCTGATCAATTTGTTTGATCTGCGACTCAAGACCTCTTTTACGGTTGGCCAAGCCACCGTATTCCCCGTTCGTTAAACTTTGAACGGTCTGCTTAATCACATTGGCGAAACCTGTCTTAAAACCATCACCACGGAAAAATGCGGCAACTCCCACAGGATTTGAATTCAATACTTTATTGAATTTATCCTGACTCAATTCCAGCATACCGTTTCGGTTAAACGTGATGCCCATCTCGTTGATCTGGCGAATAGGTGATTCCACTCCTCGCACCGGATTCAAGATCGCACTACGCAAAGAACTTTCAATCGTTCTTAAAAGTCCATCACCGCCCAACGGTCCAAGTTTGGGATTTCCACCCTTTTCCCCGCCTTGAAGCTGATGCTGCTTTTGGATAAATCCTAAAGCTGCATTGTAGGCATCAACGAAGTTCTTCACCTTACCGCTGATGGCTTCCAAATTCTCTTTCACACTCATATGGATCGTCTTACCTGGAGCAGCCGACTTCAGATCCAGAACCACGCCTGGAATCAAATCTTTTGCTTTGTTATCCGGTAACTCGATCTCAAAACCGTCAACTTTCACCTTCGCATTCTTGGAAGGACGAGACTGATCAAAGTACATGTCCTGATCGCCATCCAAGAGATAGATTTTTGGAAAGGTCACCTGATTGTCATCACCAGTTGCCATTCCAGAAATCAAAAGTTTGAACGGGTTCTCTTTATCTTTACGATCTTCAAGAACCTGTGCCTTTAAACCAACGTCAGCATTGTTAATCTGACCCGCCACACCTTCCAGAGTTGAATTCTTCCCTGTGATGTAAACTTCTTTCGTACCTTCGGGTGTTTCAAACTTGATATAGCCCGTTCCAATTTGCGTTTCGTTTTTGTCAGGAAAACCGTTGGAGATAGCGGCTGGCTTTTCTGCAAGCTGCGTAACTTCCAATGAATATTCCCCCGGCACTGCGGAATTGGCATCAAGCTGACCATCCACGACAGACGTGTCACTTGAAGCAAATTTCTTATCCACAAATCCGCGCACATTCGTCAGATCGGAAAGGTTTTTGTTAATATCCAAAACCTTACTCTCGAGATCTTTGACAAGCTTTAGCTTCTCATCCTTCTCGGTTTTCTTAGTTTCCATCTGCTTCACAGGAATACGCTCAGCTTCCATCAGCTGTTCGACGATATTTGGTGGTAGCCCAGAGGCCATGCCTGTAATTCGTATTCCTGCCATGAAACAATCGTCTCAAATTCATACAATGAACGTGAGTCAATTAAATGTCCGTCGAAAGGCCTAGTGGGAGAGGATTTCAGGCTCTGTTGCAATATAAGCGGGATAAATTTTGACATCCCCCTCTGGAGCTAGACCAGAAGCTGGGAATCAAATGCTATTCGGATTTAAAATTATGAAGAGATCGCAAAGTCGATGGCTTTGCTGTCCAGTTATGCGGATCGTTTCAAGAGTTGGCCACGAGGAGAATCATCACTCGGTAAGGTCCACAATTCTGCTTCGGGAATACGACGAATCAAAGTACCAAGGTTGTCTCTGACCATAACGAAATTCTGCCCGCCAATATCTTCAAGTTCCACCGTCCATCGGTGTTCCTTGAATGCAGGAAGTTTACGCAGATGTTCCATTGAAGCTTCAAGTTGCTCCTCTGACATCGGCGGTTTCTGTTCTTGTTGTTGCTGTTGATAGGATTCTTGCCCGTTGGCGTCTCGATCGTGGGCACTGTCGGATTGAATCGCCCGGCCTGTTCGGTCTATCGACTTCACATCGCTCGGCTGAATGTTGGGAATCAATCCTTTGATATTCATGAGGTTCTTATCGGCATTTTTTGACTAAACTTAAACAGCTGGACTTTAGGCTCTTCCCAAGTCCCCTCTCTAAGTACCCCAGGGAAAGTTATTAAAAGTTTTCCCTGGGTAGGTTGGTACCGGGAGAGCACGGAGGCGCTCTCCCAGGTCAAACTTTCAATAATTAGCCAATAAGTTTCAAAGCTGCGCCTGGCATTTGGTTAGCCTGAGCAAGAACGCTAGTGTTAGCTTGTAACAACACTTGGTTTTTTGCTTGGTCAGCAGTCGCTGAAGCGATATCTGTATCACGGATACGAGAGTTCGCTGCAGAGATGTTCTCATGTTGCACACCCAAGTTGTCGACAGTCGATGTCAGACGATTTTGAAGGGCACCAAGATTTGCGCGGAAACCATTCACTTTAGTTTGAGCGCTGTCGATTTTCTCAAGAGCTTCTTGAGCACCAGCTTTAGAGCTGAAATCGAAACCGTCAATACCTAGTGAAGCTGTCGTTGCGTCTGTCTCACCTGCATTGAAGGAGATACGGTCCGCAAAGTCATCATTACCGATACCTACTTGGAAGTCATACTTGTCGCCAGAACCATCAAGTAGTTTAGTAGTACCAAATTTAGTAGATTGAGTGATACGTTGAGACTCAGCTTTCAATTGTTGAACCTCTTTATCAAGGAAGCCACGCTCTGTATCACCGATAGTATCAGAAGAAGCCTGGATACCCAACTCACGCATACGAGTTAAGATATTTGATACTTCAGACAAACCACCCTCAGCAGTTTGCACCATTGAGATACCATCATTCGCATTTCGTTGTGCTTGGCTGTAAGATCTGATTTGCGACTTCATACCTTCAGAGATTGCCAAGCCGGCAGCATCGTCTGCAGCTTTGTTGATGCGCGATCCAGAAGACAATTGCTCCATGGATTTACCGATAACACGTTGAGAACCTTGTAGAGTTCTTTGTGCATTTACCGCTGCGATATTAGTTGAAATTCTCATTCCCATTTGGGACCCCCATAAATTTTGGCTGCCTTATACCTACTTAGGCTGGCCGGTTTAACACGTCGGGACTCTACGTTGGTCTCGGTACCCTGCAATCGAGTTTTCGTCAGGCAGTCACACCCTTCGAAGCTCTCAAGTACTTTCGACTTCGGTATCGTCGTTGCTTCTGACATACCTTTCGGCGAGGTCTGTGAAGGCTTTAGTCGCGTCCTGCAAAACTAGACCATCATCTAGCTTCAACTAGACCTTTGGCTTGAAATCTGGGCCTTTTGCTTGGTTTTTTCCATACCAAGGTCCAGGAAAAACCCCGACGCCACAAACGTCTGACAGACCTTGGATGCGGGAAGTGATCCCAAGACATATAGATATACTCGCTTGAAGTACTTCAGCTGGAGCGTTTCCGCAGTGAAGTAACTTCAAGACGTAAGATCTGCAGAATGAAAAGACATTTTTTTGCAAATGAAGAGGGAAACGTTTCTCGAATGGAATTGATGTAAGTTTGTGAAGAAGGGAAACGTATGTACGAGAAGAGCATAGTGTGCCCGTGTAAGAGTTAGCGCGAATGAATCGGAGTATCGCACGTACGTGGACTGATTCGAGTGTGATTAATCGAACGAGTGACTGACCGGCTAACTAACTAACTAACTAACTAACTAACTAACTAACTAACTAACTGACTGACTGACTGACTGACTGACTGATTGGTTGATTGATTGATGAGCGAGGGTATCGGTCACTCCAGAAAATTACGGACTGAATAAACGGTGACAGGTTAAACCATAAGGCAACATCAAAAAATTAAATGTTCGCAGACTTCCGTCCCTCGGACCCACTCAAGGATTTAAAGATAAGACAGCACATCTGAATCTCCCCCAACAATTGCATCTTACCCACATCATCCTCGGGGGTATCGGTCATGATAAAACAACAATCTTTTCTTTCACTAAAAGTTCCTTGGCAACATCGCTTCTGTCACGGAGGCACATTAAGAAAGTCATCGAAAGGAAGAGGGTCACGTCCTCTCTCCACCAAAGACCCAATTCATCTGGTATTAAAGATCAATAAATCATCAGTTCGCGGCGGCCTACGCAATCGCTATGCATTCAAACTGATGACTGCCCTCATTAGCAGATACTCCCTAAAATTCTTTATCAAGATCGAACAGGTCTCCATTCAAAACGACCACGTCCATCTATTAATCCGCGGAACCCGTCGTTCCAAACTCCAAAGCTTTCTTCGAGTAGTGCCCGGGCAGTTCGCCCAAAACATGACCGATACCCCCGAAAGCAGGAACGAAGGCAAAAAAGAGAAGATCTGGAAGTACCGTCCCTTCACCAGAATAATGAAAGGCTTCAAACCCTACCAAATCGTACGCGACTACATCCAACTAAACGAACTCGAAGCCAATGGCCGTCCTTACTCAAAAACCCGCCTAAGAGGACTCAGTGAAGAACAACTAATAGAACTCTGGACACTCTGAAAAAAGCATCGATGACCGATACCCCTCTCGTTGGGAGTAAAAAAAAGAAATAAGAGTCCTACTGACTAAATAAGTTACGGAACCACCAACCAACAAACCAACAAACCAACAAACCAACAAACCACCAACCACCAACCACCAACCAACCAACCAACAAACCAACAAACCAACAAACCAACAAACCAACAAACCAACAAACCAACAAACCAACAAACCAACAAACCAACAAACCAACAAACCAACAAACCAACAAACCAACAAACCAACAAACCAACAAACCAACAAACCAACAAACCAACAAACCAACAAACCAACAAACCAACAAACCAACAAACCAACAAACCAACAAACCAACAAACCAACAAACCAACAAACCAACAAACCAACAAACCAACAAACCAACAAACCAACAAACCAACTGACCGACTGACCGACTGACCGACTGACTGACTGACCGACCGACTGACCGACCGACTGACCGACTGACTGACTGACGGACTGACGGACGGACTGACGGACTGAATGACCGACTGACGAACCACCACATGCACAGCAAGAGGATGATTGAACGATTGAAGGATTGAAAGATTGAAAGATTGAGGAAATGAACTATTGAAAGAATGAGAGTGAAGCGAAAGCATCAAAATAAGCAACCAACAATAAGAAAGCGAGCGACGAAGGCGTAAGCCAGAAGATGTTGGGAAGCTAGAGAAGGCGAATCAAAAGTGTTCGAGTGCAAGGCGGAGGGTTCTCGCTGCCACGTAGGCGTACTCCAGTTACGCCGGAGAGCAAGCACGTCGCCGACAACGCAGCAATCGGGCCTTTTTCATTCGCCCGTCGTGCTTGGCAATGACCAACCCACCAACAAAAAATCCCCGAGGACCAGTCGATCCTCGGGGTGGGCTGAAATGAAGTAGTTTTTGTGGGCGACTACTCCAGAGGGAGATTTATCCCGGAGTCCCCCTCGCAACTTGAAGGAACTTTTTAATTTATATAAACGAGGTACTACTTTCTATTAGCCGACTAGTTTCATCGCTACGTTTGGTAGCTGGTTGGCTTGCGACAATACTGACACTGCAGTGTTTTGCAGGATATTGGCAGAAGCCATTTCGGCTGTTTCTTTCGCGATGTCGGTATCACGGATACGAGAGTTCGCGGCAGAAAGATTTTCGAATGAAATATCTAAGTTACTTACCGTGGACTGCAAGCGGGATTGGGTCGCACCAAATCCGGCACGCATTTCACTGACTTTGACGAGGGCTTTGTCGATGTCTTCCAATGAAGCTCGAGCTCCGCCTTTGTCTTCCATGTCGATACCATCGATTCCCAAATTACTTGCGGAAGCGTCGGCATCGAAGGTTACTTTAATCATATTATCTTCACCGGCATTGGCACCGACTTGGAATTCCAGCTCACCGCCAGATCCGTCGAGAAGTTTTCGATTACCAAACGTTGTCGTTTTGGCAATACGGTCGGCCTCTTGGAGAAGTTGTTGGGTCTCTTTATTTAGGAATCCACGCTCTGTCTCACCAATAGTGTCAGACGCAGCTTGAACACCCAACTCACGCAGACGGATCAAGATATTGGAGATCTCGTTGAGACCACCCTCACCGACTTGCGCAAAGGAAATCGCGTTGTTGGCGTTGTTTCTCGCCGCCGAGATACCTTTTAATTGTCCTTTGAAGTTTTCTGAGATCGCCAGACCAGCGGCGTCGTCAGCAGCATTTACGATACGGGAACCTGAAGCAAGAGCTTGAGCAGAGTGCTCAGTTCTTTTTTGTTGCGTGGACAATACACGCTGAGCAGCGATAGACGCTGTATTTGTCGCAATTCTTAAGCCCATTACATTCCTCCTCGGGATATGTTTGGATCATAAGACGCTGTTTTTTGAGGATTAAAGATTGCACTGTGGTCGCACCACTTACCTGCAGAACACCTTTGAACCCGACAACGTACTATGATCGATTGTTTGTTTCGTTCAAAAAACTTTAAATTTTTAAATACAAATATTTTGGTTGGAGCAGGTCTCCCGCAGCATGGGTGACTGACCATGTTTGCAGGAGACTTTGTCCGGGAGATCTTTTTTGAGGAGAGGTCCGCGGAAGCCCTAACGTGTTACGAATAACTTATCGACGAAGGTCTAGGAAACTTTAGACCTAGGTCCAGGAATTTTTTGGGGACCACGCAAAGTGCCTGATTTTATTGGATATTGGTTAAGAATATTTTTTCGACAAAGGTCCAGGAACACCTAGACTAAGGTTGGTAAATAACTAAAAAACTCAAATGCTTATGTTACGCAAAACCTGAAAAGCGGGTTACTCCGCTTCCTCTCCAGGAGCCTGCGTACGGGATAGAGTTGAAATAGTCTCGAGAGCGCGAATGACAACAACGTTTTTTAAACCTGGATATCCCCGGCGTTCCCGAGTGGCTTGAGCCTCTTCCGGAGTGGCCATGCGATAATCAAAGCGCGCATACGGATCACCAAAACCTAAACGAGCGATGATGTTGTCTTTGTCCGCATGGTTGTAAAAGCCCGTAAAGAAATCGAATCTTCCCTGCCCAAGAATTCGCGCGCCACGGTCACGAATGACCACATATCCATCATGGGTGCTGCCATCGGGCATCGGCGCGCCGACCAGACGAGGGACAAAAACCACGTCTCCGACTTTGTAAATCGAAAGATCCGCGGCGATAGTGTAGTACGGGTCTAGACAACTGGAATTAACTCCGTAACCGAACGGGCATTTGCGCAGGTCCACTTCCACAAAGCGCGGGATGTCTTTGACCCGCGAATGATAATTATACGATCTGACACTGCCTGCTTTATCAACAAAGCAGGAGCCCTCAATCAGGCAACGGTCAAAATCTTGGGAACAGATTGTCGTTAAAACTTTTCCATCAGGGGTTAGCATATCCTTCAGCTGCTCTTGAGTGCATTTAGCAGCATCGAAATGCACAGTGGGTTTAAAGTAAATCGTCGGTGACAACAATTCCCCGTCGCCTTCCATGACCTTCGTTTGGGCACAAGCTGAGAAGTGAAGCATAAACACCATAGTGCTTAGTAATTTGCATGCGGTTTTCATTTTCACGGTGCCTCCTCGCCCTATGATTATTTAGTAATAACCATACTTGCCCAAAATTTCACTTCCGTAGACAAAAGACAAATTACAACCAAGAACGTTTTGTCTGCCGTGGCAAAAGTGGTACGCGTCATCCCCGTTACAAAAATCTAAGAACCATAGAAAAACGACCTGTTTTCAGAGAGACAAATAACTACTCGTTGATTGATATGCATTCACTCTGTACTACTGGTACTAAGGTGACTTTACGTTTAAGAATTTTCCTTTTTAATCTCGTCTCGGTGTTTTTGGCCACCTTTGTCGTTGCTTTGATCGGTTTGAAAATCGTGGAGTCAACCATCGTTGACAGCACCTACGAACGCTTGACCCAAATTCGTATCGCAAAAACCACAGCCATTGAAAATTATTTCCGCGACCTGCAGATGGCAATCAACCTGATCTCTTCCCACGAGTTGACTGACAACCTTTTGCAATCTTCCAACGCGGAATCTTTTCCCGAATTCCGCCGCTTGTTAGATAACTACGTTCTAGATTTCAATATCTACGACATGGCCTTGATCGATCCCGAAGGTCGAGTGCTGTACACCACTCGTAAAGACTTTGATGACGGAATTTCCGTTTTTGACGAAACCCCAGGCACGGCCAAACTGAAAGACCTTTTCAATTGGGCCCAAAAAGCACAAGAGGGATCCACTCTTTTCCTAGATTTCGAAAAAGACCCCGTCAGCGTTAAATTCACGACGGGATACGTTGCGTCCCCGATCATCCGCGCTGGCAAATTCCTGGGAGCCGTCGTCATCAAGATTTCGATTTCTGAAATCGATCGCATCACCAGCGACAATTTTGCCTGGGCCACTCATGGTATGGGTCAAACCGGTGAAACTCTGATTTACGGCGAGGACTGGAGTTTGCGCAACACGGGTCGCTTCCGCACGGAAGACATCGAAGGCGCCCAACCTGCCACAAATACTCCAGCGAGCAACCGTGGTGACGAAGACATCAAAAAAATTGAAAACCTTAGTGAAGTTCGCGAGCTTGGAACAGATTACCGCAATCAGAAGGTGATCCGTTCTATCGGTAAGATTTATCTTCCCAACGGCGAGCTTTGGTACATTCAAACTAAAATCGACGAAAGCGAAGCTTTTGCAGTTTTGGATCGTATCGCAATCGCCTCCAGTGCGGCGGCGGTCTTGATCTTTATCCTGTTCTTCTTTGCGACTTTCGCAGCGACCGGAAAAGTGGTGGAGCCGATTCAGCTCTTGACGGATCGTCTGGAAAAACTCGGCACCAGCAATCTGACTCAAAAAATCAATTATCAATCCCGCGATGAAATCGGGATGCTGGTCACTAAGTACAATCAGCTTGCGGACCGCTTGGAAACCACAACGGTATCAAAGGAATTCCTGGATAGCGTTATTCAATCCATCAAAGCATTCCTGTTTATCGTAAAAGTCATCCATCATGATGACTGGCGCCAGTCTTCTTACATGATTTCCCAAGCGAATGAATACGCATTGAAGCTTTTGGGACTGTCCCCGAATCAAGTTTCTCAGGTGGATTTAAAAAACCTGATTCACGCGCAACCTGAATTCAAAAACTACACATGGCTTTTGCAAACTCGTCACAGTATCCAGGCGGAAATCACCAACGTTGATGGTCACCGCATTCCGATCCTGATGAACTGGGCCGCCTTACCAAACAGAACGTCGAAGGATTTAACTTTCGTATTCGTAGGAACAGACATCACCGATCGTATCCAAAGCGAGCAAGCCCTGATCCAAGCCCGAGAGCAAGCGGTCAAGGCCTCCCAAGCGAAGTCGGAATTCCTGGCGCGTATGTCCCATGAAATCCGTACTCCGCTGAATGCGATTATTGGTATTACGGATATTCTGTCTGAATCCGATCTGAAACCGGAACAGTCACAACTGGTGCAAGTGTGTGCGAATGCGGGTGAGAATCTGCTTTCCTTGATCAATGATATTCTGGATATCTCTAAGATCGAAGCCCGCGAAGTTCGTATTGAAAAAATCGCTTTTGATCTGATTGCGACGACAAAGAATATTTGTGACATCCTAAAACAAAAAGCGGCGGAGAAAAATCTCGACTTCCATCTGACCGTGAATCTGGATGGCGAGCGCTCGCATATTATCGGGGATCCGACTCGCTTACGTCAGATCCTGTTTAACCTCATTGGTAATGCGATCAAGTTTACTCAATCGGGTGAAATTGCCGTGACGGCCGCTTTCGAAGACGAAACGAAAAAGAACGTTCTTTTCCAAATTCGCGACACCGGCACAGGCATCCCGACCGACAAACAGCATCTGCTCTTCCAAAACTTCGTTCAAGCGGACAGCTCGATCACGCGTAAATTCGGTGGCAGTGGTCTGGGACTCACGATTTCAAAAAACTTGGTCGAGTTGATGGGTGGTAAGATCTGGTTTGAAAGCCGCGAAAATCAGGGAAGTACGTTCTCCTTTACAGTTCCCTACATTCCGACAGACTCTGTGGTGGAAGCACCTCGTCCGTTTGAAGAAGCAAAAGGCATTCCGCAAATCGCTCAAAACATCAGTCGCAATGGGCGCATCTTGATCGTCGATGATACGGAAGACAACCGCTTCCTGTTATTGACGTATTTAAAGAAATTCCCGTTTGATATCGTTCAGGCAGAAAACGGTGCCGTTGCCGTGGAAAAAGCCACTCACGGAAACTTTGATATCATCCTGATGGATATTCAAATGCCCGTAATGGACGGATATGTAGCAACACGGAAAATTCGCGAATGGGAAAAAACCCATAATCACAAAGCAGTACCAATTATCGCAGTCAGCGCGAATGCTATGGCTGAAGACATTCAAAAATCATTGGATGCGGGCTGTACGGAGCATTTAACCAAGCCCGTTAAGAAAACAGCGCTGCTCGAAATGGTTCAGCGCTATACAATCTAATCAGTATAATCAGCTTTCAGAAATAATAGATCCGTTACGGATATAGAAAACCTTGTTCGCCAGAACTTCGATGTCCCGGGGATCATGGGTGACCAGTAAGGTCGGAATTTTTTCCGCTTCAATTACTGCTTTCACCAGGCGTCGGCTGTCTTCCCGAAGCTCCTGATCCAGGGCCGAGAAGGGCTCGTCCAAAAGTAGCAAGCGTGGCTCCCCCATTAAAGCTCTGGCAATAGCAACGCGTTGTTTTTCTCCACCTGAAATAATCGAGGCCGAGCGATCTAGGAATGATTCCATTTTCAAACTTTGTGTTAGATCTTTCAGACGGGTTCGGACTCGCTCTTCGGGAATACCCCGGGCACGGGCCGCGAATAAAATATTTTCCCGCGCCGTCATATGAGGAAATAGATCCAGAGTTTGAAATACGACGCCCAATTTACGATCTGGTGTTTTTAACTTTGCCAGATCCTGATCGCCAAAGGTCCACTTCATGCCAGGGCAATCTTCCAACCCCAAAAGCATTCTGAATACCGAAGTCTTACCCGAACCAGAAGGACCGGAAAGGACTGTTACGCCCTGATCCAGAATCTCCCAACGGGGAATATCAATTTTAAAGTCGCCATAATCACGGCGTAAATTTTCGACGAAGGACACGACTCCCCCCCACACATAGAGCAAAACAAATTATGCCTGCAAGAATAATCAAAAGACTTAAGACCGTTGCTTGATTCAGGCGATAGCTCGACATCAAAGTTTCCGTCATCATCGCTATGCTTAAATCTCGATGCGCAAGAATGCGCGAAACTGCAAAATCTCCGCAGGCCCACACGGCGCCAATACCAGCGAGCACTCCGGCCTTGGCAGAAATTTGCGGAAACATGATCTCTTTAAAAATTTGCATTGGGGAGGCCCCCATTGCATAGGCCACATTTATTTGAGAATCCAAGGAGCGCAGTTCACTATCCCACCCCATGCGAAACAAGCCGTTTAAGCTTAGTAACACCAGGGCGACAGGAATTTTAATAAAAGGAAAGATCCCTTCGTTGGGACTTAAAATCAGAAGGCAGAAACAAGCCAGCGAGGTACTCGGTGCTACATATCCGTTTAAGAATTTATCGAACCAGGATTTGGGCCAGCAGAAGGCGATTAACATCAGACCGGCGTAACACAAAGCTCCCACTGTCATGCCAATCAAGATGCTTCCAACAAAACTCCATGCCAACGCTGATTGGTATTCGTACAATGTCGACACCATGCCAAAACCTGCAATCAGACCCTGAACATATCCGGTCAGATACATCAAAGAAACTGCCACGATAATCGCAATACCTGAACGCGTGCGAAGCATACTTAAATTCGCATAACGAGTGGCGGTGCTGCCTTTGCCCCGAGCGACGATAAGAGATAACGCAAAGACAAAAACAGACTGCAATGCCGCTAAAAAAACCGCACCACCCCAATCACTGGAAAGACGGATTTTTTCATAGATCAAAACTTCAATTGTCGTGCCCTTGCCCCCACCCACAATCAATGGAACTGAAAAGCTACCGAAACAAACGACGAAAATAAAAAGCCCCAAAAGCCACAGGTCTTTTTTTAGCATCGGCAGCAGGCCTTTAGAAATAAACTGCCAGCGGCCGGCGCCTTCAACGTATGAAAGCTCCGCCACTCCGCCGACTTTACTTTCAACAATGCTGGTAAAAAGAACAGCGACCAGGCCAAAATTCATCACCGTGTGAACCAGAGCGATTCCCAGAACTCCCATTGGAAAGGGATCCACAATATTTAAAATGGAAAGCAGAATGAATAACGGTGGGAGAAAATTGGGAACCAGACATGCCACTTCTAAAGCCAGGCGCAGGCGACTTTTCCCAGCTGGAAAATTCAGAATCCCAAATGATGCCCAGATGCCCAAGATCATCGAACACACCGATGACAGCAAAGCTTGAATGAAAGTATTCTTAAAAGCCCACCAAAGTTCGGCCATATCCGGCAGTTCCTGAGGTCTGAACTGCGTCAGCAGAAACAGAAACGGAAACAGCAAAAATACCACCAAAGTTAGGCGAAGAATTTTACGCAAACTCAATTGAGATTGCCCCGGCGTACTTCCGTCCAACGTTTTAGCAGACGATCCACTTCAGCAGTCGGCATGATTTCAAAACCCGGTACGGATTTATATTCTGGAATTGTTGCGAATGGAGTTCCATCACGAACGCCTTTCATCACGGGCATCATATAGTTCTTTTCCATGATGATCTTTTGGCCGGCCGGAGAAAGCATCAAGTTCACAAATTTTTCCGCCAGCTCGCAGTGACGACAGAATTCAGGAATGCCCATGAATTCAAACTGCACTGGCAGGGGCTCGGTAAAGACGATCGCTTGATAGTCTTTCTTTTTTTCTTCAATTTCATGATACAAAGGCGACGTCACATAAGAGTAAGCAAGCTTCGTCTGCTTATTGGTAAAAAGCCCATAGGCCGCTGACCAAGTTGGAGAAAAGCTGTGAACTTGCGGCATCAGCTTTTGCAAAAATTGAAATGCCTCTTCCTCACCTTTTGATTTTACCAGCCAGTACAAGAACTGCATTCCTGGTGAACTGGTGCGGGGATCTTCCAAAGAAATTTTCTTGGTCAATTCAGGATCCAAAAGATCATCGATTTTAACCGGAGTTTTCTTAAGCTCCCCGGTGCGCATCACAAAAGTCAAAGCACCCCAGTCATAAGGAACAAAAAACTTATTCGCTAAAGCTGGTTTCACCACGTCATAGACGTTCAGATCACCCAGATTCATTTTTCGCCATTGTTGTTCTGCGGTCGCTTTAGAGATATCAAACTGATCAAGGCCGATCACCAGATCAGCTCCCAAGCTTTCGCCTTCAATTTTCAAACGCTGAAGTAAAATGCCAGAGTCACTGCCCTCGATAAACTCCAGTTTGCAATTGCAGGTTTTTTCAAACTCTGACTTTAACAAAGGCCCCGGGCCGAATTTCCCGGTGAATGAAGAATAACCAAAAACACGTAAAGTCGGCATGGTCCCTGCGGAAGGGTTTGTGTCGGTGCGATTCAAAAGTGCCAAGAACAAACCTAAAAACACGACTGCGATAAAAACGATAAAATTTTTCATGACATTACCACCAGATACCGCGGCGGCGTTTGAAGAAATAATAATCAAGGCCCAGACAACGACCTGCCCCCACCCACGCCAAGATCAGGTGAATCGCCAGGAATGTTTTGTAAAAGTCTTCGTGTCCCGGTCCCGAGATGAAAAGCATCGTCACACACAAAAGCATTGCGATGATAGCAATGGGACGAACGACATAGCCGATGATATAGGAAATCGCGATCGCAAATTCCAGGCCTACGATGATGAAAGCCACCGTCTGCCAGTTTGGAATCATCTGCGCACTCGCAAAAATTTTAAACCAATTCGGCGCATGACTGGTTGGCAACCACTCAGCAATTTGATCGGCAATGCGTGGACGAGTTAAGAAATCGCCGCGATATTTTTGCAAAGCTTGTTCTAAATAGTAATAGCCCAGGAATATTCTTAGGAAAGAAATGGGCAAAAGATGTCCTACGTATTTAACGCTCTCAAAGAATGAAACAAACATGAGATCATTGTGCCTAGACTCCCCGCTTGGGGCAAGTCGTCTCAAGGAAGCAGTGAGCGCAATCTGGTTTTCTCGCCTTACAGATAGCTCGACCATGTGAAATCAATAAATGCGATAACAAAATCCAATCGTCTTCTGGCACCACTTTGCACAAAATCTTTTCGATCTGAACGGGATTATCAGTTTTCACCCACCCCAGGCGATTCGACAACCGCGTGACATGTGTATCCACCACGATGCCACTGGGAATATCAAAAGCATTGCCCAAAACAACATTCGCCGTTTTGCGACCCACTCCTGCAAGCCCGACCAAAGCCTCAAGGTCCTGTGGAATTTCACCTTCGTATTTTTCCACCAAGTCAGTTGCGGCGGATTTCAAATTCTTGGCTTTGTTTTTAAAAAAACCCGTGGAGCGCACCAAGCTTTCCAGACTCCCCAAAGGAGCTTTCGACATCGCTTGTGGCGTGGGATATTTCGCAAATAACGCTGGGGTCACCATGTTCACGCGCTCATCCGTACATTGTGCAGATAAAACCGTGGCGACTAATAATTCAAAAGGATTGCGATGGTTTAGAGCGCAGTGAGCGTCGGGATAATAGCGCTTTAAAAGGGAAATAGTCTGCTCGAGAGGAGCTTTCTTTTTACTCGTCACCGTCGTTGCCAATTGCTTCAACTGGGCAGCCTTCGATGGCTTCTTTTACCAATTCAGCTTCTTCAGGGCTTTCGGGTTGCTTGGAAACGAAGGCGTGACCGTCTTCTTCGTGCATGGAGAAGTTCTTTGGAGCCGTCAAAACGCAGGCATCGCAGGCAATACAAGATTGATCCACGAATACTTTACCCGGTTTATTTTCCGACCATTTTGAACCCTTATCAGCCATGAGCTTCTCCTAATACGCCCTTAAATATAAGGCTTTACCCCCTTCTGTCAAACTGACCTTCCGGACTTGTGTCGCATTTTCAGGCCCATTTTTGTCGAATCACTGGGGTCCAGGCTCAAATCCCGCTATTCTAGAGGAGATTGTCAAAAGGAGGGTTCATGGAAGGACCGCGCTCACCAAGGGAAACCGAGCTTCCCCAGGTTTTGGATTTTTTGAATAAAAAACTACGTTCTGAAGCTCCTTGGTCTATTGCTGCCGAGTACCCGACGGCGTTTACTCCTAACAACTTGCACAATATGCGTATTATAGCGGACGAGGAACGAGTCCTTTCCCACGCCGTATTGAAACCTCTTATTATTAAGTCTCCCCATGTGATCTATAAAGTCGCAGCCATCGGCTCGGTGGTAACGGATGATCAACATCGTGGTCAGGGACTTAGCACAACAGTTATTAAAGACTGCCTAAGATCTGCGCAGGAGCAATCATGTGATATTGCGATTCTTTGGACGGATCTGTTCGATTTCTATCGCCGCATGGGCTTTGAGCTGGCAGGAAGCGAAATCAGCTTCGTCATTGAAGACAACTTCCAGATGCCGATCAGTAATTTATCTTATTCTACTGATTCTAAAATTGCTCCGGATGCGATTTACCGCCTGTATTCACAGCACTCGGTGAACTCGGTTCGTTCCATCGAAGAAACTCGTAAGTTTTTAAGTATTCCACAAACTCAAATCTATACAGCTTGGGAACCAAACGGTCAGCTCGCTGCTTATGCTATTGAAGGCAAAGGGATTGATTTGGGTGGCTACATCCACGAATGGGGTGGTTCAACTAGTAAACTGCTTTCTCTGTTGAGCTTTATTCGTGCGAAAAAGGGAACTCCGTTTACAATTATCTGCCCTAAGCATTCCCAAAATCTGATTCGCGAACTGGAAACACGCCACGTAACGAAAAACAGCGGTTTCTTAGGGATGATCAAAATCGTCAACTTTGAACAGCTTTCAGCTAAAATCAAACGTGCTTTCCGCGCTGAGGGTGTGGCTGATTTCGTTTTGGAAAAACAAGGCGATCAGTTCGTTTTTGGTATCGGTCAGGATCTTTATACGATCACTCATGAAACTGACATGGTTCGCCTGTTGTTCGGTCCCGTTGATTATCGCGCCATCGGAATCTTTAAAGAAGAGACGGTCGCTAAGTTTGAAAAAATCATGCCTTTAAATCTTTGGGTTTGGGGTTGGGATTCTATATGAATAAAAATCTCCACAGATTGTTGCCGCAAGTTTTAACTGTGGCAGTGGTCGCGGGCTCGTTGTCCTGTATGAAAACTCCAGACCTTGATGATAAAGCGGTTCCCGCTTCTGCTCAGGAAGTCAGTAGCTCTTTGGTTGATGGCTGGGGTTCAGTCAGTCCCCTGACTATGCTAAAAGGTGATTTCTTGTTTCAAGAAACTGAACAGCAGATCGATACAATGGAACCCCGCTTGGTTTTGCAAGAGGGCATCACGATATCGAATGTCACTGAAACCGCTGATCAATATGATTACACTTTTCTGTATCAAACCGCTGTGATCTCGGGGGAGAATTCCTCGCAGTCCACTCGGGAAGATCATCGTTCTGTTTTGAAAAGCAACGCAACGGATTCAAATTCTGTGCAAGCCGCTTCAAAAAAGAGTCTGAAATCCACCGACAGTGCTGCTTTAGCAACTGCGAAATCGGTTCTGGCTAAAAAGAGTGACGTAAAAACTTTAGGTGACGACTATGAAATGACTTTAGGATTTGAAAGAGTTTTGATGCTCGCAAACTCCTGTGTCATGACTGATGATTTGCTGAAGTACTGTAAGGAAACGTTGAAAGTGGATTCTTGCGAAATCAAATGCGCGAATCTTACTAAAACGAGCGAAGTTCGTCCCGCTCCCGACCTTATCAAACAGCAATCAAACTGCGGTGGACTTCCAAACTGTCAGCTGAACGTTAAAAAAGTGACATTCGATTGGTCGATCCTTTTGAAAACCGGAACGACAACGGAAAAGCAAAAGGTCACATATACTATTTCGATGACTCCGGATCTGCCTTTCTTGCCTCGTGTATTAGATTACTGTTCGCGAGGTCTTGTACAGATTCCGAATTCAACCACAAAAGTTTTAGTCACGGTGTGCAACCGTCTTAAAAATTTTCAACGTAACACTAGCCAAAACTAGTCACCACTTCATTGCCAACACTTAGGACCTCCGGTAGAGTGAAATCTCCCGGAGGTTTTTTTATGAAAAAAATCGCAGTCGTACTTTCTGGTAGCGGTTATTTAGATGGATCCGAAATCACTGAAACAGTGAGCTTGTTCATTGCTTTGAATCAAGCTGGTGCCGAGATCACTTGTTTTGCGCCCGACATCGAACTGGTCGAAGTCGACCACATTTCAAAATCTCCGACGGGTGGGAAACGCAATGTTTTGGTTGAATCTGCGCGTATCGCTCGCAGCAAAGTAAAATCATTGGCGGAACTTCACGCAAAAGATTTTGACGGATTGGCATTTCCGGGAGGCTTCGGTGCTGCAAAAAATCTTTGTAACTGGGCTGAAAAAGGTGCGGCTTGCGAAGTGAATCCAGAAGTGAAACGCGTGATCCTGGAATTTTTCGAAGCCAGCAAACCGATCGGCGCATGTTGTATCGCTCCGGTTCTTTTGGCAAAAGTTTTGGGCAAGAAAAAAGTCACCCTAACTATCGGTGATGACGCTGCCACAGCGGCAGAGATTCAAAAAACCGGCGCCCAACACGAAGAATGCCCCGTGGACGACTATATCTCGGACCGCGAAACGAAAGTCGTCACAACGCCGGCATACATGTACGGTGATGCAAAACCAAATGAAGTCTTCGCCGGCATCTTTGGCTTAGCCCACGAACTGGTAGAGTGGGCTTAAGTGCTATGCCCTAGCAGATTTCCCTGCGTTGCTTCGTCGTCGCTGTATTCGTAGTACAGCTTCCTCCCAGCGCCATGTTAAATCTACTATGACAAAGCACTTCAATAATTTATTTAGAATGTTTTAACTCACGGACGGAATTAAAATGAAAAAGACAATCGCACTTATTTTCGGTGGTAAATCAGCAGAGCATGAAGTTTCCTTGCGCTCAGCTAAAAACGTAGCAGACGCTTTGGACAAAGAAAAATTCAGTCCTATTCTTATCGGCATCAGCTCTGATGGTACGTGGTACCGCTTTCCCGACATGTCAGTGTTTTCACAAGTAACGAAAATCGACGACAAGGCTTTGCCACCAAATGCAGAGCCTGTGGCCATGATCTGTGACCTGGGTAAACCCGTTCTTTATTCATTGAAAAATTCCACGAAGACCTCCGTTGACTGCGCATTCCCGATCATGCACGGAACAATGGGCGAAGACGGAACCATCCAAGGCATCTTTAAAATGGTCAATATCCCTTTCGTAGGATGCGGAGTTTGGTCTTCAGCAGCCGGAATGGATAAAGCCGTGATGAAACACATCCTGGCTGACGCAAAAATTCCAAATGCACGCTACATGCTGCTAACTCCGTACAAAAATAATAGTTACGATGAAATCGTCAAGAATTTGGGAACACCATTCTTTATCAAACCAGCAAATGCGGGATCCTCTGTAGGCGTACACAAAATCAAATCCGCAGAAGACTTCAAAGTAAAACTCCAAGACGCCTTCCAATTCGACTATAAAGTTCTGGCAGAAGAATTCATCCAGGGCCGCGAAGTAGAATGCTCAGTGATGGGTCACAACCACGCCCCAGAAGCCTCCCTACCAGGCGAAGTAATCCCTCAGCATGAGTTCTACTCTTACGAAGCCAAATACATCGACGACAACGGAGCCCTGTTAGAAATCCCAGCAAAAATCCAAGGCGAGACTTTGCAACGCCTCCAAGACATGGCCAAAAAGACGTACCAAGCCATGGGCTGCGACGGCTTAACCAGAGTAGACTTCTTCCTAAAACAAAACGGAGAATTGTACATCAACGAAATCAACACCATCCCCGGCTTCACAAAAATCTCAATGTACCCAAAAATGTGGGAAGCAACCGGCCTAGCGTACAAAGAGTTGATCACCAAACTAATAACATTCGCCTTCGAACGCTACGAATCCGAATCAAAACTAAAAACAAGCTACCTCTAATCCCCTTACCCCATCTCAATCTCTAAAAAATAAAATGGCGCGAAGACCTCGCGCCATTTTTTATTTTCCACGAACGTCTTCCCCAAATTCTCCCAAGCAACAGTTGTCGATAAAAAACGAAAACAGCAAGGAGGGTCTCCGTGATTGGGAGCCGCCTCGGCCAAGGCTGAAACGCAGCGACCTCCGTCGGCGCACGATGCGCGAACGGGCGAAGCCGGCGACGGTGAACCATGGATGGTGTGTCGCGGAGTTGCAGCCTTGGCCGAGGCGGCTCCCAAGCGCGGAGACCCGACCCAAGTCTGTGAACGCTTCTTGCATTGGCACACTATTGCTTCCTGCATGGATGCAGGACTAAAGCTCAAGGATGAGACAAAAATGGAAGAATCAAAGATCAATTATTTCGAGAAAACTGATAGTCCTAAACACCGCGAGTTTATAATTTCCCAAAACAATTGCATACTTTGCGGCACCGTCCTCGAACTCCGACACGTGTCTGATCGCAACGTTTCCGAAATTACTGAAGAAGCATTTTGCTCTCACTGTGATGTCAAAACTCGTGCAAGAACGCACATTTTGAACTAATTCGCGTCAACAAATCGACATGCCATTTCGTCACATCTTTGACGTTATGGCGCCATCGTCAACTTTTTTACGTCCGAATAAAATGAACCTGCCCAAGACATATCGGTGATTCCAAAGCTTGATTGCTTAACACCGAACACCGTCATCGGCTCACTGACCAACCATTTATTCAAAGAAACTTGTCCCACATCTAACTTTTCTGCGACCTTAGCAAACTTCTCTTCAGGACCCCATACAATTGCTGAATGTCCCAGATATGCCGTATTGGTCCACTTCACCGCTTCATGTTGGTATTTAACGGAAGTTTCCAGGAACAGTGGAGCAAACAACTCATCTTGTTGCATGACGGAACAATTCGGAAGATCTGCCATAAATGTCGGCTTGACGAAATTCCCGGTACTCTCCGCTAATGGTTGCGCAAAAACTTTTCCATGTTCAGAAACGCCGAATTGGGTTTTTTGATTTAAAATTTCGGCGCGATCTTTTGAAATCAACGGAGTCCAGATGGAATCGCCCTCTGGAGAAGTCAATGGTTTCAAATCAGCCAAAAACTTTTTAAGCTCCTCATTGAATTCCTTGGCAAAAGAATCCACCACAAACAGACGAGTCATATTCCAACACATCTGACCTTGTCCCAATAGGAACGGCGTCATGATCTCGGCCATGCGATTCTTAAAATCAAAATCATTCAAAACAATCGCTGCGTTTTTAGCACCACCACTAAGCTGCAGCTTTTTCATCTGCGGAAGAGCTGCCTTGGCAATCGCTTCCATCGTCGCAGATTTACCCGCCGCCGTGATCGCTCGAATACCAGGATGACCCGCGATAATCTGCGAAACCTCCGCTCCGCCATTTAAAACTTGAACCAAGCCCAGGGGAAGTTCGATCGTTTTAAACGCCTCGCCCAAAATTTTAGCTGTGATCGGAGACTGTTCAGATACTTTGATGATAACGGCATTACCTGCAGCCAAGGCTGGCGCCAAACGCTCCGTCACCAGACGCAATGACAAACTCCAGGGAGTGATGATTCCAATCAAACCGGAAGCTTTAACAACCTTACCGGCAAACAAAGGTTTCACTAACTCACTCGCAGTTTCGCGAAGAATAGAAATTGAAACTTGAACGCTGTTTTTTAAAACGAATTTTTGCGGGAGCCCCTGATGAAGGGCTTCTTGATAAGCAATCTCTGTAGAGTTTTGTTCGAAGTAAGCAGCAAGCTTATTCAAAATTTCTGCACGGGATTCAGGAGTAGACGTTTCAAACGCCGCCAAAGCCCTCTTGGAACTTTGCAAAGAAAGGATCACATCCATAGCATCTGAATCAGCAACGGAAGCCAATTCAGAACCATCAAAGGGAGAGTATTTAGAAAAAGTCTTTGAATTTCCGGAAGCCTTAAACTCACCAGCCACAAAATTCAAAATCTCCACCGCGACCTCCACCAAAACTAAATACGCTCTAAAATAAATTTATACAAGGCGCAGTCCCCGAAGGCGTACTAAAAGTACGTCGAGGGGTCTGCAACGCAGTAGAAATTAATTTTAGAGTGTATGACTAATATAAGTTTTGATTGCGGTATTGCATTAGATACGCAGCCAAAGCCTCGGCTTTTAATACCTCATCTGCCACACCAAGCTCAATGGCTTTTTGCGGGCCATAAGGGAACTGAGCTTCTTCCGGATGCTGTACGACGCTGGCGCCACCAAGTTTTTGCACCTCAGTAAGACCATTCACACCATCTGTTCCAAATCCACCCAACAGAACCGCAAACACGCCTTTACCAAAGGAGTTCGCCGCTGATTGGAAAAGCACGTTACTGGAAGGCAACTGAGACGCCACGGGTGCGCCTTTTTCAAGTTTCAAGACAGGACCTTGGGGACCCGTAACAATCTTTCCGTGATTTTCAGCCGGAATAAAGTACACGTGACCCATTCTAAGGAAATCCCCATCCTTACCCACAACAGGTGTGACTTTGGATTTCGCCTTAACTTTAGAAATATAAGCTGTCACGAAATTCGCAACAGTACTGCAAGACACAACCACTGGTGGAGTATCCGCTGCAAGATTTGCAATAAACTGCTCCAGTGCATCGGCACTACCAGCATTACCACCGACCACAACGATTTTAAGCTCGGCTGCACGACGAACTGCCGTCGTAGGCATTGAAACACGGGCTACTGGCGCCGGAGTTTCTTTTAATTTTTTAATCACATTCACAGAGGCCGCGGCACGCACTTTCATAACCAGTGTTTCTGCGAGCTCTTTTAAAACTTGCGGATCAAACTGTGAAGGCTTGTGCACGAACTCAACGGCACCCAAATCCAAGGATTTAAGTGCAGCTTCCCCGGTATTAGCCAACGAAGAAACCATCACCACAGGAATCGGATGATGCTTCATGATTTTTTCCAAAAACATTACTCCTGACATCTTTGGCATCTCGATATCCAAAGTCATCACATCGGGTTTTTTATTTACGATCAGATCACGGGCTTGATAGGCATCTGCTGCCGCACCCACAACTTCTAATCCACTGCTGGTGAAAATCTTAGAAAACAATGTGCGCACCGTGGCCGAGTCATCCACCACCAATACTTTTACACCTTTTGCCACAGCCAAAGGCTTAAACCCTGACACGTCGACAGGAGCATCGGCGCCCCCTTCTTTGGTTTGATTATGCAAAACATCCGCAGTCGCTGTATTGAATTTAATCGTGCGCGCAGATTCGCCACCCACATTGCGGTCAGTTATAGGAATGCCCATTTCACGTAACATGGTTTCGGCAAGTTCGATATTGCGTTTACCAATAGCATCCCCCAAAGAAGAAACACTGATAACGTTACCACCGCCATAGATTTTCGCTTTCAATTGCGAGCGATTGGCACCCAGCTTCACACAATCTTCCACCAACATTTCGATGGCGTGATTACCGTAACGAGAGTTCGCACGCTCATTCGGCTGAGCATCAGGCAATAAATAGTGATTCAATCCACCGATTCGCGTTGTGGGATCATAGATTGCAACTGCAACACAAGAACCCAGAAGAGTGGAAATAACGGTCTCTTCTTTAAAGGCCGCGTGCTTACCAGGAAACAAGTAATGTGAATTCATTAAGCCACCAATTTTTCAATATCGAGAACCATCACACTGTGCTCTTCTTTTACGAAAAATTGCTTGATGAAAGGTACCGTAAGCATGGTGGGATGATCACTTAAGTTTTGCATATCTTTGTCTTTAAGACTTAAAAGTTCATCAGTCTCTGTAACTTGTAATGAAAAACGTGTGCCGGCATGTTCACAGATAACGTAATAAAATTTATTCGTGTTTACGGAATGAAATCCGTATGATTTTAAGTCAATCACCGGAATGGCTTCGCCTCTAAATGGGATAACTCCAGCGAGCCCCTCACGCAGGTCAGGTAACGGAGTTATGGGAAGTGCTGAGGTGATTTCAATCACATTTAAAAGTGGAACCACAAATTGCTGCCCGCCGGTTTTACAATGAAGAAACAAGGCTTCCCGGCTGCTTTGGGCCACTAGTGGAAACTGCAGAGCCAATTCAGCGCTGTCTTTGCCATCAACCAACAAGGCTGTCAGATATTTCTGCAACAGACTCAGCGCCTTAATCATTTGCTCAGCAGAATCCAGAGAATCCGTTTTAGCATTGAAATCAGTCAGCCAAGATTCCAAAGAGGTAAATTCATTGGATTTTGCATCCACCACCCAAGATTCAGCTTTCTCGCGAATCTCGATCGTCACTTTTTGCAAAGTGCTTTCATCAATCAAATCGATGAAGGATTCCACTTCTTTTAAAGTCGCATCCAAGAAATACTTTTTTAGCTCGACCGTAAAATCGTCACCAAAGAAGTCACTCATGCTGCCACCTCCAAAGTTACAGATTGGCTGAGCATGGCCAGGATTTGCTCTGGATCCACGATATAGGTGATCTTTTCATCAGCCAGAATCGAAAATCCTTTAAAGCCTTTTTGAGCTTTGATGATTCCACCAAATCCTTTAACTACCAGATCCGTTTGAGCTTCCACTCGATCCACCAGCAAGGCGACAACTGAATCTTTGATTCTGATAAAAATTGCCGTGTGATTTGCAACTTCGGATTCTTGCAATAACATTTTCCCTTCGCGCATCTCTTGGTACGTCATCAAAGGAACAGTCTGGTTATGGAACTGACAATAACGGAAATGTTCTACATAATTTAATTGAAGACTACTGCACGAAGTAATGTGAGCGACTGAAGTCAAAGGCACCGCCACCTGGAAGCTATTCCAACTTGCGACCATGGCAGACTCTACCAAAATATGGGAGACCGCTGGATAGACCAGCGTAAATGCCGTCCCTACACCCATTTGCGTGGAAATTGAAATGCGACCGCCGTACTTTTCGACCAGCGTGGAAACGACGTCCATCCCTACACCCCGACCCGAAACGGTCGTGATTTTTTCTTTCGTGGAAAAGCCAGGTTCAAAGATACATTTGTAAATTTCTTCATCTGAAATAGTAGCCACATCTTCAGGCTTCACGAGCTCGTTTGTGATCGCCCGTTGCAAAATTCTTTCGCGATCAAGACCTTTACCGTCATCTTTCATCACGACATAGACGGTGCCATTTTTCTCGCTCATCTCGATCGTCAACTGACCAATGGAGTCTTTGCCTGCAACAGCGCGCTCGAATTGATCTTCGATCCCGTGATCGATGGAGTTTCGCACCAGATGCACCAAAGATTCAGAAATATCTTTGGCTAGGGATTTATCAATCAGGAAATCCAAACCCACCATTTGCAGCTGAACTGTTTTATTAAGTTCCGTTGCTGTTTGTCTGACCAGCACCGGAATACTTTGGAAGGAATCTTCAGCCTTTTCCTTACGGATGACTTGCAAGTGCGACTGAAATTGGTCTGTGATCTTATTCAGATTTTGAGAAAAATCGCTCTGACGGCGCTCGAATAGCTCGGGTTGGGAGCGAAAGTTCACGGTTTGATTCATCATCGAGAAGAAATTCTTTAAAACTAACAGCTCGCCACTTAAACGCAACATTTCATTGAGCTGCTTATTGGACATCCATACGCCGTCTTCATCACCGGAAGACGCAGCAGGTTTAGCCACGGCTCTTTTTGCTTTTCTTGGAGCGACACCCGAAAATTCAAAACCATTATAACGAGTGATCGTTTCAATCACTTCACTGAGTTCTTCCGGGTACATTTCGCGCTTTTCGCGAAGGGCTTCCGCTAGCTGCTTCATCAATCGAGAGCTTAGCAAAAATAAATCAATGCACTCTTTCGTGACCGTTTGTGATTCCCGCTTAATACGATTTAGCAAAGCTTCAAATTCGTGGGATAACGAAGCTAAAAGCTGTCCACCGGGGACAGATCCCACGCTGCCTTTGATGGTGTGAACTTTGCGGAAAAGAACATTGATCTGTTCGACATCGTTTGGTGATTCTTCCAGACGCATGATCAGTGAATCCAAACCGTCTAAGATTTCTTTCGATTCTTCAAAAAAGACGCGCGCAACCTCTTCGATTTGCTCAAAGTCTATCAGCCCAGAAAAATCTGGTATTTCATTCACGTCGTTTGGATCGTCACTCATGCTGTGAATTTATCGGAATTTCATATATTTAAGAGAGGCTTAGAACTTAAATGCGAGGACCAGAAATGTCGCACTTAAGGTGCGCAGTCCAGAAATAGGAAAGGCGGCCTTTTGAGCCGCCTTTAAATGTGCAGAATTCTTTCGAATCCTTGGCGAAGGTCGAGTCGGCTATGAAGCCGCCACCTCCGCCTTGGTTATGTCACATGTTTTAACCATAAGACCACCCCCTTCCCAGCCCCAATAGAGGCTTTCCACTATAGTAACTGAGTCGGAGGAAGACTTTCCACTGTTTGGAAGTCTGGTTTTACAAAGAACGGATAAATTGAATCAAAGCGATACGATCTTCTTTAGGAAGCTGAGCGAATCTAGTTTTGGAATACTCGGCTTCACCCCCATGCCACAAAATCGCTTCTTCAAGCGTGCGTGCACGACCGTCGTGCAAGAATCCAGCACGTGGGTTAATCGTTTGAGTTTGACCCATGCCCCATAGAGGGCGCGTCTTCCATTGATTTCCCGTAGCATCGAAATCTTGTCGACCGTCAGCCAATCCAGGTCCCATGTCATGCAAAAGCATATCAGTGTATGGGTAAATCTTTTGATTCGCGAAAGCTGGGATTTCATGATGACCAGTTACGAAGCTTGGCTGATGACAGCTTGTGCAGCTTGTTTGATGAAACAAATTAGCACCACGGATCACAATTGGATTTTCAACGTTGCGACGAGATGGAACTGCCAACGTGCGAGAATAGAATACCAAGTCATCGGCTACTTCTTTAGAAGCCTGAGGCTCCGGAAGAGGCGGACGTGTTGCAATGAACTTATCGTACAACGCTGTGCCTACTATGCTTTCGTCAGGGAAAGCATAGTTCGTCACACCGATATCCCCGCGCAAAGCGCCCAAAGATTGGTGGAATACGGATGGCGTATTATTTTTTAAGCCGAAACGACCCATTGATACCGGGTACGGATCACCTGCCATGGATTTTTGAATATCAAAAACCATGTTCACCTGACCGTGCACACCTTCAGCTGAAAGGTCGCGTGCAGCCAAGGCACGAATGTCAGATTCTTTGATCGCTTCAAGCAAACCCAAGCCGATCATCGGCGTCCCCATACGAGGACCCATTTTTACGTCTTTTTCAAAAAGACGGCTGCGCATTTGGCCAGTCACTGAATCAAAATATTGATCATACGGAGACGTCACAGTGAAGATCGGTTTACGAAGTTCAACAGTGCTGCCGTCCGGGTACGTGAAAGTGGATTTCTCAAAACTCATCCATACTTGTGCTTGTCCGGCACCTTCTAGATCTTCACGAAGACCGTAAGAACCCAAGTGGAACAATTGATCCGAAAAACCCGGAACCGGAACAGGTGCGCCCCAGTGGTTTGCAGCAGATTTAACTTTTTTTAGACCGTCTTCGATACTGATACGCAAGAAGACAGCTTCATTTTGGCGAAGCAAAACCTTTTCCTGACCGATTGGCAAAACAGGCAAAGCTCCGCGGCCGTCTTTAGCGTGGCATGCGTTGCAATTCGTGTTGTTGTAAACAGGTCCCAAGCCGTGATCGAAACGACCTGGATCATCCGAAAAATTTCTCTCAAAAAGAGCATCACCAGCCATGTGGCGGCGAACTTCTTCTTCAGACAAATTTGCCGCAGGGTTGCGGAATGCCTGAATCGACTCTCTTTTAAAAATCACTGTCGTGTCACCACCCGACATAACTGCGTTAACGTAGTCCATATCGATGGCTGGAGCCGCCATAGCAGCTCCGCTAAAAAACAATTGAATCGCTAAAAGTAGAGTCGATTTTTGCATATGACTATTTATCCACCAATGGAAGAACTTGTTGTTCTAGAACCGCGTGAAGTTGGTTCAACGCTTGGATAGCTTGTTGTGCGCGTTGACGACCATCTGGAGTGAAGATCGCTTGACCGAAATCACCACCACCCGCTGGACGGATATTTTGGATCAACTGCATGCATCCCAAGATGTGCTGTTCAATTTGTTGAGCCAATTGTGGATTGTGACGCTCAACCAAAGCTTTTACGCCCGGACCTTGAGACGTTCTATAAGTGCCTGTGTATACAGAGTAGATAGAACGAATGTTGAAAGTGAAGTCGTTCAAAGAGTTCCAAGAGAACGGAGATTCAACCAATGCCATGTTAGCAGAGCCGATATCGCCACCCATTGGATCTGCGATTTTACCGTTTGCCACTTCATCAGCAATCGCCATCATACCTTTAACAAGCTCTTCCAGTACAGCTGCTTCAGATGTGTAGAATTGATTGTTCCAGCCTGGAGTTGCAAGAATAACTGCATAACCTGGAGCCGAAGCATCTTCTGGATTCCAACGGTTGGTCCATGCATAAGCCAAAGCGGCCGCGTGTTCCATTTCAACTTGTGCAGTTGATTGAAGGTATTCGAATTGTTTTGTAGTGAATGCAGAAAGAGGTTTTGTGTTGGAGTGGATACCGTCACCGAACAAAAGATATTCGATCGTGTGGAAACCTTGAAGGTTTGTACCCAAAGAACGGATCATGTCAGGAGTGATTGTTCTGCCCGACGCCAATACTGCATCCAGGTCCAATCTGTTCAAAGGCCAAGTATCAAGCATCGGATCAATACCCAAAGAATCAACAGGACCGAACAAGAAAGCTTCAGAAGCCTCCCACGGCATACGAGCTCCGCGCCATGCGCTTTGAGCCTGTGCCAACGTCGCTTCGTTCGGATTTTGTACGAAAATATCGACAGCTTGTTTCAAAGAAACCGTCGCTTGAGCAAGCTCAACGTACGTTGCTGTGATCACGTTGTAAGAAACGTGCGTGATGATTTCCTGATTAGTTGCAGCTGAAGCCTGACCGCCAATTACTAGCGCAAGGGCTGCTGTCATTAACTTAAGAGCTTTCATTTCTTCTCCTGTTCAAACTTTGATTTTCAAAGTCTGAGATTTATTAAAAAAACTAATTAAATTTTGCGATATCAAATCCAAATGCCAAACCGAACCATTTTGTGTCCGGCATACCCTTCAACTCTGTATGGTCTTCAGCATATTGGAACTTAGTGAAGGCACCTTTATCCCAAGCCCACATCAGACCCGCTGAATTACGTGTCCAATCATAACGAGGATAAACTGGGATAGAGCCTTGAACTTCATCAAACGTATTCACGTGCTCCCAACGAACGTAAGGAACCAACGTATTGTCATCAAAAATATCGAAGGCTAGCTGCACGCTATCTAAAACTGCTTTGTGACCCAGTGGCGCAAAGGATTTAGGTTTCGCCAAGCCACCCAAAGTGGAGTTCGCCAAGGCAACCTTGTCAGAATTTTCCAAAGTACCGCGCAATGATTCACCCGTAAGCTGGAATTTCCAGATGCGGTAATTCACTAGCAATGACCAGATTTCAACTTCAGCGCTGACAGTCAGCTTGTCTTTTTTGTAGCGGTTGTTTTGGGTATTACCGTTGTAATAAGCCAGACCAACGCCCGAGCCTTTTGAAACACTCCCGAATTCAAGGGATGCCACAGTTGCCAAGTCATCAGCATTTACATTTTCAAATTGGCGTTGGTAACCACCACCAACCCAAGAGTAAGTACGGAAGAACTCCGAGTTCAAACCACTTACCAGACCCAAACGTCCAGTGAACATCCAAACTTTTTGCTCGGCCTGAACACCAAGCTCATTCCAATGATAAGGAATCATCGCGGCTTCAACGTCTGAAGCTTGGATAGCATAGTAACGGCTTGGTTTTTCCAGGATTGTTCCAATAGAGATAAACAATGGGAACTTACCGACTTTCAAAACACTATCGGTAGTAGTAAAAGTTTTTTTGTAGACGAACTCTGGGAGTGCAACCTCACCACCCTTTTCAACTTCGGTTTCAAACTCACCAAACTCTTCAAACGGGTCGAATTCCATCGCTGTACCGACACCACCGTGCTCGATTTCAACTTCGAACTCGATCTTGCTTGTCGGTGTTAATTCGTAGTTACCTTCAAAAGCGATTTCAGCCAGATCCATTTTACGACGGTTGTAGATTGTCATGTCGTTGACGGCTTTGAATGTTTCCGCCTGAGAGAACGTAAAGTAACCGTAGGATTTAAAACTGAATTTTGGGAATGCTGTAAGATCATCTGTCTTGGTGACCATCACAGTCGACACAGGGGCAGATTTTTCCACTTCCATGTTGGTTGTTGGTTCCGGCGTACCACCCGGAGTTGGTGATGGAGCTACGCTAGGCGAAGAAGCTGGAGCAACGACCTGAACGGATGGAGTCACTTCATTAACAGTTTTCTCTTGAGCAAAGGCCTGCAAAGATAGAAGAAGGGAAAGGGCTATAACACGCATAATCAATTTAAATTCTCCAATGGCGGCAGTCATATATTTGGCCTTCACAAACGTCAATTTGGGTACCCTAAGAACCCTTGACCTGAACGCTAACTGAGAATGAGTTGAGAATAAAAGATAGCCCCGTGTAATAAAGTTACGGCTCCAACGGAGATGGAGTCAGGATGTTCTAGGAGGAACGAATGAAATCACTAGCTTTGGCTGCATTGATTCTTACAGGCACGGTTGCTCACGCGGCGGATCTGAAAGTGGCCTGCACAGTTACTGAAAACAACGACAAGCAATTGGAGACGGTTATCAAACCTGCTCTGAACGGCTACGGTAAAATTGGTGACATCGATGGTTTCAGCTTCCGCATTCGCAACAACGACGGCAGCCGCGTTTCCCTGGAAATTTTTGATATCCCCGGCGAAGGCCGCTATTACGCTGACGCCACTTTGCTAAAAGCCGGCGATTCCGTAGTGAACACAATCTGGAGAAGAGACGTACTTCTAGAAGTAAGCTGCCAAATCCCAGAATAAAAAGGTACGACCTTACCTAAAAAGGTACGGCCTTACTTAGTTCAAAATAAAAAAAGCCACGGATTTGCACCAGTGGCTTTTTTATTTTCAGTGGCCATCTGCAAAAGTGTGTCCGTACCTATTTGAATTGGAACTCGAAGCGTGGAACTTTTCTGCCGTCGACGTCTACAACTTCATTCCACATGGCTAAGGGACGAGTCCACAAACGGCCCAGTGAATTTTCATAAAGGCATTGATACAAAACTACGTCTTCCATCGTTTCGGAATGTTTACCCACCCCGATCACTTGATAGAGTTTTCCTTTGTAATGTTTGTAGATAGCGCCACCGATCGGCAGTTGTTCGTTTGCCATATTTACACCAAATTCTTGATGATCTCTTGCTGGATCTTTTTCATTTCTTCATCAGAACGGCGCGTGGCTTTTTTGAAATCCAAATCAGGTATCGACCATGCTGGGATCAGATGCAAGTGATAGTGAGGCACTTCAAATCCCGCGACCATTTGTCCCACGCGTGGTGAGCCCGCCGCTTTCAAAATAGCTTTCCCGATTTTTTGGGAAACTTTATGTAGATGCGCATAAGTGTCTGCAGGAACTTCCGTCCAATGATTGATCTCTTCTTTGCAGATCACCAAAGTGTGACCCAAATTGACCTGATCCAATGCCAAAAATGACAAGACTTTGTCGTCTTCGTAAATTTTGTAACAAGGAAACTCACCACTGATGATCTTAGTAAAAACGGAAGCCATTCACGCACCTCTTATCTTGGCCCCTAAGTATAGAATTAGGTTTTGAAGTCAGGCAATGACATTCGCTTGTGACAAGGAGTAGAATTAATTCTGCGAGGTGTATATGGCGTCTAAGTATATGTTAATTGCCGATGATGTTTTCGATGTATCTCCAGGAGCAAAAGCTCGATCCGAAATGGTTCGCCAATACGGCTTGAGTTTGGCGGAAAAATTGAACGCTCCGGTTCGATTGCTTTACGTTCAAAATCCGCTCGACATCACCATGAAAAACTCCGAACGCACACGCATTCATAACACTCTTGAAAAAATCCGCCAAAGCAGCAAAAAGATTCAAGTCATTGAAGCCTTCGGAAATCCCGTCGATGAAATTTTCCGTCTGGAAACCAGCAGCCCCCAACCCGGCTTGGTCGTGATGGGCACTCAGGGCAAGAAAGGTTTGGAGAGATTTTTCCTGGGCAGTGTCGCCGAGGAAGTCGTTCGCAATGCCGTGGTGCCCGTGATGGTCATCGGACCGAAAGTCACGAAAGCGCCGAATGGAAAAGGTAAAATCTTGTTGGCAACGGATCTGACAACGAACAGTCGCCGTGCCGAAGCCTATGCCAAGAAACTTGCCAAAGTGCTCAACCTTGAAGTGGTGTTTATTTATTCATCGTTAGAATCGTTAAGAATTGCAGATCAATATGCGGCCGCATCTGGTACCGCATTTATGGATCAGTCCACGATCGATACCTTGCATGCAAAATCAAAACAGGCCTTACTTAAGAAAGTGAACGGCTTTAAAGCGGATGGAGTGAAATGCTCCTTTAAAATGGATTCTCATCAGCCGACATCTCAGGCCGCCATTGCAACTGAATCAGCTTCAGGAAATTATCAATATCTGGTTATGGGAACCCACGGACGAAGCTCTTTCGTCAAAGCTTTTTTGGGAAGTACCGCTCGTGAAACCATCATGAGTAGCGCCGTCCCCACCATCGTCATTCGCTCTCATAACAAATAAACTTTTAAGAGGCTCCTAAAAAGGAGCCCGCATCAAAGACAAAACTTTGGAATTTTGTTTGTACGAGTCCGTCGTGAAACGAATCACCTTATCAGAAAACATCTGAGAAGTGATGAATCCGATATAAACCGCGACAGGCTCTTTCAAAGGAATTTTAGTATCCTTCGTCATAACCTGACCGGGTTTTGCAATGGTATTTTCAATCGCCTGACGATCCCACGGAGTTCCCCGCAACAAATACTCTGCCAGATCCAGTGGTTTTTCCAAGCGTACGCAACCGGAACTGAGCTGACGATTCGCTTCGACAAAAAGCTCCCGTTGATTTGTATCGTGCAAGTAAATCGCAAAGGAATTGGTCAGATCAAACTTCACAATACCTAAGGCATTTCCCAGGTGAGGTTTTTGGCGAATATAAATATCCGCGTCTTGCGCACTATCATAGGCCCACCAATTAATACTTGCGGGATCTAATCTGCGCGTGAATTCTTTATTCCACACTTCGTAATTGTGTGAATCAAAATAAGCGTTGATTTCCCAATAATTCAGCTTCTTGATATCCTCGACTTTGTCTTGAATGAAAATCGTTGGCGGCACCACCCAGAATGGATTTAAAATAACCCGCACCAGGGAATCTGCCATCGTCGGCGTTTTTCTTTCCACACGTCCATTGATTGTTTTAAAAGCCATAGTAAAGCGCTCGGGCTGAGTTTTGTCGACCATTCCAAAGTAGGTCATCGCCGTATTCACGAAAATATAGCGATCAGGGAAAGTTTGGGGAAACCAGCGCATTTTCTCCATGTCCGCTTGAATCTGACGAGTGCGATCTTTACAAGAGACGTTCAGGAAAGCCCAAGTACGTCCACCCGGAGACAGAATTCCATCGGGTTTGTAGTGAAGATTCCACTGAATATCATTCACAGCCAACTGTGTTTCGCGATCAAATGTTTCATCGAAATTTACGATGGGATATCCCAAAAAGCTTAAACGTTTTTTCAGATCTATCACTCCGGGATTTTTCACGCCGAGCTTCAAGGGTTTTTTAAAAGGTTTAAGCGGAGCCCAAGTGCCATCCCCACAAGCGGGATAAATTCTTGCCATCGCGGCTTTCAGTGCATTGTACGGAGGATTCTGCGGCGCTAGATTATCCATCAAAAGATCAGGACGACTGCCGGTGGAGCTGATCAACATCTGCAAATATTTTGGAGAAAGAAATCTTCTTTGTACGAATTTAATATCAGAGCCCATCAATCCCGGATTGGCGCTACCAATTGAAATATCCTGTATAAGCTTTAAAAAATTTTCGTCTGTTTTAGCTTTCAGACCAGGGTAAGTAGCCCCACCCTCTTGAAAAGCTTTTTCCATTTCAGGGCGCCAGTAATAGACAGGATTCACTCCGTGCACCCATGCCTTTAGCATAGTGGCACGCAAATCTTCGACGCTCATATTCGTGAATAATTTTGTGTAATCGGCGGGAGCAAACAGAGGCTCCATTTCCAGATAGGGATTTTGCACGTTATTTTGCGCATAACCTTCATACTGCGCATAACTTTTATTTGCGGAGTAAAAGCCAAAAACCACCAACAGAACAAGAATTCTTCTCCAGAAATTATTCATAGCTTCTCCTTGCGTCCTAATCCATACTCATCCTGAGCTCCTGAATATGTTAGGGCCATCAAGGCCGTCGGCTAGAAAATTTCTGAATCTAAATGGAGGTTTTTGTGAATATGCAAAAGAAAAAGGGAGTCTTGCGACTCCCTTTACAGACCTAAATAATACACCAAAAAAGGTGGATCAAATCAGACTATCTTTGGCTTACAGGTTTCCAAGTCAAACCTTCTTTACCAGCCCATTTACCACGAGGACGGTAGATACGGTTGTTCGCGTATTGCTCGAATGCATGCGCACACCAGCCAGAGATACGGGAAGCTGCGAAGATTGGAGTGAACAAATCAGTTGGGATACCCATTGAGAAGTACACAGTCGCAGAATAGAAATCCACGTTCGGCATCAAGCCTTTTTCGTTGAACATAGTATCGTCGATCAAAGTCGACATTTGATACATAGTTTCCATGCCAGCAGCTTTAGTCAATTTTTCAGACATACCACGAAGGATACGAGCACGAGGGTCGCCGTTTTTATAAACGCGGTGACCGATACCCATAACTTTTTCTTTCGCTTGAAGAGCGTCTTTTACGAATTGTTGTGCTTTATCCATTGTGCCGATTTTTTGAAGCATAAGGATAACTTGTTCATTCGCACCACCGTGCAAAGGACCTTTAAGCGCACCAATCGCAGAAACGATTGCAGAGTGAAGATCAGACAATGAAGAAGCTGTGACACGCGTTGCGAATGCAGAACAGTTCAATTCATGGTCAGCGTGAAGGATCAAGCAAGTGTCCATTACTTTCACGTGTTCAGCATTAGGCTCTTTACCACCTGTCAACATGTACATCATGTTCCAAGCGATAGATTTGTCAGTTTTTGGAGCTACAGGCTCTTTACCTTTACGGATTGCATCGAATGCGCAAAGAAGAGTTCCCATTTTAGCTGTCAAACGAACAGACTTACGAAGGTTTGCTTCAGCAGACATGTCGTTAGCATCTTTATCGTAGTGAGCCATCAAAGAAACAGCTGTACGCAACCAACCCATTGGGTGAACGTCTGTTGGGATGCCTTTCAAAACTTTGATAAGCTCTGGAGACAACGCCATTTCAGCGTGAAGTTCTTTAGAGAATTTTTCCAACTCGGAAGCGTTTGGAAGTTTGTCATTCCAAAGAAGGTAAGTAACTTCTTCGAATGTAGAGTTCGCAGCCAAATCGTCGATTGTGTAACCGCGGAAATTAAGATTATCGCCAACGATGAAAGATACTTTCGTTGTACAAGCAACTACGCCTTCAAGACCTTTATCTAAAGCGCCTTCGTAGATATTTACTTCAGCCATGTGGGGTTCCTTTCCAGTGGAAGTAGAATAAAATAAGTCATATAAAAACAGCTAGTTCTTGGCAAGCTTGATCACTCGATCCTTCACCTCAGTGACGATCAGAGTCTGATCCCGAACGGGATCCTCTTTGCCGGAATATTTTTGATTCGCATAAAGGATCTCGTTACGCAGCTCGTGCACTCCCTGACGAGGCGCTTTTGATATGGCGTCCATCAAATTATGCCCGCCCCAACCGACTCCCAAAGAGTTCTGAGAGTTTTTGAGGCCTTCCGTCGCCAAAATCAGTCTATCACGGGGATTCAGTTGAACGGTGCGACTTTGAGGCTCCGTGTTAAAATCCTTACCTAAGCTCGGCCCCGTCGCGATCAGCTCCGACAGAGCATCCTTGCCATAGATCTGGTGAAAGCCGTCAATGTCGCCAACTGAACAATACTGAAATTCATAACTGCGTCGATCGACGATACCATAAAAGATATTCGCGCGATCGTCGTTCGTGATGTTTGGAACAACGTCATTTGCCAATATACCCACAACTTTGTGAGCTTCAAGGCCGCGACGTGCTTCCATCTGAGATGAAATTTTAATGATAACCGAAAGAAGCATCGACGACAGGGAGTAACCCGTCGCACTGGAAATCAGAATTCCAAATTTCAATTTATCTTCGTGTTCGAAAATATCAAAGTAATCCCCGCCAGAACGAGTTCCCGGTAAAAACTTAGTGGAAAACTCGAAACCTTGAACATTGGGAAGCTCAGTGGGGGAAAGTTTTTTCTGCAATACCTGAGCAAGCTTCAACTCTTGATTCATCTGGTGAATCATTTTTTCCAGAGCTTGATTGGCTTTACCCAGTTCCAAACGATAACGATGAACCTCGGCTTCTTTCACAGCCAGTTCATGTTCTAAATCAGAAATGCGTTCTTTAAGAGCGTTTGGATCATTCGTCATAACGCTCTTATTTTAGATTTGTTTTACAGCCGAGTCAGCAGTGATTCCTGACTCGGCCCTAAGTCGGGTCGACTTGATGAAGGAAATTAAGGCTTGAACTGGATGATGCTCTCGATTTGCTGCTCCAAAGTGAGGTCCTTGATACCTTCACGAGTTTTCGCAACTTCTAGAGTTCTTGCCAGATAAGGACCCATTGTCCCATCTGCTTTGTACATAACTGCTTCTTCTTGAGTCGCAGCCACTAGATTTTTATAGTAACAACCTGGACCCGCGCCACACATTGTCGCCAAAGACAGAAACATCGCACCCGTCGCCGCACTCAACGCAGAAGCCTGGTCATTTGGATCTGGCTGATGATGGTGATGATAACCGCCGCCACCCGGTGGAGGATAGTAACCACCAGGTGCAGGACCTGGATAATACTGCGCCATTGCAGATGCACCTGTAAGCATAATGATTGCGGTAAGCATTGCCTTTTTCATAGGACCACCTTTCACTACTTCACACGAAGCAGTTGCTGTAACAATTTAACATTTTCATTGCTGGTCTCGACCTGTCTCATCAGTGCTGAGTCGGTCAATTGATCAGCCATTTTTTTTGTTTCTTCAGAAATTTGAACTGCTTCCTTGGCCTTCTTGGCAACCAAGTCTTTCGCTGCTTGCGTCTCAGCGGACGACGGCAAACCATATCCTCGGCCAAATGGTAAGAAAGAAGCGGGCTTTGCAAACAACTCAGAAATCTTCATATAGTTCTGCGCAGTTTCCTTGGCTTTCTTGGAGTTCTCTCCTAATTTACTATCCGACATCATGCTGGTTAAATCCTGCAGGATGTATGTTTGAATTTGTCTTTGCGCCGCAAACTCCAACACAAACAGTGAGGCAATCATTTTCTTGAATTCAGGATAGGACTTTGGAATCGAACGAATCACCTGCTGGCGATAAGCCGCATCGGCATTAATCCATTCCTTGAAATCTTTAACTGGCGTGAAGCCCGCATCTTTCACCATCGCGAAAGTTTTGTTATAGCGCTCTTCATAGGATTCAAAATAATAGCCAAGTTCTTTTGCGGCTTTTTGGTCTTTGAAAACGGAATCATCAGCCAAACCCAGCTTCTGCAATACTGAATATAATCCCGCGGGAGTTTTAATATCGATATTCATCATCGCCGGTGACTGCAACACGGATTGCAACAAATCCAAAGTTTCAGTGGCACAATTAGCAGTAATAAACTTGTACTTACCTTCATAACCCCAGTGAGTTTCCACAGAGCGAACAACCAGATCGCGGATTTGTTCACGAGTCAGTTTTAAAGGAATGCTGCGCAGAGAGCGGAACTGACCTTTCGGATATTCATCAATCACCTGGCTTAAAGGCAAAATGAACAAGCGAGACGAATAGTCTCCCACGAGACCTGCCCACATACTTAGCTGAATGGATTCAACCCAAGCACGGAAGCTCAACACCAAGTGATACTCAACATCACGAAGACATTCAGGACCTACAGATTTGCGTTCGGGAGCACACATCACCAGACGAATCATCGAGTGCCCCCAACCAGAAGAAAGATCACTGCCTTTTTCTGCAAACAGATAGTGAACTTGATAGATGCGATTCGGATCAATCGGCAGAATCTGACTGTACATCGCCCCACTGTTTGGAATGACGTAACCCAATTGGGCTTCGCACGTCACATCTGCAAAGGGAGCATGTTGAAACTGTCTGGATAAAACTTTATAGATTGAAGGGCGACGACATTTAAACTGCGGATCCATCAGGAAGTATTCCATGTTCACCGCAAAATGTTCTTTTTTATCTTTAAGCTCATAGATATCCGGAGAACGTTGGTTCATCACGTTCTCGCTTTGGCCCGTCCAACCCGCCACTTGCAAATAGTAAGGATTAGAAGAGAACGAAGTCGTCATGTTCTCATAGTATTTACAGGCATACGGGCGAGGACCATTTTGAATACGTTCCTCTTTGGATTTTGCAAACTTAGTATCACAGCGTCTGATCATTTCTTTTTCTGAATCACTGTGAACGTTGGCAAAATCATACAAGTGGGTCGTTTCATGCAGAACTGTCGCCAGAACTTCATTGTACATGTTGCCATGGGTGCGGCTTGTACGTGTTGAACCTTGTGGTCCTTTAACGATTTCCGCGAGCATGAGGGAATTGATCGTCAGATCCCGACGTTGAAAGCTTGCGGCTCCAATGTTGGGCGATAAAGCGCTCAAAGAAGGCAGCTGGCTAAAGCGCACATCCACAGTACTTAAAGCGGCCTTTAAAGTTTCAGGGAGTTTTTGCTCCGCTTGTTTTAAAAGATCCTGAACAGCGGCACGCTGATTCGCTGGAAGCGAAGTCACCAGGCGATATTCGAAGCCGTGAGCCATCATTCCCGTCAGAAGCGGCAAAGAGAAGGCGATGATCTGTTTAAAAATCGGCGATTTAAGCATAATCAATTACTTACAAAGTTCCTGCCACGATGAAGGTGCCTCAAATAGAACCAATGGCTTTTAACGTCTTTAGATTGCTGGAGAATTGAACAGGGTGCCGCTTTTGGGCAGGCAAAATAGTTCGCTCAGCTCAAAATAAAAAGGCCACCCTGGGGTGGCCTTTGAAAAGAACGCACAAGAATTTCGTGGACTATTTATACTCAAGAATAGCGATAGCAAGTTCCATATCCGTCGCGTTCGTTCTGTTGACATGACGAACAACTTCAAAGGTTTTTGCCAACTGAGGTCTTAACTCTTTACCACCTGAAGCAACAAAAATACCTGCATCTGGTTGAGCATCAAAAATCAGCTGTTTGTAAGCCGTGTCCGCCTGATTTGCCTGAGTGATTTTAACAGAGGTTGTGATTTCCAAAGCCATTGCATTCATCGACATAGCCGTTACCAAAACAAACAAGATCTTTTTCATTGTGACTCCTTTAATTCAATTTGTATTTCGAATCCGGAATCCTTCGTGCAACCCATGGACCATGGAAAGACCCGATTAAAATTCATTTCAGATGACCAAGGAGTAGACAGGCTCCCAAATTTGGAAACAAAAAGTTATTTGTGTCTTTGTCCGACTCCAGAACATTTGCCGGACATTATCGACCATCGGAGTTTTCAGAAAAATAAACTTTTCTTCTTTCTAGGAACGACACTTTAACAATACGACCTGAGATGCATTTAAAGCATTGGCGGAGGAGGAAGTAGTTTTGCACTAAGCATCCCAGCGCGGGCTAAAAGGAAAGAAATCAATGACATGTTAAGAATTGATAATCACCAAATTCATTATTCCGGACAAAATCTTTTTCTGATTCACACCATAGAAAATGCGATGGAGTTTGAAGAGGGAATTCTGGTTTTACTGAATATCTTTAACGAAAAAAACCCAGGGCGAAAGCTGTATGACAATATCCTTTTTCTGAATAAGGATATGAGCATTCGTTGGCAGATTCAGGGGCGCAAACCCCGGTTTTATACGGCCATTCTAAAGTTTGGCTCTCAAGCCAAAGCCCTCGACTGGGAAGGCTTTAGCAATTCGATAGATTTAGATACGGGAAAAGTTATTAAGGAAGAGTTCCCGAACTAAGCATTCCATCCAGTTGGGAGAGCTGTTGCTCTTCTTCTTTTAAGCGAGCTTGGATCGGTCCCGGGACTTGGCCCTCTTGCAGAGTGCTGAGTCCTTGCAAGTGATAACGAACTTCGCTTAAACGCTTATGAATTTTTGCTTTCGCCCATTGATAAACACCGGGCGATGCGAACTCTTCAGACAACCACACTTGAGAAATGTATTTGGGATCCTGCATTTCATCCACTTGTTTGGTGCTGCCGAAATGACCCCACACCATTTGCGCCAGGAACTGCACGCTTAAGATGATCAAAAACAGAATTACGTACTGCAAGCTCTTATCCTGGTAGGCACTCATTTCAGTGGTGTAGCCCATGTTCAAAGTAACACGAACTTCGCCAGCTAACAGCATCCCTAAGATCGCGCCCGCGATAGAGACCAGCGAAAACTGCTGACCAGCTCTGCGGCAATCCTGATTGAGGGAGCGAGTGTGCCACCAGAACAAGAGCATTCTGCCCACACGTTCGCCTGCCAGCAAGGCAATGGCACCATTCAAAGAAATCACGTTCACGAATAAAAGCGACAAGCCCAAAGCCAAAGACCAGAACTCCACGCGTACAACAAGACTGATCAACGCAGACATCAGCAAGATGGATGCAACGGGAATGACACGACCGTCAGCGAGGAAAAAAGCAAGATCGCTTTGACCCAAAGCCATGATCAAGACATTGGAGTTTTTAAGCATCAACTCCCCGCCAATCAAAAAGATCCCCGTTCCTAAAATCCACTCTAAGACAGTGCGAATTTTAGGCGTCATGATGAGGGAAATCAGTCCCAGCGAACAAAGTCCCAATAAAAAAGACCCATTGAAACTTAAAAATAGCATCCCCAGGATAGCCACCCACCACGCTCCCAGCGTGGAAAGACACATCACCAAGGCACTCGGGCGCAAACCTGCAATTCGCAGATTGTACATACCCATTCCCGCATACAATGATTTTTGCGGAGATACTTCCAGCAGAACCACATCCAGACAGTACTGAAACATTTTGACCATTCTGGGTTGATCAATATTCTTGTCTAAAAAATACTTTTGAAAAGAGCGAAACATCTGTGCCGCACTTTTTTGTGACTTCGTCAGACCAAACATCATCAGGATAAAACTACCCAACCACATAAGAATCATAACGAACCACCTTTCCTTCAAAAGAGTGAATCACCCCTGGCAACAGCTGTTCCGCATGAATGGGTCTTTTAACGACCACACGTTTTACGGGCCACTTCAGGGCTTCTTTTAAGACTTCGGCCGCATCGTCGTCATGCCCTACCAAATCACGGAACACGACCATCTCTTGCTTCGGCAATGACGACTTTTTCTTGTGCGGATACATCGGATCAAAATAAATAGAATCAATTTCAATTTTGCCGTTTTGCTCACGCAGGAAGTCCAGGCTGTTTGCAAAATGCAATTTATAAGACTTGAGATATTCCTTCTGAGTTTTCGCGAAGGCTTCGCTTAGCAAAGCATACAGAACCGGAGAACGCTCGACGCCTGTGACTTGAAATCCCAGCTGAGTCAGAAATACGCTGTCGATTCCCATACCAACAGAAAGATCCAAAACTTTCTTGCAACCCTTGGCGGCCCCCAAAGCTTTGGCGATGATTTCTTGTTTTCCGCGATGGCCTTTGCGCTCGTAATCCAGATGGTTTTTGTCGAAATCAATTTCCAACAGACGCTTGTCTTGATCGCGAACGTATAGACGTTCACCCTCAATATAGAAACGGAAATAATAGGGATCAAGAGATGAAGGGTTCAGAGGGCAATTTAAAAACTGCGCCCACTGCTGCCCTTTAGACATTCCGGCATCATCGGCGATGACACAGATTTGTTTTAGCTCGCCAGAAGATACCAAAGACATTCAAACACCCACAGTCCAATGGTGAATAAGAACAAAGTGAAGCCGTATTTGAAAACCTGGCGCAAATCTCCACCCACGGGGCTTGAAAGGCTTTTCAGCTTGGAGATAAACGTGAATGACAAGAAGACTAGGGCCACACTGACATAGACTCCCCAGTATTTTCCAGCATACACCGTGTGATAGAAAAGATTGATGATCAAAAAGATCGCCCACCAAATCGCAATCAAGCGACGAGAACGATCAAAGCCCAACCAGTTCACAGTATTTCTAAAGCCCGCTTGGCTGCTTGGGAGGATATTAATGAAGTTGCGAAGATGGACGACAAATAAAACGGCCCAACCCCAAACAACGCCGATCCACAATGACTCTTTGTCAAAGGGGGCACCCATCGCCAACTGATAGCCCACCGTCAAAAGGGGACCAAACATCAGAAACAGCGCGAACTCACCACCGATTTGATATTTAAAAGAAATACGTTTTTGAAACTGTGCCCACAGGCCAATCAGCGCTGCAACCACGATCACAATTGCGACTTCGTTGTACGCCATCATCACAGGCAAAGAACAAAGCAACGAGATTAACAAAAACACAGTGGATAAAGACTTAATGTGGGCCGCTGTCGTCCACCCATTTTGAATGGCACGGCTGCCACTACGCTCAAGCACGCGGTCCACACCACGAACGTGGTCGGTATAGTCGTTGCGAAGGTTCACAGAAATAAACGCGCAGATTACACCGAAAGTGGAAATCAATGTTGAAATCGGATCACGCAAAGTCTGATCGACAATATTTTTTGTCAGGATCAAAAACAGTGGAACCAAAATAAACAGGAAGCTTCTGAACTTCACCGTTTTCATGATACGCACGATACGTGGAGGGAACTCCAAGGAGTTGATCGGAACAATTTTGAACGTCACTGTTTCAGACGCTGAATTTACGTTCAACGTCTGCACGGGCAAAGCACGCTTGTCCTTGGCAAAAGTGCCAAGCAAGTACGATTCAAATTCAGGCGAGCTTTTGCTTAAGGTAACGAACTCACTCACGAAGAAGGCTTCCTTCTCCAGTACAAAATCTCAGTCAAAGGACGAAGTTGGTTGATCAGCTTTTCCTCACCCGGTTTCAAATGCTTTTTCAAGCGCTCCAAGTGATGGTCATACATTGCGATCAAACCTTTATTCATTTCATCGAAGGCTTCCACTTTTTTATCAAAAGCTTCTTTACCACCGATGCTTGCATAGTACTGCTCAAGATTTTTGGATTTTACGATTTGATCGATTTCCTGACGAGTGCGACCCGCAGTCACATACGCACCAAAAGAATTCAAGTAGCCAGATTTCAAATCGCCCAGGATCGCTTTGCCTTCGTCATTACGGATGTCGTAGTCAAGCAAGTCGTCAGAGCGCTGGAACAATTGACCCAGCAATGTGCCCATCTCTTCTAAGATCTGGTGAAGTTCAGCATCGTAACGTTCTTGTGCGATGAAAGGAGCACGGATACACCATTTGAACAATGAAGCCGTTTTCAAATTATGAATACGGTCTAACTGCTCCAAAGTCACAAAGTAGTCACCCACCACAGAATCCTGCAACCACTCCCCTTCCAAAAGGTCCGAGATGATTTCAGCTGTGTACTGAACTAGTTTGATATTGCCGTGACCAGAAAGATTCACCATCACTCGCGCAAGCAGATAATCGCCAGCAAGAACCGCGTACTCTGGCGTGTACTTAAGCCACGCCGTCGTTTTGCCGCGACGAAGATGAGAGCGGTCGATCAAATCGTCATGCAACAACGAAGCGTTGTGGATGAATTCAATCGTTTGCGCCAAAAGATGTTCGGCTTTCCCATCCAAAGAAAGACTGGAAGACATCATGCGGATCAATTTCGCGCGGAATCCTTTGCCTCCAGAAAAGAGGTCATCGTAAAGCTTGTTCAGCTTTGGTAGGTAGGCAGGGAAATCCCTGGAATCATAGACTTTCAGATCAATGACATTGCGCGACAATTAAGACTCCTATTAGCAGGCTGTTCAAAAAGGTTCAGACGCAAGGCGGAGGGTCTTATCTGTAACGGAGGCGTACTTTTAAGTACGTCGGAGTGAAAGATAAGGCCCGACAACGCAGTCGGATGAGCCTTTTTCAACAGCCTGCGGGCCCCAAAATGGCGATATTCGCGCTTGCTGTCAAGGGCATTACAGTCTTAAAGTTCCAATCATTATGAATAAAGTCTTCCGAACGAAAAAGACCCTGACTTTCAGGGAAGCTGACCCTGCGAAAATCATGTTTTTTGGGAATATTTACGGATTTGCCCACGACGCCTTTGAGCAGTTCATCGTGGACGCCGGGTATACCTGGAAAGAATATTTCCAGGATCAGAACTATGCGATCCCGCTTCGTCACTCTGAAGCCAACTATCTGGCTCCCTTTTTTCCGGGCGAGACTTACGATATCACAGTGATGGTCGCAAGTTTTGGTGAAACTTCTTTCAAAATGAAGTACGTCTTCACTCAAGGCGATAAAACTCATGCGGTGGTCACGATGGTTCATTCTGTTTTGGATTTAAAAACCAAACAGAAAACCGCAGTTCCGGCATTGATGAAATCCCGTTTGGAACCTTACCTGGAGAAAAATTAGTGGAAGAGTTCAAGTTCACAGGAAAAGAATGGTGGCGTGAAGGCGTTCGTTTCGAATGCACAGGCTCAGGCAAATGCTGTACTTCCCATGGCGAGTACGGATTTGTGTATTTGAACCTTGAAGACCGCCAACGTTTTGCCAAGCACATGAACATCAGCACTTCTGCTTTCACACGCCGCTATTGCGAAAAAACCGGCGGCATTTGGCACTTGAAAGAAGATCCAAAAAACACAGACTGCATGTTCCTTAAAGGCAAGGGCTGCGGAATGTATGAAGCTCGTCCGACACAATGTCGTACATGGCCCTTCTGGCCTGAGGTTATGAATGCAAAATCCTGGGCAAAGGATGTCAAAGCGTTCTGTCCCGGCGTGGGACGCGGAAACCTGGTTCCCGCGGAAAGCATCGAGAGACAATTGCGCGAACAAATCGAAAGTGAAAAAGGCTGGGGAAAATAATTTCCCCGTCTCATTTCGAAACGCGTTTCTTGCAACTTCCTTACAATCTGAAAGTTTCTCAATCTAAGTCTTAAGACAAAAGGTTTGGGCGTCGAAGAGTATTGCATGGTGAACGTAACCTGCAAACCACTGTTATTTTTGATCGCTGCGACGACCTTTTTAGCGGGCTGTGAAGACCCCGCCGTGTCCGTTTCTACGTTAGGTAGAAAACTGGCGGCGCCTGTATTAACAAGCTCAAGTCCTTTCGATCAGGACATGGATACACAAAATTACGTTCAAATTAAGGGCACGTGCGATCCACGCGTGGGTCCCGTGGTTATCAGTTTCGATGACGTTACTTATCATTCCGCTCCCACTTCTCCGAACACTTCCAACACCACTTTGGGTAGCGTTACGAACGACAATGATTGTTCCGACGGAAAATTTGATATTTACGTCACTGCCGCTGATCTTCTAAGTATCTGGGGTATCACCGTCAACAGTGACAGCTCTTCGGTGGATAATATCTATATCAAAGGCAACACTTTCTTTGGTGACACTCGCACTCTGACAATTCCAGATCCTAAAAAAGGCACTGGCGAATCAGTGGGCCCAGCTGCGAAATTGGCATTGCGCAAAAGCTTTCCGACGGGATATGGCGGCGCGGGTGAGTGTGAAATGTTCAATGTCTCTGTGACCGATGCAAACGGAAATGAAACGTCTGCGACCACGGCTTCAACTTTCTCAATCCAAGGCCCTGGCGGAACTGCTTTATCTGCTTATTCCACACCGAACGATTGTGTTTCTAGTTACAATCCTCAATCGACATTAAATATTCCAGCAGCAAAAAGTCAGATGATGGTTTATGTCAGAATGCCTTCGAATCCCGTGAATTCCGCTGTGGGATTCTCTTTGACTTCTGTATCGGGTGGCTTGGCGGCCCCAACGGCTTCGACTCCGGTGACGTTACGTGATCCTGCTTCATCTTATAAATTCATTTCGATGACGGATGCTCCATCAACGTTATATAAAAATGTTTGTTATCCCATCACTTTGCAACGAATGAACTATTACAAGTCTTCGGCAAGCATGATGGATTCGGTGAGTTTGACACTCGCACCATCGGATTCAAAATTAGCATTTTATACAGCAGAGGATTGCGGAGCCAGCGGCAAAACCACCGCTGTGTCTTTCGGCCCTTATGTCAGCCAATCTAAAATTTATGTTCGCTATGAGCCGGGCAATTCAACATCCACAACAAGCTTTATCAAAGTGGATGTGAATTATACGGTCAGCGATTCCAACTATGACAATCCGGCGTTCCCGGTTCGTGTGGATCTATCCAGTAAAACGACGGTTGCGAAAGTAGACTTCTGGGGTCCGAACTCTTTAAGTCGCGGGTACTGCAGCGCTTACACCGTAGTGACAGCCAATGGAAATTGGACGCCCATTCCTGCCGACAAAGATTACGATTTCACTTTCACTTCTAGTTCTGGAGTAGCCGGTTTGGAATTCTATTCCGACCCTACCTGTACGACAGCACTTTCCACTCTTACGGTGACTCAAGGTGCGGTGATGACAAAGGTGTATGTGAAACCTACCGCGGGACAAAACTCAACAAGCGTGATCACGATGGCCTCCACGGGCTTAAATTCCGTCACACGCGATGTGAGTATCAGTGTGGTTGCAACCAACTATTACTTCGATTTAGCCCAAAGCTACACGCTGGTTAAGGGCAGCTGTAATTATCTGATGCTGACTTTGCAAGATGGAATGTCTAACATTATTCCGGCTTTAAATCCGATCAACCTGGCCTTCTCAAATGCTTCAGGCGCTGCAGCTGGTGATGTGACTTTGTATACCGACCCGACGTGTTCATCGACGGCGTTTGCAGAGAATGTGTATGCTCCAATCTCTGCTTATAATTCAACTCAGTATAAGTTCTATATCAAAGTTTCAAGTTCCTACGTTGGCTCGAACCTGTCCTTGATCTTTAACGGAACAGGCCTGCTGACTTTGCCACTTATGTACGGAAACTTCTCTGTGACGGGCCCTTAGAGCTTCTCTTTCAGAAGCTCTAAGAAAGCATCGCGGTCTTTTTCAGGATGCATGATAAAGCTTTCAGTCTTGTCGTTTGAGGCAATTGTGATCGCTTGAAATTCATCAATGCAAATATCCAAACAGCTGGAAGTCACCACACGGATTTTTTTCCCGTCGCCGCTGTCTTTCAGGCTTTTCTTGTAATACATTTTTAAATTATCTGCGACGTTCGCTTCTTTCATGCCAGAGATCGATTTGCCACACTTGGTGCAAATCATAACAAGGGCATCACTCCAGGGATTTTCTTCTTTGCGAATCATGGCTTACTCCTACAATAAATTCTTTAGCTGCTGCCACAAAATCTTACCCAGATCGCTACGGGGAATTCCCGCCACCACATGGGTCTGTCTTATTTTTTCAAACGGCAAAACTTTTGCACTATACGATTCAGCAATCTTTTGGTTTACCTCACCAGGCAAGGTGCTAACCATATGAATTTCTGAACCTAAACGCTCCGAGGGCATATCCAGCAGCGTGACTTGCATCGGCCATTGGGGATTTAGGTCTAAGGCAGATTGCTCTAACAAAGCACGAAGTCTTGCGACGTTCGTCCCCTCTCCGCCAATCTTGATATAATCCTTGCTGCGACCGGAAATCTTTAAAGCATTTCCTTGAGCTTCACCACGATCTTCCGTCGTGAACCAGATTCCATTTTTAGGATCCCAGTGCTTGATACCTTCTGAAGTATTTTGGGCATAGCAAGTGAATAGGGATTCCGCAGTGACTTCTAAAAATCCTGCGGCGTTTGTTTTTGCCTGTGCGTGGGAAAGAAGTTCGATTTCTGGATAATTAGTTTCTTTCAGAGATTCCAAAGATGCCGTCGCAATTTGCGAAGCTGTCTCGGTCATTCCGTAGCTTGGTAACAGTGGCCACCCAAGTGCCCGGGCTTTTTCATACAAGGAAACTTCCAAAGCTCCCCCACCGACAACAATCGCTCGCAATGCCGTTGGAGATTTATATCCCTTTTCAACCAGATCAAAAACTTGTGTCGGCACTAAGGCGGAGAGCGTGCATTTTTCTTTCACTAAAACATCGTGAAAGAAATCAACATCCCAACGCCCCTCTTTCAGCGCAGGCACCACACGAGCACCCGATAAGAAAGCTCGCACTTCAATACCAAATCCACCCACATGAAAATGCGGAAGCACTTGCGTCCACACATCGTGATTGGTGGCGCGCAAATGTTGATTCACTGATCTTGCCGACGCCATCAGAGCTTTTTTTGAGAGAGCAACCAATTTTGTAGCACTAGCAGATTCCGCAGTAGAACCGGACGTTGCAATCCACACGTGGCCTTTTAAACCGCGCTCTGCCTGTGCCGTCTCTGCCAATTTTTTTAAATTATTATAATCACTCTCGGGCCAACGAGGATTCAGTAAAATCAGATTGTCGTCAGAAGAAAGCTCAAGGCTTAGTTGAGCTTCTGCCATGGTAAATCTCTAAGCAAAAGATCAAAACCAATGCCCGTCCCCTTGACGTTTGAAAGGAATGGACCCGTCGTATTGATGTTCGCCGCAAATTGATCCATTTGGTAAGACCGATAAGTCAGGCAGCCTGCATCGAGCATGATGTTGGGATAAAGCTCTTTGCACTCCATCGCCACAGCCAATGCTCCCATGGAACCCACGGGGTGATCCATATAACTTGTAACAGTCGCTTTTAAATTAAATTTCTTGCAGCGTTCAATGGCTTTATCGACGTCCATCTTGGCAGGTTTAATGACCAAGATATCAAATGGCACCTTCGTGGAATTTTCCCAATCGACTTTCTCGTAAGGCGCATCACAGGCCACCTTCACCAATTTTTTAGCATCAGCCCAGGTATCGGCATCGTATGGAAATGGATCTTCAACGTATTCGATCCAAACTTTTTCCTGCGCTGTCAGGCCGGAAAAGAATTTTTCAAAAATCTGCCAGCTGCCGGTGCCGTTAAAATCCAAACGAATTTTAAAACCCGCCGCTGCCATGCGAGTGATCGCCGTAGCCTCTGCTGCCAGGTCGCGACCGACTTTTAATTTGATTGTCGAGTAAGATTGTCTTTTCAACTCATCCAGAAAACCAGGAACGATTTCTGCGGAATTAGAAACCAGGAAGTTGTTACGAACTTTCTCCCCCGCAGTCAGAATCGTTTTACCTTTTTTTCGAAGGTTTGCATCTTTGCGAGCAAGCCAGATCGTTTGCTCCACCTGTGCCGAGATCCGGCCTTTTTTTAAAGCCGCCAACTGATCATCCAAGGGAGTGTCACCCAGTTCTGGCCATGGGTGCAAATCACCATAGCCTACGAATCCCTGAGGCCATTCCACTTTAATCAAGGCGCCTCTGCGAGGAAGACCTGCGCTGACCGCGTTCAAAGTGGTAAATGGTGTCAGAACATATTCGTAGTAGCTAAGTTTAATCAAAATGCAAATCCTAGGGTGATCAAAAGTCCAAAGACCAAATGCAGCCCCGCTGCCTGGCCCAGAAACTTATTATAAACAGGTCCCGGCTCAGTATTGAAAACATTTTTTGTTAACTTGACCGCCAAAGGCAATGCAAACATCGGAACGATGGCTGCGATCTTGAAGCCCTCAAACCACCAATACAAATTCAGTACAAAGGGCAGGAACGCCATGGCTGCGATTTCATAGCGAGAAAACTTAACTCCGAAACGAACAGCCAAAGTTTTCTTATTCACCAGACGGTCCCCGGTATGGTCACGAAGATTGTTGATGGCGATCAAAGTCGTTGCGTGAAAACCGATTTGCAGACCTAAAACAAAGGCCTCCATCATCCAGTCTCCTGTGTTCAAAAACACCATTCCCATGACAGCCAACAAACCAAAGAACAGGATCACGAACAAGTCACCCAATCCCAGATAAGCCAAAGGGAACGGTCCCGCCGTGTAAGAGTAGCCCATCAGAACCGAAGCGATCCCGATTGCGACGATAACCATGCCACCTTTCATTACCAGCGGGATTCCGCAGGCAATCGCCAAAGCAAAACACAAAGAACCCAAAGCCATCACCTGGTTGGCGGAAAGAATTCCGGCCTGAGTAATGCGTTGTGGGCCAATACGCTTTTCCGTATCAGCACCCTTTTTGAAATCCACCGCATCGTTCACTAAATTAGTACCGATTTGGATTAGGAAAGATGCTGCCAAGGCGTAAAATAAAACATGCCCGTCCCAGGAAAGGCCAATGGCTTTAACCAGGGCTGTGGCAGCCAGGCACGGAACCAGGGCTGCTGTTAGAGTTTTTGGGCGGAAAGCTAAAAGAACACTCTTAATTTGACTCATGGGCGCATCATACACCGTTTTTCGTGTGACCAAAAGCACTTCTAATGGCAAATCTGATTCGTGAACCCAACAGGAGGAACCGCGTGAACTTTGTAACCCTGATCGCTTTTTTTGCAGGCGCATTGATTGCCGGAGTGGTCGTTTATTTCAAATCTAAAGCACAAGCGATGGCTGAAAAGTCCCAGCTCCTGGCAGACGTTCAGTCTTTGCAAATGAAGAACGAACTTCTGACGCAGAACCTCAGTGAATCTAAATCTCTCATGAGTGAAGCTCGTAAACAGCAAGAAGAGCTCGCAAACCGCATGAACACTCAGTTTGAGAACATGGCTCAAAAGATTTTCGAAGAAAAGTCCGCAAAATTCACGGATCAAAACCACAAAAATATTTCTTCGGTTTTGGAACCACTAAAAGAACGCATCAAAGACTTTGAAAAGAAGGTCGAGGAGTCCTACTCCACAGAACGTTCCGAGCGCGGCGTTTTGCGTGGCGAGCTGACGAAGCTTATGGAACTGAACAAAGTCATGTCCACGGAAACTCAGAATTTAACGAAGGCCCTTAAAGGTGAAACGAAAACCCAAGGTAATTGGGGCGAGTTGATTTTAGAAAACATCCTTGAACGTTCGGGTCTTCGTAAAGGTGAAGAGTATATTGTTCAAGGTGTGGATATGGATCTACGCGGTGAAGACGGTCAAATGCTTCGTCCCGACGTGATCGTGAATCTTCCAGACAACAAGCACCTCATTGTGGATTCTAAAATGACTTTGGTAGCCTACGAACAATACTCGTCTGCTGAAACTTTGGAAGAACAAGAGCGCTTTGGAAAATTCCATATCGATTCTTTGAAAAAACACATCGATGGTTTGTCCGAGAAAAAATATCACGCCGCCGATAAATTGATTTCACCAGACTTCGTGATTTTGTTCATGCCATTGGAACCAGCCTTCGCCCTGGCGTTTAAGTTGAAACCAGACATCTTCCAGTACGCTTGGGAGCGCAACATCGCAATCGTAAGTCCAACGACGTTACTTGCGACACTCAGAACGGTAACGGCTTTGTGGAAACAGGACCGCCAAGAAAAGAACGCCTTGGAAATCGCAAAACGCGGTGGCTTGCTTTACGAAAAATTCGCAAATCTTTTGAAAGACATCCAAAATCTTGGGGAGAAACTGGGAGCCGCTCAAAAAGCTCACGAGGAAGTCACAAAAAAGCTTTCAGATGGCCGTGGCAATTTAATCGACCAAGTGGAAGACTTGAAACGCCTGGGCGCAAAAACTGAAAAGTCTTTGCCACAGTTGGAAACCACATAGTCTAATTGGCGAATGAGTTTTCGCTTATTCGCCATCTTCTGCTCGATCTTATTTTATTCTCAACTCAGTTTTTCAGAAATGACTTTTCCGGTGGGTCACATTGAAGCCTTGATGGCCAATACCGGCGCTGCAATCTCCGGCTCCCCTGGAAATGCCATTTATAATCCAGCGGGCTTGGGATTTCTGGACGACAATAACGTCAGCATCACCCTCAGCGGTAACGCCTTAGAACAACAAAGTTTTGAAATTCCCAACATGGGCAATAGCTCTACGGTGATTATTCGTCCAACCTTGGCCAGCACAACGTCTCCCTTGGCGAAAGGCCACGCTTCGATATTTATCGCAAATCCCGTGGCGTTTAATATTTCTCAAAGTCATACGTTGCCTCTGTCGGGTTATAACCTTGCGATACGGCTTGCCCTTAAGAGCAATGTTCTAATGGGTGGCTTTGCCTATGGCCGAACATGGGATGATACCCTGGCCTGGGGATTTACTGCTGGTGGCATTTACACAACTCAAGAAACATTCAACTACACTCAAATGACCGGCCCGTCGAGCTTAACTACCCAGTACTCTCAGACTTTCCAGAAACAGATCCAGCCACTCCTGATCGCAGGTACGCTTTGGAAGCCCACAGGTCTATACAACCTGGGAATCAGTGTAAGTTTCCAAAGCTCACCCATTTTGTCAGAAGGTGCTTATTATTCCTCTTCGACCAACTCATCAACGCCAACCACACCTCAAGAGGAATCCAAATCCTACTCCCCTTCGAGAACGCCCTCTGTTGGAGCAATACTAGGTCAAAGGTTTAAAATTTCACTTCACGAACTGTACTTTGATGTCTCGTATAGTGGTGGCAGTGAAGCCACAGACTATAACGGCAAAACCAATAAGACAGATGAAAATTTCGTGTATAGTCTGGGATGGAAAATGCCGACAGCAAACAAATGGCAACCCGTCGCCGGGCTTGCCTATTCCAAACTCGCGCAAACCGAATCTCAGCTTTACAGTGCTGGCTTAATTATCAAACAACGTGCGAATGAAATCGTGGTTGGATCTTACTATAACAGGGTCCTTCCCAGCACCAATAACCAATCAGCTATTGATGTCATCGGCTTGATGTTCTCGTCCCAAGTTTTTTACTAACAAAAATATTCCAACAACGGACATTCTCAGAAAACGCATCCACACGATTACCGATGCAGTGATCGCGGCTTTAGCGCTACCGTGCCGGAAATTCAACGCGTACGGTTACCGCAGCGGTAACCGCATGCGACAAGAAACAGGACCTGGCACCTTTTAAGGAGGAAGCTGTACAGCGACGACGCAGCAACGTGGAAGAAACTGATCTGACAATGAATTAACGGATGCCGGAGACGGAGTCGGGATCTTTGACGGAGTTCGAAGCGCGGTGCTCGAGGGCAAGTTTTACTTTGCCCGCGTTGATGGCTTCTTGGATTCGGCGGGATGAACTGTTGAAGTGTTCGACCTCTTCAGGATTCGCACACAATGTTTTCATCGCCATTAGTTTTTTATTTAATTCAACCGCATCGGCGATTCGCAGATCATTCACAGCCTCATTGCCATTCGTGATCGCGAAACTTTCTTTCCCGCGCAGAGTGATTTTCTCAAGCTCTCCCTGAATGCCTTTCTGGCCTCCAGATTCGCTGTAAAACACTTGCTGACCATCAGGCAGGGCTTCAACCACCAAACGATCTTTACCCTTCACCTGAGCGCTTTTACCGGGGCTGCATTCAAGCAGAATGGGCTCGGCTGAGTTCTTGTACCATTTGAAACCAAAATAACCGCCAACAGGAATACCGGTATCACCCAAGCTTGCTACCGCCCCTACGATCGTGAACAGTGTTGCATACACGGGAGCCTCAGGACTTGCGAGAGTGCGCTTTGAAAGACTCACTGGAAAATTTAATTCCGGAAAAGACTTCCAGACTTTTCGCATTTCTTCGAAATTGGATTTCACACTTTTCTTTAGTTTGTAAGTGAACGCCACGTTTTGATAAGAAAACTCAGCCGCTGTCGCGCCCATAATCAAGGGTTCATCCAAACCTTGGATACGAACTTTGTTGCCGTCGAATTCAATTTTGGCAAAGGGTTGAGCAAGATCAATTTTTTGCGCCTTGAAAAGTTCTCGGGTGCCTTTTTCGAATTTGTCATTCGCTGTCGCTGCAGTGACCACTCCGAAAACTGATTCCCAATTCTGAACTTCCCAAAACAAAGAGATATGAGGCACCGGCGCCGCCATTGTTGGCAGTGTCGCTGTTAGAATGAAACTGCTTGTAAGCAGTATCAGGAATCCCCATAACTTCATCAGATCGAGCCTCCAAAAGTCACACAAGGATAACACGGTTCTTAGAGGAGAAAAGGCTTTTCGCAAGTAATAAAAAAGGCTTCGTTTTGAAGCGAAGCCTGTTCCATATCATTCGTTGTATTAATTTAATTCTGGAGTCAGAACTAAAGTTCCGCGTCTCTTACGATGTGAAGCTTAGTCGCTACATCGATACCAGTGGATTGATTTTTGATCGCCACCGCAGGATTTTGCACCACACGTTGCTGAAGCTTCGTGAAGATGGGCTCACGGATCGCCAAGTTGTTGTCTTGCAATACGCACTGACGAGCGATTTTTTCTGCAACGTTGATCACTACCGGAGCTTTCAAGTTTGCAGTCATCTGTGTTGGATCATCAGGAATAGTCACGATGGAGAAGAAGCGAGCTTTGTCTGTTGCAGAAAGCTTGATCGACTCCATATCACCTTTAGTCAGGTTAGCTTTGTAAGCGGGAGCGAACAACTCAGGCTCTAGGACAGGAAATGCAATTTGCGCAGCTTCACAGCTTTGCAACCAAGCGAAGATTTCATCACTTGGATCATCGAGAAGAACGAACTTTCTTAGATCCGCAAAGCCCAATAGACCTTCCGGAAAAGTCAGAACATCTTCTTGTTTCAGCTCAACTTGGCCGAATCTCGATGTTGAAATGATCATTCAATTCCCCCTCTGGACAAAGCGGACTTACCCATATCTTAGACACGCCAGGATACACTTCGGGTAAGTACCCCTATAAATCTGGACCTAAATCCAGGGAGACTCAATAAAATTTAATGAATTTGACGCACATCACACCCGACTCCCACCAGCCCGCAGGGCGCGAACCCGCGAAGCGGAAGCCAAAACCCGCAAAACAGATGTGTCGATAAGTAGGCAATTTCAAGGCGGGAGGAGGAAGCTGTACTCCTGTACAGCGACGACGACCAACGCGGAAAGTGCCTGCTTAGCGGCACATCCCCGTTAAATTGAAGCCCTAAGGCTTTAATAGCTTCGCGACTGAACGAGATTTATCAGCGGAGACATCAGCGGATTGCACATTCTGTTCTTGAATGGCGACGTACACTTCTTCGCGGTGAATCTTAGTGTCTTTTGGGGCTTCAATTCCTAAACGGACTTGTTTCCCTTTGATTTGTACTACTCTGATCTTGATATGATCATCGATAGCGATGCTTTCACCCAACTTCCGTGTGAGAACCAGCATGACAACTCCTTTTGCTGCAGTCGTTATCGGTAAAATTTAGCGGAACTGTAGGTATTATTTTTATCTTAGAAAGTCAAGAAGGCTTGGTTGAATAAGCTTTCCCGACGTTTCGAGAGTAGCTTTAAGGGTGCTGTCAGTCTTGTTGATGTCAGAGATTACTTGGAACGCATCTGCGTCTTCCAGTTGGGAAGCCGTCGTTTTGTTATCCACGATCGCTTTTTGGAGAGAATCCATGGTGTTATTGACAGCCATAATTCTGGACCCAACCTCGGAACGAGCTAGAACTACTTGGGAAATCGCCTGATCCAAAAGATCCAAAGACTCTTGAACCCCTTGCTTGTCATTGGCTTTCAGACTGGTTTCCATGCCTTTAAGGACGGCGAAAACGTTCACCCCTTGGGCACCAGTTACCGGGTCTTGTTTGTGCTTACCATTGCCTTGAAACTCGCTTGCGGGACCACGAGTCATCAAATAATTGCGCTCCACGTCTTCGTTCTTTTGTTGGCGCTGGATTTCCTCTTGTTGGAACTCCTTAACGTCCTGAACAGTCGTGGGAGTTTCGTAACGAGGACGAACGATACCGTCCCCATCCAAACCGCGGCCTGTGAAAACCTTGTTGCCGGGAATATTCATGGCAACAAAGGAATCCTTGTGAGTTTGGATCTTCATATCCCCGTCATCACCGAAATAGTTTCCAGCGTGATCGAACGGAGTTGTTTGGGTTTTATAACCAGCAAATACGTAACGCTCTCCCAGTTTACGATTTCCGATTTGCACAGCCTGGTTGTACACCTGCTCGATTTCGGAAGCCGTCACCATACGAGTCTCAGCATTACCGCTGGCATCATTGGATTGAGAGATCGCAAGTTCTTTCGCGCGCACCAGGATATCAGAAAGCTCACCGAGTGACTGATCCGAGAACTCCAGGAAAGATTTTGCGTTGTTAATATTTTTGATGAATTGAGAGTTTCCATGCTCCTCTGTTCTGGCCGCCAAAACGCGGGCTGCAGACAAAGGATCATCGGAAGGTTTGTTGATACGTTTTTGAGTCGCGGCTTGATTCTGCAAATCAGACATATCGGAGCGATTCTTGCCCACGTTCTGATTCACCTGATTGAAAGCCATTTTATCCGCGATTCTCACTCGTCTACCCTTTACTCAATTATAGTCGTTTCAAGTTAAGTACTGTGTCGAACATCTCGTCTGCTGTTTTAATCAACCGAGCAGAAGCATCGTAAGTTTTTTGGAACTCGATCATTTTCGTTGTCTCTTCATCCAAAGAAACACCGCTGATGGATTCCCTGATATTCGTCAATTGGTTCATGACGTTTTTTTGCGACTCTTGCGACTTCACCGCACGTTGAACCATGGCACCGACTTGACCCACTTGCGTGTTGTAATAGTCGTCCATTGTCGCCGTGCCACCATCCATCACTTGTCTGTATTGCAAGGAGGAGATCACATTCGCAATCGTATTATCACCAGCGGCATCCGGACGGGAAGCTGCTGCGATTCTGGAAACGTCATTGAAAATAGTTTTATTCATGGCCATGTTCGAAGCCGCACCCTTAACAGATTCTGGTTGCTCAAAGAACAAGATGCCAGATTTACCGTTACGGTCGAAACCTTCGATGTGGGCTTTATTGACTTCTGTCGCTAACGTGTAAGCCAAGTTATCGACATGACCCAATAGATCTTCGATCACATGGTCACGAACATCCAAAGCACCACCAATGCGACCACCTGTAATCTGCTCAGTCACATTCGCCGGAGTTCCTGTGCCTTGATAGAAGATTTCCATACGGTCACGAGTGTCTGTTTGACGAGCTTTCAATTCAGAAGCACCTGTACCGGAAACCAGGATCGCTGTACGACCCGCAGTTACGGAGACCATGCCATCTTTACCTTCAGCCCAAGTGATATCAATTTTATCGCCCAGTTTTTTAAGCAAAAGATCACGACGGTCACGTTCGTCATTCGCCGGAACTTTTGAAACTTCAACTGTTTGAATTTTTTCATTCAGGGAAGCGATCTCTTTGGTGATCTCATTCACTTCGCCGACAGTTGTTTTGATTTGGGCATCAAGGTCTTCCTGAACGCCCCGCAACTGAGAGGTCACGCGACCGAAATCTTTTACCATCCCCACAGCTGACTCACGCACCATCGTACGGGAAGCCAATGATTCGGGGTTGTTGGAAAGTTCACGGAAACCATTAAAGAAGTCTGTCACGTATTGATTCAGACCCTTGTTGTTTTGTTCATTATAGATTTGTTCAACACGAGAAAGACCATCAGCGCGGGAGTCTTCGAACCCCATGCTCATGCCTTCTTTTTGAATTTGCTTTTCTAACCAGGGATTATTAACGCGAGTTACGACACCGGCACGGGCACCCATACCGATTTGCAAACCACCCTCACCAATAGGAACGTTCGAAAGAAGTTCCACTCGTTGACGAGAGAAACCTTCCGTGGATTTATTGGCGATGTTATGACCGACCGTTTGCAACGCTGTCTGAGAATTCATCAGCGAGCGTTTGCCGGTGTCCATCATTGCCGAAATCTTCGACATTCTGTCTCCTAGAGATCACCATCCTGGTAATCCGTGGGGTTGGTTCGTTACTTATTACTAATACCCAGTGTACTTCAACAGTCAGGGTTTAGGAACTAGCCTAGGCTTCCTTGCTGACGAAGTTACCGGAAACTTGAGGGCCCGTTTTGTATCCGCCCTTTTTCTCGTAAGTTTTCTTACCGGACAAAGTTTCCTTAATATTATCCAAAGCACCATTCAAAGTTTTAAGCGCAGTTTGCGCGTGCTCTTCATTGGATTTATTAATTTCAGTAATTCGTTTGATCAGCATATCCAAAGCGGCATGCTGAGTGCGCAAGCGATCGGCTGCTGCCGGGTTGAAAGCCATCTTCTGAGCCAATTCCAACAGACGTGGATTTTCCACGTCGCCGCCCACTACGCCTGCAAGGTCCATAGCATAACGGGAACGCAAAGAATCCTGTGCTCTAAGTTTATAGAGCAATTCTTCTTTGATGGCATTGTTTTCATCCAAGGCTTCACGATCCGCACGGATCAGGATTTCTTTTTCTTTGCGAACAAGATCAAGAAGTGTGCGGTAAATTTTGGTGAGTTCTTCAAGGTTGGCTTCGAGCTTCTGAAACGCTCTTTCTGCTACTGCTACATCCATTGTATCTATCCTTCCGCCTTCGCTTAGACTTCGGCGGCACAAGTCCGCTTCTGCTTTAAACGGTTCTTGGAGATCCATCAGTCATCCTTGGCTGATGGTGGGAGTATTTATCGTGTACTCCCCAACACTGAGATTTTAAATTAGAATTCTAGGTGCTCATCAACCATTTTGTCGGCAATTGATTTCGCATCCACTTTGTAAGTTCCTTTGTCGATCATATCGCGGAACTTCGCAACTTTCGCTTCATCAACATCCGGAGCTGACATTGCCAATTCCTTGATGCGTTTCGCTTCTTGTGCGCGAGGAGACAATTGAACTTTAGAAGAATCATCTTGAGCTTGCGCAATTGCGTCTGCTTTAACATCAGCAATTTTGCTTGCAGCTTTACCTGCTACGCCTGCAGCTTTGTCGGATTTACCAGCATCAGTAAGGTTCAGATTTTGACCTACTTTGTTGTGTGTAATTTTCATCGACAGCTCCTCTTTCTAACTCCGAATTTCAGAGTCCGTGAGTGTTGTAAAACACTCTTTCTATTCTTAACATAGTACCATAACGAGACATTTCTACCAAATCATTCTGAGACAGTTTCTTGTCCTGTCGGATGGTCTGGTTCCACTGTCCAATAAAGGCTTTTTGCCTCTGAGCTCAAAATGCCAAGGGTCTCGCCAGCTTGCACCTTTTTACCTGTCTCAATCTGAGACACTTCGCCCTTAAACACGACCTGACTTTTTAGACCATTGTCGTGCTCGATTTCCAACATTGTTTGCTTATCCACCAAGTTACGCACAGCCCGCAAAGTCCCACCCCAAGGGGCTTTCACCTGATTTTCAGATGCTTCAACAGCTTTTGCTCCCGCTATGGGCGGCGCTGTTCGAGAAATGCGATACGACATAGATTCTTGCGAGCGCCCCGGATGACGAAATTGATGAGCCGTAAAATTACTTTTCTCATTCAAAGCAATGGGCCCCATAGGTTTCAATTCTTTCTTAGCAATCCCCAACTGCGCACCATAACGTTGCACCAATTGATCATAGATCATCGAAGAAAGCCCAATGCCACCCTTCTCACTCCACTTATCAACATACTCACCATCAAGCTGCTCACGAAAAATCTTCTCAGCCTGATTCACCTGAATAAATCCACTCTCATGAACAGTGGACCGCATAGCCTTCATCATCTCACCCAAAAAATGTTTCTCATACATCTTAGAAACATCCTTCAACTTCTCATCAGCCGACTTCTGCACCGGCCTCCCCATAAACCGAGAAGGCATAGCCTTAAACTTAGACCGATCCACCTGCGCCACCGCCGGATCAACAGCAACCCCACTCTTAACCGCCGCGGCCTGCGCAGCAGCAGCCGCTTTAGCCTCAGCCTCCGCCTTCTCACGAGCCTCCATCTGCGCCTGCACAGCCGGATTCTGCTGCAAAGGAATATCCATCATCTCCGCCCGAGCTTGCAAAGCAAGCAAGCCAACAACAACTAAAGAAACAGAAGCCACATACTTAACCGGAACAAAAGGAAGAAGATGACTCCCCGACGCCACAGGCACTTCGAAGCTACCTCCAGAGCGAGCCAGATGTGCACGATCTCCAATGCCACTCCCCTGATTTTCATTCTGAGTATCAAGCAATGAGGATTGGCGAATAGCTCCCAGCGGAGCTTTTATCAAGTTCCGCAGTGCTGTGGGCAAACTAAAGAAATGAGAAAAAATCGAACCACGATTCATACTAATTCAATTGAACCATCAAGAGCGAGGACTGTCCGAAGAGAAAAGCTCCGCTGGGAGCTATTCGCCAATCCGTCGTCGTGTGAAATTAAGAAAGAAAAAAAATGGGGAGTGAGATTCGGAGAATCATGTACATCCTGTACTTGACTCTTTAGAGTGTAGCTTGGGCTCAATTCGGTCACTCCGTGACCTTGCTGATCTTTTGCTTCTGTTTCCTGCGAGAAAACTTGTACTCTTGACCATCCATGGTTCGCGATCTCTTCCTCACCCTCCCCGCGTCCTAAACACTTCCATGTGTCTAAGACATATAAATTCAGTTTATTAAAAGGTGCGTCATTATGAAACAAAAATTTCATAATACTTCGAGTTCCCCGTGCAAAGCTCCAGCTGCCTTGATGGACTGAAGTATAGTTATCAGGTCCTTTGGCGTGACTCCCATCTTGTTAAGAGCCTGCACAAGATCCCCGACACTGACACCCGGTTCAAGAACTGCGACCTTTTCTTCAACAGTTCCTTTTTTGCCATCGCCCACTTTCACAGAGAGTGAACCATGAGAGATCGCAACTTTTGAAATCTTCACCTTATCACCGATCACGATCGTGCCGGTTTTTTCATTCACAACAACACGCGCTTTCATATCGGGATTGATGTCGATAGATTCGATTGTTGCCAGCAACTCGACACCACGATTTTCATAGGCAAATGGCGTGATAATATCAATCGTACCGCCGTCTTTAGCAGAGGCATAGTGACCGCCAAGCTCTTTGTTGATGGTCAACACAGAGCGAGCTGCTGTCGTGAAATCCGGATTGATCAATGTCAGACGATACATTTTGCGAGTCGCAAAGTCCGCTGTCATATCACGTTCAATCGTCGCACCATTCGGGATTCTGCCAGAAGTTAGGTGTGCATCTTTAGGATCACCACCGATGATGATAGAACCTTGTGCGACTGCATAGACTTCATCATTTCCCGCACGCAAAGGCGATTGTAACAAAGTACCACCAGCCAATGACGATGCATCACCGATTGCACTCACCGTGATATCAATGGGATTTCCTGCTTTACCAAATGCCGGCATAGAAGCTGTGATGATAACTGCCGCGACGTTCTTACTTGAGAAATCTTGCCCCTCAAGTTTCACGCCCAGTTTATCAAACATGCGCACCATGGATTTGCTCATGAATTCATTTTTACCGTCGCCTGTCCCTTTAAGACCCACAACGATACCGTAACCAATCAATTGATTTTCGCGCACACCGCGAATAGTTGCGATGTCTTTCAAACGCGCTGCCTGCGCCACTTCCAAAGAAGCGGCCATGAACAACAAACCAACAGTGATGATTTTAAAAAGTTTATTCATTTGTGGTGTTCCTTCTGATGCTTACAACATCATACTGAGGGTCGAGTAGTTTTTGAGAAGTGATACCCTCGTCATTGAAATCTTCAGGACGTAACATGCCTGTCAAAATCACTTTGTATTCACGCTTCCCGATCATGAAGGGTTGTTGACCTTTCACGCGGTAATTTCCATCAGCCAATTTTTCCACGATTTTAGAAGGGATGCTTTGCACGTCAGCCAATCCTTCTTTGTCGTCTTTAGGTTCTTCTTTCGCAGGAGCTGCAGCTGCTGGCGCACGACCACCTTCTGCATTTGCTGCCAAACCATTGTTCAATGGAGCTTGCGCACCTTTTTCCTGCTCTTCCAATTGCTTCAACAATTTTTTGATAACGCTCACTTTGGTTTCCACTTGTTTTTGAGCGGCTCCATCCAGTTTTACGTTCAGCATGTCACCTTCGCGGCGCATTTTATTTTGAGCAAACAGGTAAGAACCCTGTCCTTCCATGACCCAAGTGGAACCTGCATTGGCTTGCAATTCAGATTCCTCTTCCATGCGGTTTTTCGTCATGCGTTTATACTGACGGTCTGTTGGAACTTTCATGTTCGCAGCATCTGAATAGCGCGGAGCTTGATCGATTTTTTCCAATGGTGGATTTTCTTCTTTGCCTTTTAATGAAGAGACAAAGTCATTCACAGTCGCACAACCCGTCGCCAGGATCATCGCTGTGAAAATCGCCAACACGGCAGCAAATTTAACGAATGGGGTTTTACCAAAATTCATCATTGTAACTTCACCACGCCTTTTTCAGCGATAATCGCTGAAAGAACTTTTTGTGTTTCCAGATTTTTAACCTTAATCAAATCACCGATGTAGCCCGTGTCCTCTGCTTGGACGTTGACAGAGACTTCGAACGTGTCATCGCCGATGATGGCTTTAACAATCTGTCCCCTCTTAGCTGCCGGTTCACGTTTGAGATCGGAAGCCCATACTGGAGTTCCGACGGGAAGTGCGCGAGCGGCCAATTGCCCATTGGCATCTTCAATACGAAGACCGCTGTCTTTTGCAAAGGTCACATCAACCATTTGCATTTGAAGATCCTGGGAATTAACACGCTCCCCTTGTGAGATCAGTTTGGTCGTCACAGGGGTTAATTTTGAAACGCGAATAGTGCCGGAAATCCATTTAATTTGACGGGAGTCTCCGTCGCGGACCGGCAATAAGAAGCCACCTTTCGTGCTCAACTGCGACATATCAAGGTCCCAGGCACGATTCGAGGGAGTTGGCGTGGATTGAATTGTGATCTTATATTCACAATCCGCACAGCGCGCCGTTAAGTAATTAGTAATTTTACGTTGAACTTCCTCGCGGGAGACCGGAGTTTTTGCGAACTCCACCTTCACCACACTCGGAATACGAAACGCAGGTTTGGAATTACGGAAGTCGTCGTTGTTTTCCATTTCTTTTTTAAGAATGGTCAAAACTTCTTTCGCTTCCAATTTTTGAGAGATCAAAAGTTCACGGGCATCTTCACGAATAACAATCGACTCAATTTGCGCAACCAATGACTCATTGGCGCCCTTAACAACAGCCACATCACCCAAACGCAACAAAGGACGTTGGGAAATTTCCACCGTTGCCGGAATAGAAATCTCAGGCCTTGCAAAGGCTTGAGTACTTATCAGTAAAGTCAGAGCCAACATTACTTTCATCAAAATTATCTCAAATTGTTGATGGATTGAAGCATCTGATCGGAAGCTTGAATCACTTTGGAATTAGTTTCGTAAGCACGTTGTGCGGTGATCATGTTCACCATCTCATCCACGATGTTCACGTTGCTGGATTCAAGCTGCCCTTGCGCCAAATAACCCGTGCCATTCAAACCAGGACGAGACGTCACCGGTTGACCGCTGGCTGGAGTTTGCGTGAACAAGTTTTTACCCATGGCTTTTAAGCCCGCCGGGTTCACAAAGGTTGTCAGATCAATATTTCCGACAACTTGTGGAGGTTCATTGCCTTGCACCGTACGAACTTCACCTGTCGGTGAAATTTCCACGCCGGATGTACCGCCTGGGATTGTGATTTCTGGTTGCAGAGTATTTCCATTTTTATCAATCAAACGACCTGTAGGATCTTTTTTGAAGGAACCATCGCGCGTGTAGGCCACTTCCCCATCCGCCGTCATCACGCGGAAAAATCCCGCTCCTTCCACTTGAATGTCGAAAGGATTTTTCGTGACTTGCGCATTTCCATTTTCAAAATCTTTTTGAATCGCTGCTGTGCGAACGCCCAAACCGGTTTGCACCCCGTTTGGTGAAACAGCGTTCATCCCAGTGACAGCACCTGGCTCTTTTTGAGTTTGATACATCAAATCTTCGAACTCAGCGCGGGACTTTTTGAAACCTGACGTCGAGGAGTTGGCAATATTATTGGCAATAACATCCATGTTTGTCTGTTGAGCCGCCATGCCTGTCGCCGCTGTATTCAAACTCTTAAGCATCTAAATTCCCTCCTGGAATTTTTCACTAACTAAAAACTTTTAAATCTTTTACTTAACGCTACCAACTACGTTAACCATCTTCTCAGCCATTTGGTCATAGGCGTGGATGGCTTTCTGCGTGCTTTCGAAAACACGGTTGGTTTGAATCATGTCTGTCATCTCTTGCACGACATTGACGTTGGAAGTTTCAATGAAACCCTGACGAACACTTGGATTCGCCACGTTTGTCACTTCCGCATTCATGTTGGGTTTAAATCCGTACAAAGAACTTCCCATTTTTTGCAAAGAATCGGGGTTAGCTACATTCACCAAAGAAAGTTTGCCCAAATTATTGGTGCCTTGAACCACATCGCCGTTATCTGCAATAGTGATAGGACCACCACCTGCCTCTAAACGGAAAACGCGGGAAGCAGGATCTGCTCCACCAGCTGCGTCGGCTCTTAATACCGGATGACCATCTTTAGTAACCAATTGACCATTGCCATCCAATGTAAAATTCCCGGCACGTGTCAGTTTCACGCCACCAGGAGTTGCAACTTCAAAGAAACCTTTGCCATCAATCGCTACGTCTAAAGTATTGCCCGTGGGTTTTAAACCACCTTGAGAGAAATCAGTGAATGTCCCTTTCGTGTCGACATAGCTTTTGTCGCCACCCTGCATATTATAGAAGCTTTCTATCGAAGCGACATCACGAGGGATTTGTATAACTTCAGGAGGTTTTTCGTTAGCCGTCAGATACTCTTGAAAGAGTTGCTGATCGCGCTTAAACGCAGGCGTGTTCACGTTCGCCAGATTATTGGCGATCGTATCCAGTTTTGTACTTTGTGCCATCGCTCCGCTCAGTGCAGTATAGACGCCTTTTACACTCATCAGATCTCCTCTTCCTGTTGAGCAGCAAGGTGTATGCCAGCATTTGACAGGACCGATCTTAGTCTAGGAAAAGAACTCCACACTGGACTTCTGTCGTGATCAAAATTTATGGACTCAAGTTTTCTGCGATTTGACCGACGCAAGGACCTTCGTCATGGTGTCGTGATGGCGGCAGTTCTTTGTCGACAGTGTCAAAGAATCGACTTCATAATAAAGCTTATGAGAAGAACGTTGCTTGCTGGTTTGCTTACATTTCAAATGTCGGTTTCTGCCTTTGCAGAAGCCAATCCGAAGGCAGCAGTACCGATGCTTCCGCCAAGCCCCGTGGCACCACAAAAGGCCCTGACTTTAAAAGAAAAATTGAAAGCTCTGACGGCGCGCTCAACCCACGTTCAGTCAGACAATCTAATTTTCGATCTGCCTGTGACTTACAATAACAAAGTCAGCAAGTGGGTTTCTTACTATCAAGTCAAAGGCAATAAATGGTTCCGAGAATGGTTGCAGCGTTCCTACAAGTACATGCCCTTCATTCAATCGGAATTAAGAAAAGCAAATCTGCCAACAGATCTTGCTTACATGGTGATGATCGAAAGTGGTTTTGCACCAAATGCTGTTAGCTCGGCAGCGGCTGTGGGCCCATGGCAGTTCATTGAACCGACGGGCGTTCGTTACGGTTTAAATAAAAATTGGTGGCTTGATGAGCGTCGCGATTTGCATAAAAGCACAACTGCAGCGATTAAATATTTGAAAGATCTTTATGAGGAATTCGGATCTTGGTATTTGGTTGCCGCAAGCTACAACATGGGTGAGAACGGTCTTCGTCGCCAGATTAAAAAATATGGCACTAAAGATTACTGGACGCTCATTAAACTTTCCGCACTTCCTGTAGAAACCCAGGAGTACGTTCCAAAAATTCTGGCAGCAATGCTTATTTCGAAAGCTCCTAACCTTTATGGCTTTCGTGATTTAGAAAAAATGGATCCGCTTGAGTACGAAACAGTTTATGTTCCTGGCGGCACAGAGCTCAATTCACTTGCTGATCATTTAGGCGTCACAAGAAAATCACTAAAAGATTTGAATGCCGAGCTGTACCTGGGGTACATTCCTCGTCAGGTTGGAAAACACGCGATTCGTGTACCCAAAGGTGCAGCGTTGATGGCGTCAAGTTTTGCAAATCGCAATTAGTACGTTTTGATTGAGGTCCATTTCATGAAACCCCTGATCGTGCAAAAATACGGCGGAGCGACGCTTGCTGATCCCGAAAAGATCAAGGCCGTTTCCGCACGCGTGGCAAATCAAGCTAGCGACAACTCATTAATTGTCGTTGTAAGCGCCATGGGAAAAACCACAAATTCATTGATTGATTTAGCCGCGCAAGTTTCCACTCATCCCCAACGCCGTGAAATGGACATGTTAATGAGCGTGGGTGAGCGTATCAGTATGTCCTTGGTCTCCATGGCATTGAATGATTTGGGTTGTCCTGCAATCAGCTTCACAGGAAGCCAGGCAGGAATTTTCACTGATGACTCTCACGTGAACGCCTTCATCAAAGACGTCAAAGCCTTCCGTGTTGAAGAAGCCCTTAAATCTGAAAAAGTAGTGATCCTGGCAGGCTTCCAAGGCGTTTCTCCAACAACCAAAGAAATCACAACACTGGGCCGCGGAGGCTCAGATACCTCTGCTGTGGCAATGGCAGCAGCTTTCAATGCTGAACGCTGCGAAATCCTGAAAGACGTTCCAGCCGTATTCACCGCAGATCCTAATATCGTAAAGTCAGCAAAGCCCTTGCAAGAGCTGAACTATGATCAATTAATGGAAATGACTTTCTGGGGCGCCAAAGTTCTGCATTACCGCTCAGTGGAATTAGCGAAAGTCCGCGAAGTCACACTATACATCGGCCCCGCATCCAACAAAACCTCTGACGGCACACTAGTAAAAAAAGGATTGAATATGTTCGAGTCCTGCAAAGCCCTATCACTGAATTCCCACGAAACAGTTTTGGAAATCAAATCCCAAGAAAAAAACACCGCGAAAGCCCTTAAGCAGCTGCAAAATCTTTTCGAAGAAAAGCAAATCGCCTTCCCTCAACTATTGCACTGTGAAATCAACAAAGACCACGCAGAAATTCTGCTAACCGGCCCCCAAGAAACAATGGGCGCCGTAAAACGCGAACTCCAAAACCAAAAACATTTCACCCTACACCCGAACGACTTCTCAACCGTCACCCTAACCTGCACAGGCGCAACCTCCCCAGAAATCCCCCAAAAAGTCCTAGAAAAAATGGACGGCGCCCAACTCCAAGCCCACAAACTAATAATGAGCGCCATGAGCGTAACCGTATTGGTAGACTCAACCTCCAGAAAACAAGCCATAGAATCCCTACACGCCCTGATCTAATTTCCATCTAAGAATAAGGGCCACAAGGCAAAGAAAAGAAATCCCAGAGATCGTATCAAGAGCGATCTCCCTTCGAGCTATCTAATTTTTAATAAGAAGTTCACCGAGGGCCGTGAATCGAGCCCGATGATCGATGCGTGCACGAAGTCGACCTCCGTCGGCGCATGGATGCGCGAACCGGCGCAGCCGGCGACGGTGAGCCACGATGGCGTGTCGACGTAGCTGCATGCAGCGAGCAGCGGGCTCGAGTCACGGCCCGCGATCTAAGATATAATTGAGAAATTAAGGCAACAAAGAAGGACTCATTACTTGATAACGGTTCTGAACCTTCTTCCAAATGTCCGTGTGAGGCCCCGTAATTCCATCTGGGCCTGTTGCTCCCGCAACCCCCCGAGCATTGGGATTGTATTTCCCCCCACCCGGTAAGAATTGACGAAGATCCGGTCCACCTTTAGCAGCTAAAGCATTCGCAGCAGAGTTAAAGAAACCGCCTCCTTGGCCTTCGCCATCAGAGCCGCCTCCACCAAATCCTCCGCCACCACCGCCGCCGCCGCGGAAGCCACTGTTAACGGCTGTGCTTTTCGTAGGATCAGCGCCTTCAGCACCTGGCTTGCCACCAGAACCACTGCCGCCACCCGAGCCACCGAAAGAAACACCGCCACCTTGCTTACCATCAATACCCGCATCGCTACCACCAGAGCTTAACTCTGCTTGTTCGATGCCAATATTTGGAAGGTCACCGGTAAAATCACTTGCGCTTGCGGAGCTGCCTGTACGGGAGGATTGATCAATCGTCGCCAATCCACCGCCGGTATCACCGACAACGTTTGATGTACCCAAGCACGAAGGGTCACTTGGATTTTTAGAACAGATACAAACTTTATTTGAAGCCATCGCTGGGTTGTTACAATCCATCACGACGTTTTCACAACCCGCAAGACTTGGATTCGCCGCACACAAGGAAGCCAAATCCGAAGAACCATCCGCAGAAGTCAACGAAGCACACTGAGTGGCATTTGCTGCGGTTTGAGCAATATTGTTCATGGCCTGCTGAGCTTCCCCTACTTTCGCAGTATAAGAGGCACATTGATTCACTGAGGAAGTCGCTTGCCCCTTCATCGCTGCGAAGTTTGGATCCGTCTGACAAGCAGGAGTTGATTCCAAATATTTTTGCGCTGACGAACACGTCGAATTACAATCCTTAATCGCACTTGAACAAGTCAAACGATAAGCTGCAACAGCCGCATTGATCGTCGAAGACAAAGCCGCCATCGTCGTGCAGGACTCTGCAATACTTGAAGCCGCCTTCGCACCATAAGCTAACGCCACTTGGCTGGCCATAGCCGAAGCACTGTTCATACCCTGATTACTTTTTTGATCACAATTGCTATCAGTGGAAGAAATTTCATTCGAACATTGCGCCATCAGTCTTTGAAACTGAACAGAACAAACTGTAGTACCTGCAGTCCCTGTCGTTCTAGACGCAGAACCTGATTTGGCTGGGTTTTGGTAACAAGTGAAAACATTTTGGTTACGAGAATTAATATTCGTGCATTCATATCCTGATGGACACGGATTACTTGAGGAGCACGATCTGCCATCGGCTGAAGCAGCATGCACCAAACCCGTTTGCAAAAACAAGCTGCCGATCAAAACTGAAAAAGTTCGAAAAAAGATATTCATTCCCATAGGTAACCTATCGGCATCACAAGGGTTTAACTTGATGAAATACCTAGGGCATCCAGGCGCAAAATCTCAAATTGATACAATGCTGAATCTGTATTCAAATATAGAGATTACGAATAGGCTAGATTTCAAATTTAGGAGAACTCCATGGAACAATCACTTCAGTCATTCACTGTTAAAGACTCTGCAGGCCGCGATATTTCCCTCGAAAAATACCAAGGGCAAGTGGTTCTGGTAGTTAACGTCGCCAGCAAGTGCGGCTTCACTCCCCAATACAAAGGCTTGGAAGAGCTGTACGAAAAATTCAAAGGCCAAGGATTTACGGTGTTGGGCTTTCCCTGCAATCAATTCGGAGCGCAAGAGCCCGGCAACAACGAAGAGATCCAACAATTCTGTTCATTGAATTATGGCGTGCAATTTCCCGTGATGGCAAAGGTCGATGTGAACGGCAGCAAGGCAGATCCATTGTACAAATGGATGAAGGAATCTGCTCCCGGGATCCTGGGCACCGAACTTATCAAGTGGAACTTTACCAAATTCTTGATTGGTAAAAATGGAAAAGTTTTGAAGCGCTATGCTCCCAATGATGAGCCTAAAGACATGGTCGAAGACATCCAAAAAGCCCTTTCTTAAGAGGGAAAATCGTCTTTTTCACCGACTGTTCCCATAAGGTTTTCACAAGCTTTGTGAAGACCCTTTCACACGAGCGGTGAAGGCTTTGTGCCTTCGTCGTATTGACTCTTTGGCGATAATAAACGAAATCATGTCCATCGAAATTAACGTTTGAAAAACAAATTTAAAAAAGGATTTAACATGAAATCACTAGTTATCGCTCTTTCAGTTTTCGCAGCAGCTCCAGCTTTCGCTTCTCAATCTTCTTGTATCACTAGCTACCTTCAACAAGGTTACTTCATGGATCAAGCTCAAGCTCTTTGCTCTAAAAGCGCAACTTCAACTTGCAACGTAAGCGCTATCATGGCGAAAACTGGTTACGACTATGCTCGTGCAGCTTCTCTTTGCCCAACTACTTTGGAATCAAACGCAGCTATCAATGAGTGCGTTGCTCAAGGTAACAACTACGCTACTTGCGCACAAAACAACTAATCTCTAGTTTTTTTGTAACTTCAAAACCCGCTCACCCCTAGAGCGGGTTTTTTTATGCCCGAAATCTGAGGCGTCCTTCGACCAAAACTTCGACACAATTCAAATCTTTCAGATTTTTCTCTAGACCCCAGTCCAGCTCGCCGATAAGTCCTTTATGAAAACAGGAAAAGTCATTCAAGCAAAAGATGCCTTTGAACTTTATGGAAAAGTACGATCGGAAATTCAATTCACGGATTTCACTCCGCGAACATTTACGATTTATCACTTCACCAAGATTTCAGCTTCTGAATATGTTGTGGATGATATGCTTAAGGGAGTGAATCACGATCACACGCAAGACTTCATTGCGAAGTTTCCTGACTACGATACTTTCTGCGGAGTAGATTCCACAGGAAAAGATCATCTGTTTTCTTTTGGAAGCAAAGAGCTTTATGCGACGGTGGTTTATACACCGATGAAATCGTGGACGGAAGTTTATGAAGACCACCTGGGCAACCCCCGTTACAACGAGTACTTAAGAACCCAGGCAGTCATGGCACATGTTGAAAAGAAAATAGCTTCTTAACAACTACCAGTTGATGATGTCTTCAGCCAATTCGAAATCGGAACTTTGAGTGGCTGGATCCATCTTGCGAAGAAGCTCCACTGCACGAACGAATTTCACACCCTTCTCATCACCTTCTGTAGCAATGTAAAGAGCGGCATCATCTTTAGAATCCATGATCACTTGCTTGTAAGCACAACCATCACCAGATCCGCATGATGTTGCGGATGTCAGCATCAAAACACCTGTGTAAGCACTCAAGATCGAAGCAACTTCATTGCTGTTGTCACGACCACCATGATGATATCCGCCACCATGACCATGTCCTGGACCAGGACCGTAACCGCCACCGTGATGACCACCGTGACCACGACCTGCAAAGGCTGATGTGCTGAATGCAATAACTACAAGTGATACCAATACGCTTTTCATTTTTAACCCCCGTGTATACTGTGCGGTTCCTATATACAAGGAGCTTGCCAACCTCTCAAATGTATCTTCTGCAACAGATGCGTTTTCGGAGGAATGTCAGAAAATTTCAGAGACATTTTGTCTCCGGATTTTTGTGTGAAACAGAGCGGCGTGAACCGAACGACACCAGTGAAGTCGACTCAAAATGAGCGACTCATTTTGACTGCCTAACTTATTTTAGACAGTGTCGATTCCTTCGCCAACTATACTGCTTCATTGACACCTGATTAGTTTATAGACGGCATTTCCCTTGCATATTGGTTTATAGATTCACAAGTAGAGGTTCCGCAAATGAGACATCGCATCGTTTTGACACTTCTAGCATTCTTCCCGCTGTGCGCGATCGCGCAGGGGAACACATCATCTTCTGAAGACCTCAAAGTGACTTTGAAAGCTGAACCTGGTTATAAAAAACAAAAACGCGTTGTGAAAACATGGTCGATTTATCCCGCTCGCCGCGTAGTTTATGAAGCCCCTAAGGCTGAAGGTTCTAAAACAAATAACCAAGCCCTACTGACGAAGACTTACGTAGATCCAACTCAAAAAAGAATGCCTGCTTCCATGTCTAAGCCAGCTCCAAAAGCAATGATTGCTAAGCAAGTGGCTCAACCAAAAGTGGTTGTGGCTAAAGCGAATGTGAAAACGGCAAAACCAGCGGCACTTACAAAATCCACAGCGCTTGCGAAAGCTTCTGTGATGAAAGCAAACCGTGCCCCAGCTTCTGTGGCAACTGCTAAGGCTCCTGTAAAAGCGGTTCCTGCTAAAGTGGCAGTAGCTCGCCAACAACCTCCTGTAGGTACAGTGGTTCAGGCTCCAACAGCACAACCCATGGTTCTTGAACCAATGAGTTTCAAAGTTGCGAAATCCAAACAAGTTCAAAAAAGACAAATTTCAAATTTAAGCCCCTACCAAGCTGGGATGGCTAAGGTGACGCGTGCATCGTTGCCTAAGAAATCAAGTGGCTTGGTGGGCAGACAGAAAATTGCTTACAACAAGTAAGAGCTTAACACTCTGAAAGTAAAAACCCGCTCCTTAGAGCGGGTTTTTTTTATTGTAGCCCCAGAGTGGATTTACAACCGGCGCTAAGGCCCTCTTTATTTTTCTTTAAGCATTCCTTGATCGCATTCATTTCCGTGACCTTATCGCAGAATTTTATCTTGTCCTCTTTGCAAGCCGCCATAATGTCAGAGGCTTTGCCCTTCGCTTGATCCATCATTTTCGAAGTGTCAGGCATCTGGGCTATTGCTGTGCTGCCAACCAGGAGCAGCGCTACCATTGCGATTTTCATAGGGTCTCCTTATAGAGTGTTTATGGACAACCGATTTTCTCCTGAGGCATAGAACCACGCAACATGGGCCCTCGTGTATTTGAGCACGGCACCATTCGTTTTCTTTTTGCTCTCTCACAATGCCTATGATTTATTCAGGTTATGAGGGGGATCCATGAACGTTATTAAAGCTCTGGTAGCAGGTCTTACGGTATTCGCGGCGGTCGGCTGCAAAACCGTCGAAATCAAAGATGGTCGCATTCCAAACGCTTATCTTTCAAAAGCTAAAAAGTATGAAGGTGTTTACTCAGGCCAATTCAACGGCGTTTCCGGCGAGTTGATTTTGAGCTTTGAAGGCAACAAACCCGTGATGAAGTACCGTAATGAATTCGGCACTGATATCTTGAATAACAACTGTCAGTCTTCATTTGGAAATTTAAGAACAGTGTATATCACTGGCAAAAAATCGAACCCTAAAGTCGATGCCGTCGAATTTGATTTCGACCGTGGCCGCTGTGCTTTGATGGTGCAGGGTCGTAAAATGTATGTCGATTTCAAAGAAAAAAATGGTGAAGTAAAATTGAAAGTTCAAGTTCTTCGCGAAATGCGCCAACGCCGCGAATGTCAATGGTACCCAGGTGATCATCACCGTCCACCGATCGAACAATGTACGTGGGTGCAAGACCCGGTTTATTTGTACGGTTCATTCACTCGTTAAGATTCAAACAAAAAACCCTGACGCGCTCAGGGTTTTTTGTTTAGCGACATAAAATTTCTTTTCTAAACTCTGTAAATCAAGTTCAATTTATGAATTCAGAATTAGAAAGGATTCTTATGAAATTGATATTTGCTCTTTTGAGCCTTGTTAGTTCTCCCGCCTTCGCCGCGGTGACGACGATTCAACAAAACTTGATGCCAGCTGTTTCGCAAAATGAATTCAACGCAGGAATCGTGCTTGTAACTGGCAAAGGTGAGACAGACAGTTCCGTCGATGTGGAAAGATCTGGAGTTTTAATGGCAGGTTCCTATTATTATGGGATTGCCGAGAATCAAGCTCTTGGTTTGGATATGGGCATAACTTCTCTAAACGACAAAATGGATGATGGTACCGATACAGTCGACCTTAAAACAATCGGTTTAAACGACATCAATTTCCGTTACAAAGCTAATTTTGATTTGGGAATGCCGACTTTGTACCTTTCCGCGGGTTTCAATCTTTCGCCGGGTGAAAAAACTTTCGACACAACAACCACTGATCCAGAGTTCAACAGTGCAAGCGGACAAAATGCTTTGGCAGTCCATAGTGGGATGATTTTTCCAAGTAGCGTTCTTAATTACGGCTTCTCAGTGGGATATACGAATCGCCTGGATGGAAAATACAAACGCAAGAGTAATTCCTCCCCTGCAACAGCCGACTTAAAAGGTGGAAGCTCAATGACGGTGTCTACTTTCGTGGAAAGCACAAATTCACTTCACACGAACGTGTCTTTAAACTACTCCCGTGCATATTCAAGTTATGCACAAGAATCTGATGGCGTTAACATCTATTCATCCAGCCCAATTGAAATGATGCAACTATTGGGATCCATGCGCATTGCTATAAACGAGCACATCGAATTGATGCCAGGTATCGCTTACCAAACTTATTTGAACAAAGACGAAATCAACCTAAAAAGCTACAACGAGCTTGATTTCGGATTCAATGCCCGATTTGTATTCTAGATTTCTTCAAGGCCTAGAAATAAAAAACCCGCTTCGAAAGAGCGGGTTTTTTATTACCACGGCCACGGTACAGGACGGTTATCACCATCATCTGCAAATGCAGATGTCTTTTTCGTCGTCAGTGACGTCTTCAACATAAAATCCCTTTATGTCAGTTAAGTATGATCACTTCTTGTGATCACGTATCTATAATACTCCAACATTCATTTGTTCGATGGTCAGCAGTTTTTTAGATTTTGAAAACCAAAACTAACAAAAAAACGACAATCGTAACTTTTATGTTTCATTACTTGATAAGTGTTCACTATTTTAGTCACAGAGAAATATCAGAAGAGAGCTTGATATGCCGACTCTTTCACCAGTTGAGACATCAGGTTTTCTAAACGCTCTCGAGGAATCGAGGCTTTCGGATTGACGATCAATCGCAGGTCGTAATTCTGATCGACCTTTTCTGAAATCAATACTTCCGCATTTTTGTCGGGATTTTCGCGCAAGTAGCGACGGATAAAGGACAACGGCACCACGGCAACATCCGCGCGCTCATGCAAAACCAGGCGCACTGACGCCAAATTGTGACTTACCAGAGAAATTTTAAACTTAGATTTCAGGTACTTTTCATCGGCATTGAATTTTGCAAAACCATAGTGGTAACCCAAAATACCGGCGATGCGTTTTCCCGATAAAGAATTGAAGTAACTTTGGTCCTTGGCCTTTTTTTTAAGGGCAATATAAACTTCAGCATCCTGGGTGCCGACGGGAACCGTATAATGAGGAATGTCTTTCCAGTCCCAACGAGGGTCCTCAAAAAAAATCATGTCCACTTTGCCGTCGGTAAAACTTTGATAGCGGCGGTTGCTTGGAATCTCCACCACCTTAAATTGAAAATCCGATTGCATGGAATTCAGCTGCCCTACCACCTCAGTTACAATTCCTCGTCCCTTCTCCAAATCATAGTAAGGAGCAAAACCATAGGCGCCGACCAATAGAGTTTTCCGAGCAGAGGCCGTGTTGGCTTCCGCAAAAGAAATACCCAAAATTGTAATTAGGATCGCCGCCAACCAATGTTTCATATAGTTAAGCTACGCCGTTCGCAGCAGAGTCGCAACGTAAACTCTATTAACAATAAAAAACCCGCTTGGATTAGAAGCGGGTTTAATATTTTTAAGAATGTTCAGCTAAAAAACTGGTAGCGACTAGTGCTTACCTTTTTTAACTTTTTCTTTTTTTGGAGCTGCGTCTTCTGTTGGCATTTCAGTTGGCTCTGTACCTTCATGGTCTTCACCACTGTTTTTAGTTTCAGCGTCAACCAAAAGTTTACCGATACCGTTTGCAGCCAAGATTTTAGCACGAAGTGAAGTCATATATTCTGGATGTTCTTTCAAGAATGTTTTAGCAGCATCGCGGCCTTGGCCCATGCGCTCGCCATTGATAGAGAACCAAGCACCTGATTTTTCAACCATGCCCGCAGTTACTGCTAGATCCAGCAAATCACCCTCTTCAGAAATACCTTCACCGTACATCAAGTCGAATTCCACTTTAGTGAACGGAGGAGCCATTTTGTTTTTCACAACTTTAACTGCCGTACGGTTACCAGTTACGTCTTCACCGTCTTTGATCGCGCCCACACGGCGTACATCCAAACGAACAGAAGAGTAGAATTTCAACGCGTTACCACCCGTAGTTGTCTCTGGGTTACCAAACATCACACCGATTTTCATACGAAGTTGGTTGATGAAGATAACAAGTGTGTTGGAACGGTTCACAGCTGCTGTCAATTTACGAAGAGCTTGAGACATCAAACGAGCTTGAAGACCTACGTGAGAATCACCCATGTCGCCTTCGATCTCTGCACGAGGAACCAATGCTGCTACGGAGTCGACAACCAATACGTCGATCGCGCCAGAGCGAACCAAAGTTTCCACGATCTCAAGAGCTTGCTCACCCGTGTCTGGTTGAGAGATCAACATGTCTTCAGTGTTCACACCCAATTTACGAGCGTAGTTGATGTCTAGTGCATGCTCAGCATCCACGAATGCAACAACGCCACCTTTTTTCTGAGCTTGAGCGATAACGGACAAGCAAAGAGTTGTTTTACCAGATGATTCAGGTCCGTAGATTTCTACGATACGACCTTTAGGAAGACCGCCGATACCAAGAGCCAAATCCAAGCTCAATGCGCCCGTGCTGATCGCTTCAACGTCTTTAACCAAAGAGTCGTTCGCGCCCAAACGCATGATTGAACCTTTACCGAATTGCTTTTCAATAGATGAAACTGCCAATTCCAAGGCTTTGTTTTTTTCGTTTTGTGCTTTTGCATCTGCCACAGTTGTATTTGCCATCTGCGTATCCCTCTCTATTTATGTGGTAATCACCACAAATCTTATTGTTATTTTTAGCAGCCGGGGGCTACCTGTTTCTATTTTCTGTCGAGAACTTCACACAGCCAATTCACGGAATAGTCTACTGCCGCTTGCTGGATGGCTTTGCGATCACCCGAAAAGAATTCTTTTCGCGAGTCTTCAAAGTTCGGTCCAGCAATGGCAAAGCATACAGTGCCTACAGGCTTCGTCGGTGTTCCACCGTTCGGACCTGCAATACCTGTAACTGCCACAGACCAATCTGTTTTCAGCTGTCGACGCACTCCGTGCGCCATTTGACGAGCGACTGACTCGCTCACCGCACCCTCTTGCATGAGAGTGTCTCGACGGACCCCCAGAAGATCCACCTTCGCCTCGTTAGAGTAAGAAACCACAGAGCCTAAAAAGATGTCGGATATACCTGCTTGCTCTGTCAAAAAAGCCGAAAGTGCACCTCCAGTACAACTTTCCGCAAAACCCACTGTGAGTTTTTGGTCGCGAAGGGATCGAATGAAATCTTGTAGTCTCTTAGCGCGAATCTCAGTCATTTAACCGACCAGAACTTGCGAGCCCAACCAATTGGTGTGGCTGTAAAGAAACTGCATGATCAGACTGACAACAATACCTGCGGCAACGTCATCAATCATCACACCAAGACCTCCTTGGATCTTCTTATCTAAATATCCTATGAATAAAGGCTTAGTAATGTCCAGCAATCTGAACAGCACAAAACCAATTAAAATGGCCTGCCATGTCATTGGCAGCCAGATCATCGCAATCAAAAAACCAGCAACTTCATCAATCACAATTTCGCTGTGATCGTGGCCACCCTTTTGGTCTTCGTAAGCTTGCGCAGCTAAAATTCCCAAAATCGTTATAGTGATTGTCGCCGCCATATATACAAACGGACCTGCCCAATTCAGCAGCAAAACCAACGGAATTGTAGCAACAGTCGCAACCGTTCCCGGCGCTTTGGGACTTAACCCAACACCGAAAAATGTCGCCAATTTTAGAAGGAATTTTCTCATAGGAAGGAGTTACGCCCACCCCAATGTGGAGGCAATTAAAATGCAGTGAGCCGATTTTGACGTAGTGAGTTAATTTTATGGGTGGTATTAAAATTAGCGATTCGACTTTGCGAACCGTTTATCAGAATCTGAATGTCCGCTTTTGATTTTATTTTGAAGCGAGGCTCTCTCTCTTACAAAGTGCCACGGAAGACTTGCACTTTGAGAGGGCTTCGCCAATCTTGCAAAGCTCCTCATCGACATCTTCAACAGCTCCAGGAGAATTCACAACGCTCTCATGACGTCACGCAGTTGAAGACTGAACTGAAACGAAATCTATTCGCTGATTTCCAGGCGGTTGTTGTTATGAGCCACGTAAGGAATTTCGATAATGGCACGAATGCCCTTGCGAGCCATCATGGCAGAAATAACGGCGCGAATGCCACCGATGTTTTTTCCCTTAGCACCGATCAACTGACCCAGGCTTTGCGGATGACAATTTACTTTATAAATCGTCGTGCGATCTCCGACCGAATAATTCACGGCTACTTGCTCTGCATGATCCAACATCTCATTCAAGATAGAACACAAAATTCTTTTCCCAGTTTCTCTCGCGTCGACTTTTTCTTGCTCCGACATAAGGTCCTCTCTCCAGTTGTTTTTATACACCAACCGCGATCTCCACTCGCAGTCGGTGATATAAATTTAACCAGAATTGGGCGAACCCGCGCTGGAGCAACGTCTAATAATTTTCAAATGCGAGCGTCGTTTAGGACAGTACCTATGGCAGATCCTGTGACCAGGTATCAGGAAGAACGGCCTTGAAATCTTCCTCCCAAAACTCATATTGCGATTTTTCATTCCCAGCTATGCGTTTTTGTTCACGAACACGCAATTCAACCCGGCGGATTTTACCTGAAGTCGTCTTTGGCAAATCCGAGAATTCTACACGACGGATGCGCTTAAACGGGGCCAAACGCGATCGTGAGTGATTCAAAATCTGTAAAGCCAGCTCTCGAGTGGGCTCCATACCTTTAGCTAAAAAGACAATAGCTTTTGGGACATTTTGTTTCAACGGGTGAGGACTTGGAATAACCGCAACCTCGCGCACAGCGGGATGTTCAAGCAAAACACTTTCAACTTCGAAAGGACTGACACGATAATCAGAGCATTTAAAAATATCATCCGCTCGCCCCACGAAAGTGAAACATCCATGCTCATCGCGAGTCGCAATATCGCCTGTGCGATAGTAACTGGCGTTGGAAGTTTGTGCGACATCGCTTTCACGATATCCGTTCATAACACCCAGGGGATGGTTCTCGAGATCAATACAGATTTCACCTTCGGGGCCGGGATTATTATCGCGATCTAACAAGGTAATTTTATAGCCTGGCAATGGTCTTCCCATTGTACCCGGATGCACTTTTTGCCCAGGTGAATTACCCAGCTGTGCGGTTGTTTCTGTTTGCCCATAGCCATCACGGATCGTCACACTCCAAGCCTGCTGGAACTTATGAATGATCTCTGCATCCAATGGTTCGCCAGCACTGACGGCTTCACGTAAATGCAACTTATAACGGCCCAAATCCTCGGCTGCGAGCATGCGCCAGACAGTTGGAGGAGCACAGACCGAAGTGATACCTTTTTTCTCAAGAGTTTCTAACATCACTTGCGCATCGAAGCGTTGATGCTTGTGAATGAAAACTGTGGCCTCCGCATTCCACGGAGCAAAAAAACTACTCCACGCATGCTTAGCCCAGCCGGGAGAACTGACGTTTAAGTGTATGTCTCCGGGTCTTAATCCAATCCAGTACATCGTCGACAGATGTCCCACGGGATAACTTTGATGAGTGTGCTCAACAAGCTTAGGTTTCGCTGTCGTCCCCGATGTGAAATAAAGCAATAAAGGATCGGTGGCTTTGGTTTCACCATCAGCCTCGAACGTGGCACTTTCTCGAGTGGCTTCGGCATAGTCTTCCCAACCCTGAGCTTTACCATCGACGGTCAATTTGATGGCAGTCGGTGATTGCACGTCGAATTTCACCGATTCTGCCACCGTCGTGGCAATTAACTTTACTTCGCCGCGGACCAGGCGATCTTGCAATTCATCGATGGCAATTAAAGGGCTGGTTGGAATCATCACGGCGCCTAATTTTGTACAAGCAAGCATCAGCTCCCATAGAGCCGTTTCATTTCCCATATTCAGCAGAACGTGGTCGCCTCTTTTCAGTCCCAGTCGGCGCAGGTAATTTGCGACCTGTGAAGAGCGAGCTGAAATGTCAGCAAAGCTGTATTTTTCTTCGCGTCCATCCTCCCCGGTTATCCACAGAGCCAGGTTGTTGTTACCCTCAGCCATGGGGTCAAAGTAATCCAGGGCCCAGTTGAAATTCGTTAGCTCAGGCCATTTAAACTCCCGAGTGGCATAATCATAATCCGCACGGTGTAAAATCAAGAAGTCGCGAGCTTGTTTGAATTCGTTGTTTAATGCCACTGAATACCTCCGAATTTTTAAGGGACTATGCTCATCTAAGATTATCACTGACGCAGCTCTTCGAGGATTTGTGTTTTTGCAACTTTCTGTGCAAACACAGACTCACGTGGTATAAATAATTATGGCTGCATTTCGCGCAATTATCGTTGGTTTATTTTTCGCGGTTTTCATGTACGTCGCTCACCAAATGGTGAGATATGCCGACTTATCTGGAGCCCAAACTTTTTTTGTCATCGCTTTTCTGGGAACATTGTTTGCCATCGTCATATCGATGCCTTTGTTTTTCTGGTCACGCAGCGACGCCAGAGGCGAATCTAAACCTTGGCATGATGCTTACTTTAGTGCAGCCCATTTTTCGATGGCCTATATCAGTTTTTTACTGACCTTTATCATCCTACGCGACATCGCTGGATTCGTTTTAAATTTCACGAATCCCGAATTTGTCGGCACGAAACTTTACGGAACCGAAGCCACGGGATTGCTCTTGGTTATTCCTTTAGTCCTTTTGCTTTTGGGAACTTTGGTTGTTCGCCTGGGAGTCAAAGTTATTAAAGTCGAGATTCCCTTTGCCAACCTGCCAGAAGCTTTGAATGGCCTGCGCATTTTGCACATCACGGACTTGCACTTGGCAGCGGGTTTACCAGTTAAGTTTGTTCAAAAGCTTGTGGAAAAAACCAATGCCTTAAAAGCGGATATGGTTGTCTTCACGGGTGACATCCTTGATGACCATGCAGCTCGCCATCTGCCCGAGTTTGAAATTTTAAAATCGATCCAATCGAAGCTTGGAACTTTTTATGTCGCCGGAAATCATGAGTACTATTGGAATATCGATACAGCACTCGCGGCATTTCGCTCTATCGGCTATCACGTTCTAGTAAACAATACGGAAACTCTTCAGTTTAACGGTGCGACTTTGCAAGTTTCCGGAATCGCCGATCCAGCCGCTCGCCAATTTGGTAAGGAGCCGGCCGATCTGGATAAACTGGTAAGCCAACAAAATCCTGAGGCGTTTAAGATCTTTTTAGCCCATCAGCCAAATATTGCCGACAAGGCTTGTGATAAAGGCTTCGATTTGCAGCTTTCCGGCCACACTCACGGAGGCCAGTTCTTCCCTTGGAACTTCCTGATAGTATTCTTTCAACGCTACCCGAAAGGCCTCTACAGCCTTAAAAACATGCGGCTCTATGTCAATCAAGGAACAGGTTACTGGGGGCCAAGTCTGCGCCTGGGAACGTTCTGCGAACTGACCGAAATTACTCTGAAAAAAGCATGACATGCACAGGCAGGAACAGATAGATTTCTAACTGCCTATGTCTGAGGATAAAGACCCACAAAACGAACAGGAAAGCCAACAAGACAGAATCGCTGCGGCTAAACGCAAGGTGATGGATTTGTTAGCGGCCCGTGATCATTCTGAGCAAGAGCTTAGAAGTAAATTGCGGGGGAAATTCGCAGACGAGCATGGCAGCGAAGAAGCCATCGATGAAGCAATCTCTTTTGCCAATGAGAAAAATTGGTTGGGTGATCCTTCGGAATACGCTGCACGCCTGGCAGATACGCTTCACCGCCGCAACAAAGGTATCTGTTACATCAACAACTACCTTAAAGAAAAAGGCCTTCCTACTGTAGGGACTGATTCGGCGTTGGAGCTTGAAAAAGCGATGGCCATTGTGACGAATAAATTTACTGAAGATTATAAGTTTTCTCGAGAGGAAAAGGCACGCGTGGGACGCTTGCTGACTTCAAGAGGATTTGATACCGAGACCGTTAGAAAGGTTATCTATGAAAAGCTCTGAGATCAGAAATGCTTTTATTAAATACTTTGAGAAGAATGGACATAAGGCCGTAGCCTCTTCTTCTCTTATTCCAGAGAACGATCCTACTTTGCTCTTTGCAAATGCAGGGATGAATCAATTCAAAAATACTTTCTTGGGTCTTGAAAAACGTGATTACTCCCGCGCCGTCAGCTCGCAAAAATGCGTTCGTGCCGGTGGTAAGCATAATGACTTGGAAAACGTCGGTTTCACAGCTCGTCACCATACGTTTTTTGAAATGCTGGGTAACTTTTCATTCGGGGATTACTTTAAAAAAGACGCGATTCACTTTGCCTGGGAGTTTTTGACCAAAGATCTGGCGATCCCGAAAGAAAAACTTTATGTGACAGTTCATATCTCTGACGATGAAGCGGCAGATATCTGGCACAACCAGGAAGGCATCCCTCGCGATCGCATCTTCCGTTTCGACAAAGATAACTTCTGGAAAATGGGCGACACGGGTCCTTGCGGTCCTTGTACCGAGATCTTTTACGATCACGGCCCTGAAGCTGGTAAAATTGCAGATCCATTCAAAGGCATCGAAGCTGGTGAAGACCGCTTTGTTGAAATCTGGAACTTGGTATTCATGCAGTACTTCGAAAACCCTCCAGGAACTTTGACTCCGCTTCCAAAACCATCTGTGGATACAGGTGCCGGTCTTGAGCGTGTGACGGCAGCAATGCAGGGTAAGTTCAATAACTACGATACAGATTTATTCCTGCCGATGATTGAGCTTGCTTGCAAAATCGGCGGCGTGAAATACGTCACAGATAAAAAAGTTTTGGCAACGGATGCAAAAGCTGCAGAAACAACTTCTGCTCTTCGCGTTTTGGCTGACCACTGCCGTTCGACTTCATTCTTGATCGCAGATGGCGCATTGCCATCCAATGAAGGCCGTGGTTACGTTCTTCGCCGTATCATGAGACGCGCCATCCGTTACGGACGCAAACTGTCTGCTGATAAGTCTTTCTTGCCTGGTATGGCGGAAGCTTTGATCGACAATATGGGTAAAGTTTATCCAGAACTTTCCACTCGTCGCGATCACATCCTGAACACAATCCGTGACGAAGAAGATCGCTTCTTGGCGACTTTGGATAAGGGGACTGAAATTCTGACAGCAGAATTGACTAAAGCCAAAGCTGCTGGCGTTAAAGAGCTTTCTGGTGAAGTTGTATTCCGTATGTACGACACTTATGGCTTCCCTGCCGATCTGACTCGCGTCATCGCAAATGAGAACGGTATCGAAGTGAACGAAGACGCTTTCGAAAAAGAGATGGAAGCAAATCGCGCAAAATCCAAAGCTTCATGGAAAGGAAAATCCATGGGAGCTGATGAAGCTCACATGATCAAGTTTGCAAAAGATTATTTGCAGGCTGGTAAATCCGTTAAGTTCTTGGGTTACGATGGCACTATCGGTGATGGTACGGTGATGGCGCTTTCCAACGGCCAAGCTGTTGTCAGCGAACTTAAAACTGGCGAAACAGGTCTTATCATCCTGGATGCAACGTCATTCTATGGTGAGGGCGGTGGTCAATCTGGTGATGTCGGTTACATCATGCAAGACACCAACCGTGCGCGCGTCGTAAATACTACGAAAATCGATGATATTATTCTTCATCATGTTGAAGTTGAACATGGGTCCTTTAAGACGGGTGCAAAAGTTGTCAGCGGTGTTGATGCAGTTGAAAGAAGAAACACAGCAAGCAATCACTCCGCGACTCACTTGCTGCATGCAGCCCTTCGTAAAGTTTTGGGCGTGCACGTGACGCAAGCGGGTTCATTGGTAGATGCTGATAAAACTCGTTTTGACTTTACTCATAATAAACCGGTCAGCACGGAAGAGATCCGCAAGATCGAAGACATGGTAAACGAACAAATCGCTCGCGGCCTTGAAGTAAAAACTGAATTGATGCCACACAAGCAAGCGATTGAAAAAGGTGCTATGGCATTGTTCGGTGAAAAATACGCTAACGATGTTCGCGTTCTAACAATGGGTGATTTCTCGTGCGAGCTTTGCGGTGGTACTCACGTTAAGAACACTGCGAACATCCGCTTGTTCAAAATCGTTTCCGAATCAGGCGTAAGCTCTGGCGTACGTCGCGTGGAAGCGATCACGGGTGACGCTGCAGTTAAATATGCGATGAGCTCAATCGCCCATTTGGACGAGGCTTTGGCAGCTGCTGGTTTGCAAAAATCTGCGCACTACTTAAAGCACTTGGAAGTGACTGGCGAAAAAGCTACTTTGGCAAATCGCGTAGAATCGATCAAAGAACAAGTCAAAACTCTTGAGAAAGAAATCAAGAAACTTCAAGGTGGCCAAGTGAACGTGGATGACCTTGCTGGCAAAGCCATGGCATTCAAATCTAAATCTGGCGTCGCTGCGAAACTGGTTTTGGCAGACGTTCCGATGGATGACCGTGAAGTATTGGCGAAAGTGACTGACGACCTTAAAAACAAAATCCAGTCTGGAATTGTTGTGGTTGTCGGCCAAGGCGACGGCTCGAACCCAATTATCGTTTCTGTTTCTAAAGATCTAACCGGCGACCACAAAGCCGGAGACGTTCTGAAAGAGGTCGCAGCCATCATGGGCGGCAAAGGCGGCGGTCGTCCCGACTTCGCCCAAGGCGCAGCTCCGGATCGCTCAAAAATCGGTGACGCCTTCACCAAAGTACGCAGCACCCTGGGTCTGTAAAGGTACGGCCTTACCTGAAAAGGTAGGCCCTTACCTGGAATCACATCAAATTTTAAAAAAATTAAAAAGGCCGGTGCGATTTGCACTGGCCTTTTTAGTTTTCACAATATTAAAAGTCTCGCCGGTAAGTCCGTACCTTTTCAGGTAAGGCCGTACCTTATTCGCAAAGTAGGCCGTGGAAGTTTTTTTGGATGTAGGCCACAAGGCCGCGGAAGGATTGCGCCTGATCGCCGCAGATGTCTTTGAAACCTCTGCCACAGGAATCATAGCTTTCGCCCAGATTCATTTTTTGATCACCAATCACCAGGCTTGCGTAACCTGGGGAGTAGACTTGTGCGCATTGCAAAGATGGATCAACGGATTTTCCGCAGATATTGCTAGATTTCAAATAGCTCTGCAACTCTGCGATTTCTGCTGCTGGCAAACAAGACTCTTCAAGCACTTGTTCATTTGCTCCAATCAAAGCAATACGCCCTGTCGCAGAGTCGACGGAAAGCACGCCTCCGCTAACGGGAATTTCCAGTGCAGAAATTTTCTGAGATTCATCGGCATCAGAACCGCTGCCAACCGATGGGGTCACGATGTGTGAACTAGTGCTTGGAAAATCAGACTGCGAAAGATTCGCCTGACTGCAGTTTTGAAATCCCAATATGAGACACCCGGCAAGAATAACTAACCAGCCTCTATTCATCACAATCCCCCGTTCATGACTCTTCGGTAAGCGTGGTAAGAAACTTGACCTTGGTACGGTCGAATTCCTTGTGTTCTCACAATGGAGCATTTCAAATCGCATATATTGCGCAATGCATTTGCATTGCTAGACCAAAGACCGTGAAATAGCCTCGTTCAAGTCAACTCATACGAATAAACAACTAAGGAGACATCCATGAAAAAACTTATCGTCGCAGCTCTTGTTCTTGCTGGTTCTACTGCATTCGCTGATTCAACTGTTTTGAAATGTTCTGCACCTTCTAAAGGTAAAGCTGCAACTATCAATGTAACTTTGGGCGACGACACTTCTGTTGATTTCCTGACTATGGAAGTTTCAGAAAAAACTGGCTCTTCAACTTTCTTTGCTCAATTGGATAAAGGCACTGTAGCGAACCAAATGAAACAAGGTTACCTACAAATGTTGGCTTTGACTGAAAAGTCTGCTCAAACTGAAGACGGCGTTATCAGAAACACTGGTTTCTTCGGCGTTTCTTCTGACAACAAAGGCGCATCTTTCTCTGGCTTCATGGCTGCTAACGGCAACATCTACCCAGTTTCTTGCACTAAGTAATTAGATAAGAAAATCAGAATGAAAAAGGGAGCCACGCGCTCCCTTTTTTTTGCAAAAAAAAGGCTCCTACCGAAGCAGGAGCCTTCATCAAATCAGGAAATTGAAACTGATTTGATTAGAAATCTAGACGAAGATTAGCGTATGCAGTTTCGATCTTGCGATCAGATTCTACAACCGGACCGATACCTGTCGGCGTGTAGTCATAGTCTTGCAACATATAACCAACACGGAACGCCAGATTTTGTGTGAATTTTTTTGTTACATACAAGTGATAACCATTCCCGTGAGTGCTGTAGAACTGAGTCAAATCTTCAGCTGCAGTTGCATAGTAGAATGAGTTTTCAGAACCATTCACCCACTCACCACCAAAGATCCAAGTTCCCAGACGGTAACGAGTTGAAAGCAAGAATGTGCTGCCGCTTTCAGAACCATCATCAGAAGACATACCGAAACCTGTGCCCGGCACACCACTCATCAATCTACCATTAGATTTCAGAGTACTCGCAAGGTAGCTCAAAGAAAGATCCCAACCTGTATGAGCAATACCATTTAACTCCCAAGCCAGAGTCGTACCACCTACAGATAGAGTCAGGTTACTGTCCATACCTGGCGTTGTACCAACGCTCACCCATGCCGGATTCGCGTAATAAAGATCAGACGTTTGGAAATTCAAAAGCGTCAATCCCATACCGTCTGCCCAGCTCATGTTGTTGATGCTGTAGTCAGCCATCAAACCATAACCTGTAGAACTAGTTGGAAGAGCGCTGCCATTTTGCTTAGTTGGAGCAGTGATGTATGCCCCATTTGCACCAGCATAGTACTGAGCAAACGGAGTATATAATGCACGAAGCGCCAATGAATGCCCTTCAGGCATATATTGATCCATTTTATAAGATACGCCCATACCGTCCAAGACAGAGTCGTAAGACAACATTGGGTAAGTACCCATACGTGCGCGACCATCTTTATAGTTTTGCGGTTGACCGTCTACAGTAGGCAAGCGACCGATAAAGAAAGTTAGGCCCGTGTCAGGTACAGTCATGTCAATATAAGCTTTTTCCAAAACTACATGTGAACTTTGGTAGCTGTTAGACGCTTGAAGGTCATCAGAAACTGGAAGACCAGACAAACCCTGTTGATAGAAAGAGTTAAAGTTTTTGGATGTCGTCAAGCGAGAATAGAACTTAATGTTCTTAGAAACGTTTGCATCGACATTGAACTGAAACTTCATACGAAGGTAAGTCAAATCTTTGTTATCAAAAGTCGACGGCTGGCCCAAAACAGTCGCAGGCTGAGTTTGCTTTGCCGAGATAATATCATCAAAGCGAGTAATGAATGTGCCTGAGAAGTTCAGGATATTAAGAGACTGATTGGCTTCCAATTCCGAAACGCGCTCTTCAAGAGTAGCGGCTTGAACTGTTGGAACCATCAACATACCTGCGATGAATGCTGCTGAAATTTTTTTGAAATTGTTTTTCATGATGTTTTCCTTAGATGATTATTGACCAACAACGGCGCCAGAGTTTTCTTTCAGACATGGAACTTTGCAGCCATCCACATCCACTTTGTCACCCGGAACACAGGACAAGAATAAGTTCTTTACTTGTCTTAAAGCCTCATCATTTGCCAAGTCTTTGCTGCAGGCTTTTTTTACCGCGGCTTGGACTTGTTCCACTTTTCCTTCGGCCATCGCATAATGACCTGAAAGAAATGATACGATTGCAAGAGTCGACACGACCCATTTCGACATACATCCTCCAATTAGGTGTTCTAATTACAAATATGAGCGTGAAACTGTCTCACAAATGCGTCAACGTCTCTTAACAGCTTTTGACGAACGTCAAGTTAGGAGCTGGACTAAGGTTTGGAGATCTCCAGACTTTCATCTGTAAACTCCAGATTTTTACAAGACCAAAGTCGTTAAACAACAAGGTTTCTTGAAGAAATGTGTTAAAAATTCGGTCAAGTTTATTACTACCAAATCCGATTTATATACTGAATATCCGCTAAGGAGCCAGAAGTGTTCAAGAGAATCGGCATCGGAAAGTCCCTGCTTTTGTATGTTTTCGCGTCAGCATCCTTTGTCCTCATTGTTGGGTGTGCATTCTTCTATACCAGCCAGCAAGCGTTGAATGCTTTGGGGAAAGCGAGTGAATTCGGTATTTCATCTTTATCGATTCAAAACAAACTTATTAAATCGATGGCGTTGGTTCATTCCAACATTCTGCCTCTGGCAGCAGATACAGACAAAGATTCACGCGATATTCGAGTCGAAATCGTAGGTGGTTTTATTAAAGAGCTCAAATCGCTACGTGATAAATGTGGTGATAACTGTAAGTCTATCGATGAAGATCTCGCAAAATATGAGGCAACCTGGAAAGACATTCAGGGTTCTCTGGCAAAAAACGACTTGCCGACATCCGCCAACAAAATCCTGAACAATCTAAACCCAATGGCCGAGAAAATTTTTGATAAGTTGGATAAGGCTGCAACTGAGACAGATAAAATGACAGCATCACTTCTTGCTGACGCAGAAAAAGATGCCATGAACAAAAAGAAACTACTACTGGGCATGATCTGCACACTGGTTGTTTCAGTGATCGGCCTAGGTTTCATGTTCCAAAAGCGTCTGGTCAGCGCTCTTAAATCTGTAGTTGAGCGCGTTCATCACTCGGTTGTGGAAACGACATCCAAGTCACAAAGTATTTCTGAATCCAACGTGAAGCTTTCCCAGTCTTCTACGACACAAGCGGCATCTATTGAAGAGACCGTGGCATCTTTAGAAGAAATGTCCAGCATGATTCAAAGAAATGCCGAAGGTGCTGCAACAGCCGCACAACTTTCCACAGAAAGTACCAAAGCTGCGACAGATGGTGGTCAGGAAATCGAACGTTTGATCACTTATATGAAAGAGATCTATTCGGGCTCGAAAAAAATCGAAGAGATCATTTCTGTTATCGATGATATCGCATTCCAAACAAATCTTTTGGCCCTGAATGCGGCGGTTGAAGCTGCACGCGCGGGGGAACAAGGCAAAGGATTTGCAGTTGTTGCTGATGCCGTTAGAACTCTAGCGCAAAGATCTGCCAATTCTGCAAAAGAGATCAGTGGTCTCATCAAAGAAAGCGTCGCACAGGCAGAACGAGGAACTAAAGTAGCCGACAACTCAGGTGCGGCTTTGACGAAGATCATTAGTTCCATTGAAAAAGTATCCGCACTCAATGGAGAAATCTCAGAGGCATGCCAACAGCAGGCTTTGGGAATCAAACAGCTTAGCCAAGCAATGAGCGAGATTGATAAAACGACTCAAACAAATGCTGCCGTCGCGGAAGACCTTTCTCAATCCTCCAGCATTTTGCTGGGCGAAGCGGAATCTTTAAGTGCCGCAACGGATGAACTTAACTTGATGCTTCAAGGCCGCAAAAAAGCTGGCTGGGACGAAGAAAAATCCGCAGCCTAATCCCGTAAACCTTGTCAGTGACTCCGATTTGATCTTTAATTTCTAGGTCAACATCGGAGCTCTCATGAAATCGTTCCCCGCATCGAAACTCTTGCTAGCCGCTCTATTGCTTGCTGGCTGCAAAAGCTCCTCTTTTCAGAAGGAGTTGAAATCCATGTCACAACCAGAACAAGATCCGTATCTTTGGCTCGAGGAAGTTGAGGGCGAAAAAGCCCTTGATTTCGCAAAGTCCGAAAACGAAGTGACGATCAAACATTTCAAATCGAATCCAGATTTTAAAAATATCGAAGCTGATTACCGCAAAATCTTTTTCGCTAAAGACCGCGTTCCTGCTGTCACGATGACAAATGGGGAACTTTATAACTTTTGGCAGGACGAGAAAAACTTGCGCGGTGTTTGGAGAAAAACATCTGTAGCCAGCTATCAAACTGCAAATCCGAAATGGGACGTCATTTTAGATCTGGATGCGGTTTCTAAAACGGAAAATGAAAACTGGGTATGGAAAGGCGCAAGCTTCCTCAGACCAGGTTATGATCGCGTCTTGCTCCACCTTTCCCGCGGAGGTAAAGATGCCGTGGTTGTTCGCGAATTCGATCTGAAAACAAAGTCCTTCGTTACAGATGGCTTCTTCATTCCTGAATCAAAAACAAACGCTTCTTGGAAAGACCAAGATACTTTATTTGTCGGCACTGATTGGGGCCCGGGCTCGATGACGACTTCAGGTTATCCACGCATCGTAAAAACGTGGAAACGAGGCACTCCACTGACTGCCGCTGAAACATTGGCGGAAGCAAACACCACAGATATGTCTGCGTACGCTTACACTTTGTATGACGAAAGCAAACCGTTTTACTTCCATCAAATCCGTAAAGGCTTTTACTCCACTAAATTATGGTATCACGACAAATCAGGAAAAGCCGTACTGGTTCCGAAGCCAGATGATGCTGAAAGCTGGAATCTTTTTAAAGGCAATCTTATGATTGAACTTCGCTCTGACTATAAGGGCATGAAAGCAGGTACATTGCTTGCGATTCCACTCAACAGTTTAGAATTGGGCGAAAAAGCTTGGAGTCAGGCACAAGTCGTCTTTGCTCCCACAGATAAACGTTTCATCGAGGGCGGATGCAACACCAAAAGCCACATGATTATGGTTGTTTCCAACAATGTTCTTACCCAGATGGAGAAAGTCACATTCACTCCGCCAAATATTTGGAAATCGGAACCGATTGCATTGGGTAACAATGGGATGGCGTCATGTTATGACGGAGATGATGAATCCGATATCTATCTTGCGACATACACGGATTTCTTAACACCAACTTCGTATTATATGGCAAGTGCGTCTGATCCGAAGAATAAGTTCACTTTGTTGAAACAAGCATCGAAACGTTTTGATTCTTCTTCACTGACGACATCCCGATTTGAAGCGACCAGCAAAGATGGAACTAAAATTCCTTATTTCGTGGTTCACAAGAAAGATCTGAAAATGGACGGCAGCCATCCTACTTTGCAGTACGGCTACGGCGGATTTCAACAGTCCATGACACCTTCGTATCTTGGAGCCTTTGGAAAAGTGTGGGCAGAAAAAGGCGGTGTTTACGTTCTGACAAATTTGCGTGGCGGCGGAGAGTTTGGTCCAAAATGGCATCAAGCTGTATTGAAGGAAAACCGCTACAAAGTTTACGAAGACAATGTCGCTATTTCTGAAGACTTAATCGCTCGCGGCTTTACTTCACCAGAACATCTGGCAATTTCCGGTGGATCCAATGGTGGACTATTGGTGGGCGCTACCGTAACTCTTCGTCCTGATTTGTACAAAGCAGCTGTCATCGGCGTGCCCTTGTTGGATATGCTTCGCTATCACAAGTTATTGGCAGGAGCGAGCTGGATGGACGAGTACGGAAATCCCGACGATCCAGAAATGCGCAAAGCAATTTTGAAATACTCTCCGTATCAGAAGTTAAGCCCGACCGCCAAGTATCCTGAAGTGTTTGTTATGACGAGTACGAAAGACGACCGTGTTCACCCAGGGCACGCTCGTAAATTCGTAGCGCGCATGAAAGAACAAAAGCATCCGGTTTATTACTATGAAAATACCGAAGGCGGTCACGCAGGAAATGCGAACATCGAGCAAAGTATTTTGTGGGAATCTCTAAAAACCACTTACTTGTGGGAAAAGCTAAAATAGAAATAAAAAAGGCGGGTTCTTCCCGCCTTTTTTATCTCAACTGCACCGGGCGACGATCGACTTGAAATACACATTCCGAAATCACTCCCCCCATCGTCACTGACATAATATAAAGCCCTGAAAGCTCCATACCGATGGTTCGATCCGTAAGTTCCACTTGATCCATATTCCCAATCTGTCCTTGATACTCGATACGCAAACGTCCCGCTGACGGAGAGTTTTCTGCGACTTCTACGGAGCCACGACTGTGAGTCACGCGAACGATCTTTTCATAAGCATCGTTGCGAATCTGCGCTTTGATAATCAACGCTTTTCCCAAAGACCCATGAAAGCCAAACCAAGTAAAGTAAGCATCTTGAACGTTGAGTGCTCCGCAGTCCCCCGCTCGCGCAACGATACCTGTTCCCGTATCATTCACGGGAGAAGCTAAAGCTATAGATTGAAAAAACAAGAAAGCTAAGAGCGGGATAAGATATTTTGATAACTTCATAGATCCTCAGTTGCGGGAGTGAAATTATCATCAATTCAAAAGGCTCCCCAATTACAGGGTATTCATTACGCTCATATAAACACCGGAGTCCGCAGGGAGTTTAGATGGAGCATAATCAAAAAAAAAGGGAGCCAAAGGCTCCCTTTCTTGCTCTGGTCCAGATTCGGACACTCCAAATTTTAACGTTTAGAGTATTGGAATCTACGACGAGCGCCGGCTTTACCGTATTTTTTACGCTCAACCATACGAGGGTCACGAGTGATGAATCCAGCTTTCTTAAGAGTTCCTTTGAACTCTGGGTTGAAAGCGATCAATGCACGAGTGATACCCAAACGGATCGCACCAGCTTGTCCAGACTCACCACCACCTGCTACAGTGATGTTTGCGTCGAACTTACCGATTTGGTTCAAAAGATCCAAAGGCTGTACGATAACCATGCGAGATTGCATACGGCTAAGGTAATCTTCAGATTTTTTACCGTTGATAGTGATAGTGCCTTTACCAGGCTTCAAGAAAACACGTGCTGATGACGTTTTTCTTCTTCCAGTTGCATAAAAGAATTTTTCTGCTGCTGCCATATTCTATCCTCTCCAATTACTTCTTAGTTGGAAGTGTTAGAAGTTCTGGTTTTTGAGCTGCATGAGGGTGCTCTGCGCCAGTGTAAGTTTTCATTTTCATGATGATATGACGAGATAGCTTATTTGTTGGAAGCATACCGCGAACAGCTTCGTGAATGATGAAAGTTGAATCTTTCTCTTTCGCTTGAGCTGCTGTCATTTCTTTCATTGAACCAAAGAAACGGCTGTGACGGTAGTACGTTTTGTCATCCCATTTAGTTCCAGAAAGTTCCATCTTGTCCGTGTTGATCACGATAACGAAGTCACCAGTGTCTACGTTCGGAGTGTAGATAGCTTTGTTTTTACCACGAAGAATAGTAGCGATACGAGTTGCAACACGACCAACTTTTTGGTCAGCGGCATCAACGATCCACCATTTTCTTTCAACTTCTTCTGCTTTTGCATTGAAAGTTTTCATTTGAGAGTCTCCAGTTTTCTTTTTGAATACTTGGGTTTACCGTCCAGGCATTCGGCAAATATGATGTTTGAGTTTAACAACGGGCTCTTACACTATGTTTGCGGGAAGGGATGTTTTAAAGTTCTAGGCACCTATTGTCAAGGTCCTTGGGATAATAAACTCGCATCAGGTACAGGCCCTGAGCGGGAGCTGGGGGACCGGCCTTAGCACGATCCTTAGCATCGATGATTTCCTTCATATTCTCAGCACTTAGCCCTTGTCGCTCTAAAAGCAAAGAGGTGCCGACGATGTTGCGAACCATCTGCTTCAGAAATCCAGAGCCGGTTACCGTGAACTGCAAAAGCCCTGGTTTACGCCATTCCCAGTCCGCCTGATAGATCTCGCGAATGGTGTCTTTGACCGGGGTTCCGACCGACTGAAAGCTCTTAAAGTCTTGATTTCCCAAGAGAAACTTAGAACTAGCCTGCAAATGCTCGATATTAATTGGCAACCGCTCCCACCCCGCATGGCGATTCATGTGGGCACTCGGGCGAGGCGTATTCAGCATCAGATATCTATATGTCTTATGAGTGGCTGAAATAGTGGCGTGGAAATCATCGGGCGCAATCCACGCCTTTTTCACCACGATTCCCGGAGGCAACTGGGAATTAAGGGCCCAGCAAAGATCCCACTTCTTAGCGGGATCCAACTTACGGGAAGTCGTAAAGTGGCAGACCTGATTCAGGGCATGAACCCCGGCATCCGTGCGACCTGAAGCAAACAAATGAATTGGCTCATTAAAGATGCGCGACAAAGCTTTCTCAATCACTTGCGCCACAGAAACCTGATCTTCGGGCTTCTGTTTTTGCCAGCCACAGTAACCTGTGCCGTCGTAAGAGACTGTGAATTTAACTTTGGTCTTTTGATCCATGGAGAGCGGGTTTATCACAGAAAAAGGTGCCAGGCACCTTTTGCTTCACTCCCGGCGTCACGAGAGGCAGATTTTTCAAGACGAGCGCGACTTGCGAAAGCAAGGAGCCCTCCCCCGAACCCGCGACTTGCGAAGCAAGGAGCCCAAACTCCGGACGCCAATGAGGCTGGTCAAAAACGGGAAGATGCAAGGCGCGAGGAGGAAGGCGTACTACCCGTACGCCGACGACGAGCAACGCCGTCAGCTTCCCGTTTTTCACCGGCCGACGTCAGTAGTCTACGGAGACTCCGGCGGTTATTACATTTGATTTGAAGTCGACATCTTCACTGAAAGATTTTAGATAACGATAATCTAAAGTCACCCAAAGGTTGGTGACACCATATTCAGAGCGAAGCGTGAAGGCTGTGTCGCGATCCATGGCGCCGATGTTGATCAGTAAGCCTCCACCACCGAATGCAGCGGGAGTTCCGACCATGTTCGTGTTTTTTCCGTCATCGCGATATTCAACAACCGGGATGTAAGAGCCGCCGCCAGAGATATAAGGCGCGAAGACCTGGCGATCCATATATTGGAAACGATATGCAAGGCCTAAATTTAATGGAATAGCTACGAAAGTATATTCCTCACGAGCTTTGTCACCGGCTTGAGGAGTTCCACCGCTGGGATTTGATTCAGCGAAGCGACCGTTGCCGTTGGCCATCATCAGATTGAAGCCCGCTTGGACTTTCAAGTTCTGGGAGATTTTCAAAGGCTGCCATTCGTATTCAAAAGCTAAAACCGGAACTGTAGGACCGGAATACATTGTTTCAAAAGTTGTAACACCGTCAGCAGCTTTGATGATCGGAGCATCCATCGCACCAAAACGGAAAGAGCCGGTGGATTTAACTTCGCCTTTGTCTTTTGTTTTATAAACGTATGTGCCGTCTTTTTCGATGCGAATCAAACCAACAGCCGCTTGAGGATGATGGATGTATTCAACTCCACCTGATGGGGATTTACGAACCACTTCGTTACTGTAAACCACTGGAGCTGGCTTCACGTTAACGGGTTCTTCGATCGGCGCATCACTGGATGGAATTTCATTATTAGGTGCTGCGATAGCTGGGGCTTCGTCTTCCAAAATCAAATCATCAGGAAGTGAAGAACCCGCCTCAGGAACATCTTTGTTCAAATCAACTGTATTGGGAGCCTGTGGAGGGGTGGCGATTGGTTCGCCACCACTTTGCAGGATTTCATTTTCGATACTTAAAGCGTCGTCCGTTTCAGATTGCAATGGATCGGCTGAGGCCGCTGGTGGAGCCTCGAATTCGCTTTCTTCAACGAATGGTGGCTCTTTGGGTGCTGATTCTTTTGTCTGGGCATTTGCTGTATGAAAGATGGAAACAGCAAGCAAGGCAACTAGGACCAACCATAACGATTTCATAGTTCACCTCGAACGTTTTGTCCCAAGATCAAGCGACGGTACAAGCCCCAAATCGTCAAGCCGCCGAAAACTGTGATTGCTAGTGCGAACCAGAATCCCAATGCTACACTTAATCGAGCAAAGAATAATAGCGGCCACAAAACTCCGCGAACGGCGATTTTGGCTGTTTCACTTTGCGAGATCATGGCTGCGTATTTTGGACTGTATTTATAGTAAGTCTTAACAAACTTTTGACCCCAAGAATAAGGAATCAAATATTTATTTCTGAACTCGCGGAAACTTTGCACCTCAGGTGCCATGTCGCTACCGAAAGCCGCGGTTGCAATGAAGCAGTGTTTATCATCAAGCAATCCCACAACAGGCTCGGGAGTTGCGCACAAAGTAGTTGGGTCCACCGTGGTTGGCGTGAAGTAATAAATATTTCCCGCCAAGTCACGATTCGCCATAACCGCACAATAAGTTTTGCCGTTTGTAAGACCCGTCAAACGATCATCCACATCTGGGGGAAACGTCGTGGAAGAGACTGGCATAATGGACGTTGGGGAAGCATTCGTAATTCTTCCAACAGTCGTCGCGGGATTATTACCGTCCGCAGGAATTTGTTCCTCGTAAAAGAAAACCAAGTCTCTGAAATCAATTCCTGTCGAACTTACCGGATATCCATCAGATACGATCGGATCGGTATACATTTTTGAATCACCGGGAAACGCCGTGAAATTACAAAAACCTGTATTCGCAGTTGCAGTCGTTCCCACAGGACAATCAGTGTAGTACTGAGTGGTCGTTGCTGAAGTAATAACATGCAAAGTTGCGGAAACTGTCGTCGTCGTCGTTCCCGATCCAGTAATCGTAACCACCAAATCCGAATCCACATTGTTCGAGCAATCCTGCACGCCATTTGCAGATTTCAAACAAATCTGCGACCACAACATTTTCACCGTCAACGTACTGCCGGAAATATAAGGAGCTGTATTCAAGCTGACAGAATTATCATCGATTTTTACAGTCACTGTGCCGTTCGTTGGAAGAGAAACGTCAGCGGTTAAAGTCAGAGTCAGAATCAAGTTCGGATAAGCAGCGTTTTGATTGCAAGGAGTCAGACCCGAACCCGTACAGCTGTTGCAAGTAGAGTTTCCATCCCCTGTACAAGTTCCCGCAAAACCACCATAGATAACTGGCTTCGAAGGAGTGGTCGTAAGATCGTAATATGAAGCTCCACCGATTGTGACCGATGTAAATGAGGCAGCCATCGCAACCGATGACACGAATAAGGATGTGGCAAACAAAGCGGAAAGCTTCAACAGACGCATATCTCTATCGAACCACTGGACGAGCCGTTAGTCAAAACAACCAGCCCATCCAGACCTTCGTCGGTTCAATCAGAATGAGTTAGTAAAACGAACTAGAAGAACAGCTGCTCAGCTATCTGTATGCCGTTAAGGGCGGCGCCTTTGCGGATATTGTCAGATACCACCCACATCATCCACAGCTTGGAATCTTCTGGATCGCGGTGGATGCGGCCGACATAAACCGGGTCTTTGCCAGACACTTCTCGCGCCAATGGATAAACGCTTCTTTTGGGATCGTCTTGAACGACGATGCCTTGATGGGAAGCTAAAGCATCCGTGATCGCTTCGCGTGTCGTATCTTTTTTCAAAGTCACCCAAACAGACTCACTGTGAGCATTCAAAGCAGGGATACGAACGGTGAAAGCAGATACTTTCAATTGCGGCAGTCCCAAAATCTTGCGGGTCTCTTTCATGATTTTGACTTCTTCGCTGCAGAAGCCTTCATCATTGAAAGAACCAATTTGTGGAATGCAATTGAACAAAATTGTATGAGGGAATGTTTTTGGCTCGTGAGTCGCTTGAGTCGCTTTGGAAGTTTGCTCCATCAACTCGTCATAGCCACCTTGGCCGGCACCACTCACCGCTTGATAAGTGCTGACTCGCACTTCGTCCAAGCCGAATTTTTCCGACAAAGGTTTCAATGCAACCACCAATTGAATGGTTGAGCAGTTGGGGTTTGCGATAACTTGCGGTTTTGAATCCTTGTTCAACAGATGACCATTCACTTCAGGAACGATCAAAACTGTGTTCGGATCCATGCGGAAGGCCGCCGAATTATCGACGGCAAAAGCACCAGCTTTAACAGCCTTCGGTGCCCACTCGGCGGAAATATCATCGCCAGAAGAAAAGAAAACAAGATCAAGACCTTCGAAACAGCCCTCTTTTAAAATCTGACAAGGCCACTGCTGACCTTGCAATTCGATTTTTTTACCAAGGGAGTTTTCAGAAGCAAACGGGCGAAGTTCCGCAATCGGGAACTCACGCTCTGCAAGAAGTGTCATGAACGTTTGGCCAACCATTCCGGTCGCGCCAACGACGCCTACTTTAAGTTTTCTTTTCATCTTTCTTGATCTCTTCCTCTTCCTCAAGCTCTTCGACTAAATCACTTTCATGTACCGCTGCCGGCGCATAAACGGATGGTCTGATCTTGCGGATGTTTTTACCTAATCTGAAGACACCGAACACTGCACCCAGTGCTGCATAGCCCATGAACAGGACAAACAACATAACTTCTGGACGAAGAGCGACGATCACAAGAACGCCGACCCCTAAAATCAAATAACGGAACGGCAAACGCTCTTTCAAATCCAAATCTTTAAAGCTGCGGAAACGGAAATTTGAAACCATCACCAGCGCCAATAAGATCGCCATTACCAACAGACCGTAGTTGCCAGATGGTTCTAATCCCAAGTCTTTGATTGCCAAAACAGAAGAAGCCACGATACCCGCAGCCATCGGAATTGGTAGACCTTGGAAGTAATTTTTCTCGACCACGTTTGCTTGTACGTTAAAGCGAGCCAAGCGCAAAGCTCCGCAAGCTACGAAAAGGAAACATGCAACCCATCCTAAACGACCGAATGGTTGCAATGCCCACAAGAACAACAACACACCTGGTGCCATACCAAAGCTGACAAGGTCACAAAGTGAATCGTATTCCGCACCGAACTTACTTGTTGAGCGAGTCAAACGCGCCAAACGACCATCTAATTGGTCGAATACAGCTGCGACGACGATAGCGTAAGCAGCCCATTCAAAGTTTCCTTTGATGGATTGAATAACTGCAAAGAAACCTGAGAACAGATTTCCAGTCGTCATCAAATTTGGAAGGATATAAATGTACATGTGCATGCGCTGAGCGCGTGCTTCTTCAGTATCTAAATGCGAATTTGCGGTATGTTCGTTTGCCATGTATCGGTTTTAGCCGACTTAAGCGAAAAATCCAAAGAAATAAAAGAGGATAGACAGTCCAACGGCACTCATCAACGGCAACGTCAGGTTGTCATCGAGCTTTCCGATTGGAATCAACTCTGCAAATGCGCCCACAAGACCGGCAAGCAAGCTGACCACGATCACGCGATCCGTTAGATAGTTGTGATATAACAAGAAAGCCAAAGTCAGAGCGGCACAAACAAAGAATGCAGCCATGAAACCTTGGATGGATTTATGACCAAAGATTTTGTCCTTGCCGTACAAAATTCCAAAATAGCTCGCAATGGGATCTGCGAAAGCCAAGAACAACAACGTTAGAGCCACGATAGGGCGCGGGAAAATAACGTAAACGATCAGAACACCTGACAACAAGAACGTTGTCCCAGCGAGTTTTTTTACTTCACTTTGGCGCATGATGGGTTTGAAAGCGTGAACTGCGAAATCGTTTAAGACTGCGTAACGGTGGCGCAAGAAATCAAAAGGAACGAACAACAACCAACCGATGACCAACAAAGAGAATGAAACTTCCTTAGGTAGATACACGTACGCCAAGAACATGGCGAACACAGCCGACATATGCCAAATTTTTCGAGCATAATGGATGTCCGAGCGCTTCTTAAGATCGACCAAGTTAAAGAATCCTTCTGTAATCATTCGAGCTCAACTTAAAGGCTCAACGGAGCAAGATCAATTTAAATGATACTACTCTAGCCGCTCGCATCAACCTTATGATTTGCCTCAATTAATGTAAATCAAAGAGGCATTTTTATGTGTCAAATTTCAGGTTTTAGGAACTTGCGGATGACGAAGTAGGAAGAGGCTTCAACATGAGGCCTACTCCCCCACAGATTATCCAAAGCAGTCCGCACCCCACCATCACCGCGCGAATGGAGGTCATTTGAATCAACCATGGAGACGCTAAAGTACAAATCAATGTACCCAATGATTCCAAGGCCATGCGCAGACGAAACACTTTTGTAAGATCAGAAACAGGAAACTTTCTTTGCATCAGATCAATGTAGGCGAGGTCATTCAAAGGACCCATGAATCCAGTGAAAATAGAGGCAGCCGCAATCCATGCGACTGTGGGAGCAAAACCAACCGCAGCAATTCCCACTCCCCACAAAATATATCCGCCATACATCAAAAATAACAACCGATGACCCGCACGAGAGCGATTACCGAAGTACAGTGCGCCCGTTAGATTTCCCACCCCATAAGAAGCCATGACCAGGCCAAACATGCGCGCATCCCCGCCCGACACTTGATGCACTAATAATGCAAAGCCCACGATGATTGATAAATTCCATGCACCGGCGGTCAACGCTCGTGAAATAAAAACATACATCATGCCCGAATGGCCTTGAATCAAACGAAAGCCTCCCATAACCGCTTCCGCAAATCCGGTGCGGGCTTTGGGTGGAGGGACATGTTCTGGTAAATATTTTTTAAGTGAGCGCACTGACAGCGCAGAAATTAAAAAGGTCAGCGCATCGATCGTAAAGAAATGAATCATGGGGACTACGGCTGCGAGCAAACCCACAACTGCAGGGCCGACCATTCGCGCACCACGAATTGTCGTTCCCATCAATCCGTTGGTGGACTGAAGAGTTTCAATGTCCTTTGCCAGAAGTGGAATTGTGGCTTGAGTAGCAGGATCAAAAAATGCGCTGAGTGCTGATAGCACCAAAGCCATCACAATTAAAAGTGTGAGCGGCACGGGAATAAAAAAAGAAATAAACACGGGAATGAGCACCAGCACCATGCGAATCAAATCTACTCGGAACATGGTTTGTTGCGGATTCCACCGATCGGCCCACTTTCCACCAACAAAACTTAGCAACATCAACGAAGCTGTCTGTCCTGCCGCCAGATAACCTGTGTTAGAACCCATCAGATTCACCGCAAACCAAGTTAAACCGACGCGGTAAATTTCATCACCGATGGATGAAAAGGCCTGCCCTATCCAAAGACGTTGTAACTGTGGTTGCTTCAGGGCCTTGATCATTAAAAACTTTCTTACTGTGCTAAAATGCTAACGCGCTTACAGCGCGATATAGTAAACGCCATCTTCCGGTGCAGGACACGCATCCTTGAACAAGCGACTGTGCGCTGGCACTAAGTACACGCGGCTCCATTTGTAGCCATCTTGAGCAATCACCTTGCTGGATCTTGGATCAATGAACACGATATCTCCAGGATTCAATTGACCGCAAGCCTTTGCTGAAGTCGATGGCTGAAGACGAATATTCCGCTTATCTTTCGCAGTGTATTTGGCATAGCTGGAATCAATGTCTTTTGGTAAAGCATTGATCCATTGAGCAACAAGCTTGTTTAACTTTTCTCCCTCAGCGGTTCCAAAAAACTGTGGCTTATCCGCAGGAGGCATGGGCGTGTAGCCTTCAAGATGTGCAATAGCACCGTAAGCTTTACTGCGCTCCAGATCCTGCGGTGCAATCCAGCCATTCTTCACCAAGAAATCAAGATTGCTGAAACGATCTTTGGCGATATCGTCCGCCTCCAGATTGCCGTGGCAACCCGTACAATAGTTTTTGATCAGCTGAGTTTGAATACCTTTGTATCCCTCAAGCAGATTTAGATTTTCTTTGACGACGGATCTGTAGGCTAACATTTGAACCTGTGGATCAAACGTGATGACGGAACGATCACAAGCTTCACGGAAATTAGCGGTCTGCGTGCGAGCCAATCGAACGATGGTACGATTTTCGCGATCTTCCACGATCCAGATGGATCCATCGCTGGCTTCAGTGAATGCGACCGGTGCACCTTTAGGACGTTGGCCATTTACTTCATTCCATTTGGAAATCACTTCAGTATAGGAAGCATGACGATCCATTCCGCCTCGAGGCTGGAACGGTTTTGGAATCGGGCAACCGCCGGGTTGATTGAATTGGTAGGAAGCTTTTGCGGTTGAAGCCTCTAATACGGGCAAACCTTTTTCATCCACGGTGTAGGCAACCAAACGCTGCCCACTTGGTTGATATCCATGCCACGTTACTAAAAGTTTTCCACCTAACGAATCACGGAACATATTGCCGCGATAATAATCCATATGAAGTGGCGCCACATGTGGAGGCATCAAGATATAAGGTGCTTGATATTCTCCTGGGCCCTGCGCACTTTGTTGCGCACAGTTGACGGGTTTTCTGAATTGTTTGTGAATTGGGAGTTTTTTGTTTTCCGGAAATTCCCATTCGGGAGATGTCGCGTGGAAATCGTAACAATAGGGCCAGCCGTAATGGGCGACTCTGCCTTTTTCAAGATCAATGACATTCATTTCTTCATAGGGCTCTTCAAGCTCTGGAAAGTCGCGGCTGTTTTCACCTTGCACCAGGAATCCAGCATTTGAAACCACCATCGCCATGGAGTTTCTTAAACCCGCCGCCGCATACTCAAAAATCTCTACACCTTCAGGAGGAAGTTTCTGCAACAGATGCGCAGGAATTCGATAGATCGCGCCATTTCCTTGTGCCTGATCCTCTGAGCAATATTTGTACTCACCTGTTCCTTGAACGATGCAGTGGTCACTTGGTGATCCGGAGTTGATGTACATGTCACCGTTTCTGGGATCAAAGGCAAATTGTGAAAGAGGATGCATGTAACCCTCTTTGCGCGGCATATTTCCAAAAACAAGTTTCCAGTCTGCGATTTTGCCATTCACGAAATGAAATTTGGATATTTGATTCTTCTCGCCAATATAGATGAAGCCATCGGGCCCAAATCTTAACCCGTGAGGATTATCCAAACCCGCTTTGATTAATGTAATTCCGTAATTTCCGCCCGCCCCTGGTTTTAACAAAAACAGTCGGCCATTTTTGGGAGCCCATCCACCCATGTCGACAACCAAAAATTGCTCAGTGCCTGGAAGTTGCAGGATGGTGCGAGGCTTGACGAAACCTTTATTCGTTGCAGGATCTAATGCGCGATCGCGCGGCAAAACCATTCCCAAACACGTGCCCGGCATCGTTTCCACCATCAAGCGAGGATAACCATCACAAGAGCGATCAGTCGGGTCGTACAAGTAACCACTTTTATCTAGAACCATTTTTGATGAAGCGGCGGATCTCTGTGCGGAATCAGCGTCTTTGTTTTTTACGGAGGTGCATTGAACCAGACAAATGATGAATGCCAACAACAGAACGCGCATAAAAGATCCTCTTTAGATGTGGTTCTTTTATTGTGCGAAAGAAAACAGAAAAAATAAATGAGTTTTAAATTTTGGTAGAGCTCACACGGATGATTTCTTCCATCTGACGTCCAGAGCTTTCATAACGAATGGAGATTTCGTTTTCGCCTGGTTGAAGCTGGATTAGATCCGTTTGATATTTGTCAGATCCGCGGTCAAAAACAGATGCTGTATAACCATTGCTTTTATTTACGATTTGGATTTCGCCCATGCGAACGCCACTTGTGCAGCTTTTGCCTTTGAATTGAACATACCCAGCGTGAACTTCAAGCTGGCCCTTTTTCTTTGCACAATTCAAATCCACATCAGCGGACTGATGCAAAGACGATTCAATTTTCTTTGGTGCTACCGCAGTCGGCGGCAAAGATGCAGGAGTACGGGTGTTGGTTCCAACAACGGAAGCCGCGACCGTTTCTTCAGCCACAACGCCATCGGCTTCAGTGAGACTTGCAAAGGTACGCGCACCCAAAAGCACAACAAGGATGAACGTAATTGCGATAAATTGAATTTCTGAAGCAGCTCTTTTGAACATGAATCTATGATCGGCGTTCCCGAGCAGGACTTTAGCCGTATCAATTTGAGATTCCCCCTCTGGAACCCACTCTATGGTCCGGTCCCGCGAAGCGGCTGAGGGATAATTTGAATTTGAGTTAGGAAAGTTTAAAAACGAAGCAGATTTTCTGCGTTTTCCCTCTGAAAAACTCCACCAAGGGATAACTGTTTTTTTTGAAAAAAGTAAAATTAGTCCCGCAAAGCGACAGCAGGAGCGGAAAAGAAAAAGGCCTTCTTTGCAGAAGGCCTTCATTTTGAGACTTATTTTTTATCGATACTGATCGCGAATTTTTTGACTCCGGCGGCTTTTACGATGTCGAGAAGACCGACCACCTTACCGTGCGGAACGTCTTTGTCCGCCGAGATAATTGCCTGAACTTCTGTGTTTTTAGTCACTTCTTCAGTCGCTTTCGCGCGGACTGCTTCCTCATTCACGAAGGTTCCGTTCAGATTAATGCGACCATCCGCAGTTAAGGAGATGTTCAATTTGCTTGGCGCCGTTTGATCACCACTTGCGGCTTTTGGCAAATTCACATTAATCGAAGGCTTGATGAACATAGGTGCTGTCACCATGAAGATGATCAGAACCACCAGGATGATATCGACCAAAGGGACAACGTTAATGTCCGATATGGCGTCGTTGTTTTCACCACTCTTCATTGCCATGGTTTAGATACCTTTTTTCTTAGCGTAAGCAAGGCACAATTCTTTCACACTCTCCAAAGAGTTGAAGATACCGCGCACTTGTTTGCTATAGTAGTTGTAAGCAATAACTGCTGGAATCGCCACGAAAAGACCGGCTGCCGTTGCCACAAGGGCCATTGAGATACCAGCCATCACTGTTTGTTGACCTGCTTCAGCTGCAGTCGCTAAGTCATTGAACGCTTTCATGATACCTAAAACTGTACCGAACAATCCGATATAGGGAGCATTCGATCCCAGCGTCGCCAAGAAGTTTAAATATCTTTCCAAATCAGGGCGCTCAGAAAGAGCAATAGTATTAAAGATTTCTTCCAAACCTTTGCTGCCTGATGCACGCAAGTATTTCATCGCTTGACCAGCTGCGCGACCTTCCAAAGAGTCCGGATCTTTCGCAAGATCTTCGATGTCTTCAACACTGTTGCTTTGTAGTGCTAGCTTGATTTTCGCTCTAACGCGTTGAGATTCATTAGAAACTTTTCTTAAAGCAAAAAATCTCTCAAGAATCATGCCGATACTTAAAATGCTGAGAACAAGCAATAACCACAACACAACCTGATCGGCCAAATGAGCAACACCAAAAATTTTCTCTGCAAGCATCGAGCTGTCCTTTCAAAACTTTGACTAGCAAAAATTATTGATCCATTATCTCTAGATCCATGACACATGGTCAAGATATGCAGAGAATCATTTTAGCCTTCGCACTATGCGTACTGAGCCTGGTCCAGATTGGTTGCCAATCAAGTGACAAGAGTTCAATTCTTATTATCGCTGCAGACAATCTTGCAGTGTCGGATATCTCTTGCTCACCGGATAACATCTCCGGCACTAAGTCTGGCTTTCAGTTGCTTTGCAACGAGTCAGTTCGCTTCACTCATGCTTTCACGACATCCACTTTGAGCGCACCCGCGTTGAGTTCAGTTCTGACGGGCCTTTATCCTTACGAACATAACGTGCGACATAATGGCGCACCGGGTTTGGCCCCTGAGTTTGAATTGGCGTCAGAAATTGCCGTTCATCAGGAATATCGCACGAGTTTTTTCACCGGGGGCCCACCGATCTTTCGTCGTTCGGGATTAAATCAGGGTTTCGAACTATTTGATGACTCCCTGGTTCCGGGTTTTTCAAATCTGTTTCGTCCTTTTAAAAAGAATGCCGGAAGTTTCATGCAGTGGCTTCGCCATGATGTTGGCAACGGACCTTTTTTCAGCGTGATTTATGCGCCGGATTTACAGTTCACAAATACCATCACCACAACAGAACTGGGTGAGACCAGAAATTTAAGTTTGGAATCACAAATTGACGAGTTCGATGAAAGCCTGCACGAGCTGTTCACGCAGATGAAAACTGCACGCCGCTGGGACAACACAACAGTTGTCCTCGTGGGTTTAAGTGGCCACGAAAACGGCGACCACCGCGATCTTTCGACTTTGAATTTACATTCTGAAAATACGCAAGTTGCCCTATTCATCAAGCCTGCGCAAAAAAAGAAAACTGACCAACCCATCTATTGGAAGGTCGATCAGAATGTAAACCTTGCCGATCTAGGCAAAACGCTCTTTGAAATTCTTGGGGAAAGCGTTGTGGAAAATGACGGCAGTGATTTTCCAGCGCATTCTTTGGCAGGAGTCCTGAAAAGCCCCGTTGCTGATTGGTCAGAGGATCGACCATTCATTTTGGAATCTGGTTGGTCTTTATGGAGAAATGCAGGTCCTTTACGTACTGCTGCAATTTCCCATCATGTTTTATATATTAACGATGCGAAGCCGAAGCTTTTTAATACGCTGGTAGATCGCATGGAATTAAATCCTTTGCCGCTTTTACAACAAAGTTTGTTACCTACCACAAATCGCATCCAGGCCTTGCTGAAAAAGAACCAGTTTCCCCCCTTCGTTCCGCCTAATGAAGAATGGATGGCAAGACTTAGCATTCCCTATGACCGCTGGACTCGCGCTGACCAGGAGCCCCTGTTGCTGCGTGATTTGAAACGTTTAAGCAGCAGCAATAACTATCACAGCTTGAATATTCTAAATTGGACCGCGCAAGTGGCATTGAACCAAAAGGATTGGGAAGCGCTTCGTACATTGGGTAAGAAAAACAATGTGACTGTGTGGCAGTACGTTGCAGAGAAAAACCTGAATGCCAAGAATCTGAAGAACTCTGATCCTTGCATTGAGCTTTTATCTATCAAAGAGATCGACAGCTCTCACCTGAAAGAGTGCAATGACAATCTCTTCATTGAATTGGTAGACTGGCTTCGTTCAGACATCCGCGGGCTTTCGAAAGAAACTCAGCGCAAAAAATTTGAACGTTCGTTTAAGAATTATATGCTCGATCAAGAAATTCAGCGCAGCAACATTGCTTTAGGAATGATCTGGGATACGGCAAGAGAAAACAATTACGCTCCATCTCGCGCTGAACTCGCATTGCACCTGCCGGAATACTCCAAAATTCGCACGCAAGTTTACAAATCACTCGCTACAATTGATCAGGAAGAATAATTAAACGGCAATCAGTCCAAGCCAGAATGGCAACTCAGGTTCTTCTTGAACCATCGACTGAGTGATCAGATTCAAATCAGTTTCGTAAGATTGCAGACCCCATAAGGCGGTCGCCACAGAAGTTCCAGCAAGCAGAATCAACTTATCACCCTCATTCACATGCGTGTGACCAGTTTGAATATTCACCGTCGGATCTAATCCCAAAAGCTGAGCCGGAAGAGGTGGAAGACAATGATCATCGCGAAGCTCGGAAGCCAGATCACTTGCGACACTTAATGGTTGCACTCGTTGATTCTGCCTTTGCACGAAAATACTTGGGGCACCGACTTGAGCCCAAGCCACTTGGGAGCCTCTTTTAAAAAGAGCCAAAACTTCCACACCAGACGCGTACTCTTTGCGATTTTCCCCTCTATAAAGGGCATCGTTTGCAATCATTAAAGCTGTGCGCACATAGTTCGCTTCATCACTGATACAAGTCAGGAATTCAAATGGAGAAGTCACCTCCACGTCGGCTTTTGCAGCGCTGACGTATTTTACGACTTCGTTCAATGCGCGCTCCCCGTGCTCAGGTTGCCCCCAAGCCGTCACCACAACAATCAACGAGCCGTCCTCTTCCACATGAATCTGTGGCTTAGGACGCATGATCTTGCTGCTATAAGAGCGCTCCTGAAGTTTCATTTTACATCGCTCCGTATTTCTTAAGCTTGATATAAGCTTTCTTATAGTATTCGCCGTCAGCAATATCGAGCTCGAGGATTTTCTTCCATTTATCTTTGGCACCGGCTTTGGACTCGCCACCATCGACGTTACCAAAGCTTTCTTCAAGAATACCTTCTTGATAAAGAGCCATCATCTGCTTACGAAGTTCCAAGACAATCTTTTCGATTCTTGGTGGGACTTCCGGATTTTCGGGATCAATGGCTTTTGCTTCTCTTAAAGCACCAATAGCCTCTTTAAGTTTTCCTTCTTGGTAAAACTTGTCCGCTTTTTCCAGACTGCCTTTGATCTTTTGGTTCATCTGGTTACGAACGGACGCGATACTACGCCCCGCCATTCCCTTATAACCGTTTGGATCTGGCAAATTTGAGCTCGTCACTTTTGTATAAGCATCAATGATATCCAAAGGCTTTCTGCCAACTTTATGAAGCGCTTGAGCCTTGTCATAGATAGCTTTCAGACGCGCCACTCTTGCTGCATATTCTGCATTCGCAGCTTTCTTCACTTCACGAGCAGTCGTCAAAGCTTCCACTTGGGATTTCAAATCCAAAATTTTCGGGTGATCAGGATTGAATTGCAAAACAGACGTTAAGCAAGCCTCCATCTCATCCATTGTGATATTCGGATTGATCTTTTTCTGGCACACAGCTGTTTGTGCCAGGATTTTTTGCTCAGCTTCTGCCTTGGCAGCTTCGATTTGCTGGATACGAACTTTTTCCTGCTCCAAAAAGATCGCCTCTTTAGCCAGACGTTGAATCTCTTTGGTATCTTCGTAATCAGGAACCAATTCGTGAATCTTAACGATTTCATCCTGGGCCAATTGATACTTGCCTTGCATATAAAGATTCTTAGCATCTTTATAACGCTGACGAATCAATGACTGCTGCTCAGGTTTCAGTTTACTGAACACTTCCTGCGGAGAACCCGGTGCCGCCACGGTACCCGGCGCACCTACTGGGGCTGTCTCTTTGTCGCCACCTTTAAGCATGTAAACGACAACTAATAACGCCACTGCACCGATCATCAATTTTGGACGATGCTTTTGGAAATCAAATTTAGGTTTTACTTCGGGAGCTGGCGCCACAGGACCCGGCATTTGCCCGTAACCCTGGTACTGCATCGGCACCCCACCTTGCTGTTGGTAAGGAGCAATACCGTAACCCTGCTGATCGTACTCTGCAGGCACTGGATTGTGGGACATCTGCACCAAGGGATTTGGTGGAGCGACCTTCACCATGTCCAGACGACTTTGGAAATGAGCATCGTGCAATTCAAAGAACAGATAGTTATCCAACACCGTGATGGCATCGCCGCTACGAATATTGGTTAAATCTGTGGAGGAAATAGGATTACCGTTAACCAAAGTTCCATTCACGCTGCCCAAGTCGATAATCTGATACTGATTGCCATTGCGGCGAAGTTCAAACTGACGACGGCTGACACGTTGGTCACGAATCTGGATATGGCATGAGGGATCTCGTCCCGCAATCCAGGAATCGCCCTCATCCAAACGGATCAGTTCTTTCGCATCGCTGTTGGAATCAACAATTTTAATGTAAGCCGCTGTCGGAGAAGCTCCGACAATGGTTTTTTCTTCACCACCAGACGTACCACTGTGGACCGCTGGCAAATAACTGCCCTCCGGTTGAGAGGGAGCTTCCATCATCGGTGCCGGTTGAGCCGTCACTGAAGACGTTAGGAAATCAAATTCATAAGGTGCAATTGTGAAAGTAAAGCCATGATCCAAAGCCACTTGCTGAGTCGGCTCCCCATTCACCATCACATCGCCATAACGAGAGATCACTTGCAAAGTCCACTGACCATTGTCAGAGACTATTTTAAAGTGCTCGCGGGAAATACCTTTTTCCGGTTGCAGAACGATGTCGCAGTCTTCTTTACGACCTGCTACATACGAGCGCCCCTCTTCCAAAGGCATGTTATATACTGTCTTTCCACGAAGACGAACTATCAGATGTGCCATATTAGAGTCGTCCTCCTTCCAGATTTAAAGTACATTCCTCGTAAAACTGCTTAGCTTCTTTATAACTTGGATCATCTCTGCGGTTCTGCAACATTGTAATCACATTTGAGTAATTCGACTGACACATGCGCCAGTTTTTCTTTTCACGATAACGACTGCCCTGAATCAAATTAAATTTTACCAACTCGTCGAATTTGATTTTCGAAAGATGATAATAACGTTTTGCCAGTTCATTTTCTGGATCCAGATTCAATACCACTTGGAATGCCTCACGCGCACGTGCGTATTGGCCCTGTTGGAAATCACGGAATCCACGGATAAAGTTTTCCTGCGCTCGTTTGTATTGAACGGAGTCGTACTTTTCCTTTTTAATATTCATCAATTCCTGAGTGCGCTTTTCCGCTTCGGCCACGTCCTGCATACTGATCGCAGACGTACGGAAAGCATTCTGATCTTTGCCTTTTTTAGCTGGCGTCATCAGATACCACCCAACCAAAGCCAAAATCACGATGATGCCATAAAAACGGGCCTTCGGATTTGAAAGCAGACTGCCACCGCTTGGTGGGCGCGGTGCTGGACGAGGCGCTTGCTGCTGATAGCCCACTCCTTGTTGCGGGTGACCCATCGGCATCTGCGGTCTGACTGCACCCGGAGGCATGCTTGGCATTCCTGCCGCTGGCATTTGTGGCAACCCTGTTGGAGCCATCGGTTTTAATACCGAAGCTGACGGAGATGGCACTGGCGGAGCCGCGGGCATAACCGGCATGACGGGCTCTGAGGCAACAACTTCTGGTGTGAAACGAATTTCAGAATCACCAATTTGAATCACCGAGCCTTTGTGTAAAATCTCGGACTGAATACTTTCACCATTGAGCATGACGAAGTTTTTCTGACTTAAATTGACGATCAGGAATTCATTTCCACGTTGACGAATTTCTGCGTGTTGACGACTGATACGAGGGTCATTCGCCAAAACGATGTCATTCTCTGGACCGCGCCCCATAGTGGCAGTGCCGTTTGCAAATGAAAGACGAAGACCCGTGTGCGGACCTTTCACCACTTCAATGTCAAACTTCAAAGCATCTTTCACTTTAGAGGCTGCTCCCATTAGGATCCTCCCTCAGCCGGAGAGATCGTGATTACAAAGTAATCGACGTCATTGGGCTGTGAAGACATTCCCTGACAACTTAAAACACATGGATGACCATTGAACTCAAGCTGATCCGTATGAATCACGCGGGCATTTTCACGGGTCTTGTGCATTAAACTATCGATATTTTGTTGCAGGGCCACATCTGGAATTGCTTGGTATTGTTGTCCAATCAATTGCGCGACCTCGGTGCGAGCCACTTGTCCAAAGGACGAGCTTCCCGCCATGATGCGACCATCTTTTGAAATCGCAATCGATGGGAAACCGATCAGCTGCACCAGATTTTCAGCTTCGCCATCTTTATTGACGAAACTGCCCATTCCACCTTCAGCTCCCGCACCTTCACCATGAATATATCTGGTCAGGAGACTGTTGATATTTCCAATCAAGGCCTGAAGTGGTGGGAACATGAAATCAACACTGGTATTGTCAGTTTTCTCTCTCATAGCGGTATCAAGCTGTTGATTCAAAGTTATCAGTGGATACTCGACCAATTTGTACATAAAGAAGTACAGGATTAAACCTACCAGTGTTGCAATCACCAGCGTCTGCATGAACAAACTGATCGCGCGACCATCATCAAAGGCCATGCTGCCAATATCATAAAGGACAATCGCATGAGCTTTCACCGATTGCTCTCCGGTATTTGGATCAAACAGACCGATGGGGAAACTGGCCCCAATCGTCGTTGAATCCACTTCCACGGATTCCGGGCGCATTTCACGACGAGCTTGATGCACGAATGGCAAATCCGGAGTGGTTCCAGCACGAGTCGCCGGAGCCAAGATCATACCATCTGACTGTTGCACAATCAGAACCTGCTTCACACCGTCTTCAGCTTCCGCTTGATTTGTCGTCAATGAAGAATAGCTATTTTGCAAAAGGGCTGATTGGTTGATCGTCGCTAAAGTTCTGGCAATCGAAGCGGCACGACGTTTACTTTCTGTGATGATACTTGCACGGGTGATCTGCACCATTGGAATCATCGCCAGCAACGTCGTGACAAAAATAAACAGCACCACAAAGCCCAAAAGAACCATGCGGAATTCCAGATATGTTGGAATTTTATAAACCCCTGGCAAGGCCACGCGGTCTAAGTATTCCAGGAATCTTTCCCAAACTGCTTTCAAACCACCAGGACTGTATGCTGGAGCCGCCTCTGGAGCGGGACCTGCAGGACCAGCCCCCATGGGCTGAGGCATGCCCATCGGTTGCGGCATTCCTTGTGGCATTGGCATGCCCTGTGGAATACCGTAACCAGGTTGTTGCATCATTGGCGCTTGTGCTCTTTTTTCAGGAGCTGGAATGATATCCACCAGAACATCATGAATGCCGAGTTTATCACCCAAACGCATTAAACCGGTTTGCATGCGCACACCGTTTAAGTAAGTTCCATTGCTGGACTTCAAATCAGTTACAACAATCTTATCACTGTAAACAACGATCTCGCTGTGCTCTTTAGACACGCCCGGGCTTGTGATTTTAATATCACAATGCGGAGAGCGACCGACTAGGTTTCTCCCCATTTTTAGCTCTAAAATGCCGCCGGCTTGAGGGCCGGACAAGATTCTAAGCGCCCACATTCAGCTGATCTCCCACTCTGATGTTCAACTTGCTGCTTACACCTGAAGCCATCTCAAATACAGATCTGGCACCCCATACCGGAAGCAAGAGCCTCCAGGGTTTCACATCTTTATAGACAGCTTTCACTTTCAAATTTTTATCTACAAACACACAATCAATTGCGAACTTCATAAAAAATGTATGGATGCTATTGCATCTTAAGATCCACAACGCGTGGTCTTCCGCCAAGGAACTGCGACCCAAAAGACCCACACCACGAGTGCGCATATCATCTGCGACCTCGAGATTCGGGATCAAAGTGGTTTTAGTTGTCGAGTTCTCAAGCTTCTTCATCATTATTTAGGTCCATACATAAATGAAATCGCGACCGGTCCAAAAACCATAATGAACACGGCTGGTAAAATAAATAACATCAACGGAATCAAAATCGCCTGAGACGCTTGCGCGCCGGCTTTTTCCGCACGCACGAAACGCTCCAAACGCATTTGCACGGATTGATCTTTCAAAACCTGGGAAATACTTGCCCCCGTGGCTTCGGCGTCAATCAATACCGCCACAAAGCTGGTGATCTCGTTCATATCCAGACGCTCCCCCATTTCTTTAAGGGCTTGCGACTTGGAAGAACCGATTTTGATATCTTTCAAAACAATGTTGAACTCATCAGACAGAACACTCTTAGTGCCCTGGGCCTTATCCACGATTTTTTGAATCGCCGAGAAAAAGTCCAAGCCCGCTTCCACTGACAATGCCAGCAGATCGATAAAAAATGGCAAGTCGCCACGAACCGAAAGCTCGCGTTTCTTTTTCTCGCCTTTGGCGTGGATTTGCGGCAGATAGAAACCTATCAAGCCCACCCCGATACAACCCGCCAGTGGCAATTCCAACTGCAGGGAGAAATTCATGATCAACAAAAAGATCGGGAACATGACGCCCCATAGGAGCTGCAAGCCAATGAACTCATCTTCATTCAACTCTTGCGACAGACCCGAAGTCAGGATGAACTTGCGCACTTTTTTGCGATAAGTCTCACTGCGAATTCTAAGCGCATGTTGCAATGTAAATTGATGCACTAACGGACGAGAGAAATTAATAATTGGATTTTTGGATTTTACCGGCTCATCATTGTTAGCCCAGGATAATTGTTGCTTATCGTTGTTGCTAGCAAAGATCGAATTTACAAATAGGAACACCGCTACTCCTGCTAGGAGCAGACCCAAAATCAGCATTAACTCTGCGCTTCCCATTTTGGCCTCTTCGTGTTCTATTCAGACTCATGAAAACATTGATCCTGGCTTCAGAGTCTCCACGCCGTAAACAACTGCTTCAACAAGCAGGTTTTTCATTCGACGTAGTATCAGTAAAAGTATCGGAAATTCCTGACAAAAACCTGAATGCAACGGAGCAGATTTTAGATATCGCCAGACGTAAAGCCAGAGCAGCTTTCACTCACCTAAAGTCCAGTAAAGTACAGGAGTTTACTCTCATTTCCGCCGACACTGAGGTGATTTTCGATGGTGAACTGCAAGGAAAACCCGCTGACAAGGAAGATGCCTTTAAAATGTTAAGACGTTTGTCCGGAAAAGTTCACGATGTTCAGACCGGAGTCTGCATGATCGACTCTGCAACGGGAAAAGAGCTGTCTCAAATTGAAACAACAAAAGTTTTTTTCAAAAACCTGTCGGACCAAGAAATCTGGACCTATATTGAATCGGGCGAACCGATGGATAAAGCTGGTGCTTACGGAATTCAGGGCCTGGGCGGAAAATTCGTCGAAAAATACGAAGGCCCATTCGACAACGTCGTGGGCCTTCCAATCGAACTCGTAAAATCAATGCTCGCGAAAATTTAGAAAACGTATTTCCAACCAAGGATCAGACCGACGCCTGTGCCGCGACCGGTTTCAAGTTTTACGTTGTTTGCGGTTTGCGTATAACCAAATGATGTCGTTCGAACTTTTGCTTCTAAGGCGTTTCCTTCGGAAATCATATAGCCCACGCCGGCTTGAATACCAACACCTGGTTGAAGCTCGGTGATCTCGCTGTCATCCATGCCGATCACTGGAAGTGAGGAATTCAGACCAAATGGAATGTAAAGCTGCTTAAAGCGGTAAATCGCATTACCCTCGAACCCTATGATGCCCAGGTATTCATCTTTGGTGACACCAAAGATTGCGACGCTTTCATCTTTAACTTTACGACCCAGATCAAAATATCCACCGACAGAAAAACCCCATGCATTTTCTCCCCAGAAAAGAAAATGCGCATCGATACCCAAACTTGCAGATGATTTCAAATTGTACTCTGCGGAAGTCGTTGTAGATCCTGTCGTGGATTTTGCGTCTTTAAATTTCATATCACTTAACGTGTTAAGATAAGCTCCCAATACAAAGTGACCCGAGTGGGTACCCGGCCCGCTGCTAACAGTGGATTTTGTATCATCCTCTTTCATCGCAGCGATTTCGTCTGCCGATCTTTCCTGAGCACCGGCCGTGATTGACGCCAAAAGTGCAAAAACTAAAACGATCTTCTTCATTGTGTCCTCCAAGATGAATCAATCGTCAGTAGTTTACGTCAGGCTGGTGCCTCTTTAAAATTGAAAATTCGGGCCTCGACCAAGTATTTTTGCACAACCTCGTCTCCCTGCACGGAATAATTACGGATTAGAGCAACGACTCGGCTCCATGGTCGGAAATCCCAGAACTTGTGTTTTAACGCCCGTGTTTTCGCGGCACCCGTTACCATCATCGCAATGATTCCACTGACCGCCCTGACAAACGAGTTAAAAAGTTCTCGGTTTTTAATTTTTAAAATGAGCTGAAGGTGATCCCCACCATTCACAACTTCACACAGCTGAACACCATAGCGACGAGCCTGCAGGGAAAGCATGTCTGAAATGCGTTTCCAATTTTTATGATTGCGGAATGACCAAGCACCCTTGGCCTGAGTGGATTGCAACACCAAATGCATTGCATGTTTGGTGCTGATGGGTCGCGCTTTTTTGGCATTGCTGTTTTTTAAAAGCGCACCCCCGAACTGTTTTCGCAGCCGAGGGTCCTGAGATTTGTATATCGCTATTCGACGGGAGGAGCGGTACATGAACCATGTTATAGGAGGACCCCCAACCTTCGTCAAGAAAAAAGTAGCGATGGTATTTAAAGAGTGAAATTTCCTGGAATTAATGCGATCGCATCGCAGCAAAGATGGCGATCGCGAAAAAAGATTGTTAGGTTTGCTTTATGAGCTTTCAGGAAATTCGTGCCGAAATCGGCGCAGACAAAATTCTTGCCGTTTCAAAACTTCAACCTGTTGGAAAGATCCGCGATCTTTATCAACAGGGTCAGCGTAAATTTGGTGAAAACTACGTTCAGGAAGCTTTGGAGAAACAAGAGCAGCTGAAGGACCTCAGCGACATCCAATGGCATCTGATTGGCCATCTTCAAAAAAACAAAGCCAAATTCGTGGTGGGTCAGTTCGCCTTAATTCACTCCGTGGACTCCCTGGAACTTGCACAAACCCTGAGCCGCCAATGCGACAGCAAAAAGGTCACGCAAAAGATTCTTATTCAGGTGAATCTAGCCCACGAAGAAAGCAAAGGTGGTTTTGATAAAGAATCTCTGCTCTCAAAGTGGAATGAGGTCTGCCAACTCCCCCATTTAACTATCGATGGTTTAATGACCATGCCTCCCCTGACTGAAACGGGAGAGGAAGTTCGTCGTTACTTTAAAGAACTGCGCGAACTTCAACAATTGCTTGCCAAAAACACTGATCTGACGCGACACCCACTTAAAATGCTATCCATGGGAACCAGCAACGATTTCCGGGTGGCGATCCAAGAGGGCGCTACACTCGTTCGCTTAGGCACGGTTCTATTCGGAGCAAGAAATTAACCGAAATGAGGCTCGGCGGAGTCTGACATAGTGGATGATTTCGTTTGGCGAATTCCAAAGCTGAAGGTAGGATGAATCTATGAACCCACTGCTCAAAGCTCAAAAAATCGGATTTCTGGGTGCAGGTAACATGGCTCAGGCCATGATCAAAGGCCTTATCGAAGGCGGAATTCCTGCTAATCACATTTACGCTACCAACAGATCAGAAGGGAAATTGGTTAAACTGGTTGAACAGTATAAAATCAATTCGCTTCCGAACAATGAAGACCTGATTGATATATGCGACATCATCATCCTGGCAGTAAAGCCCCAGGATCTTTTAACGGCCTTAGAACCCGTTGGAAGAGCCTTTGATGAAAACAAGATCGTCATCAGCGTTGCCGCTGGTGTTCGCATGCAAATGCTGGAAAAATTCTTAAATGGCGCACGCATTGCTCGAGTTATGCCGAACACTCCTTCCGTTATCGGTCGCGGAGTTATTGGCTACCTTTTGAATGAAGATGATGACGATGCTTTAGAGAGCACGGTTGAAGACTTATTCGAGCCCTTGGGTCGCGTCATCAAGGTATCTGATGAAGATCAATTCGAAGCTTTGATGATTTCATGCTCTAGCGGAACAGGATTTGTATTTGAAATGATGATGTACTGGCAAGATTGGATCGAAGAACATGGATTTTCGATCGAAGAAGCCCGCGTCATGACCATTGAGACATTTGTAGGAGCTTCTTTACTGGCGGCTCAAGCCCGCGAAAATGTGGAAGACCTTCAAGCTCGGGTTACATCTAAAAAAGGTGTCACTGCAGCTGGACTTCAGTCCATGAGAGAGCTTGAAATCGAGCGCGCCCTAAGAATCAGCTTCGAAAAGGCCGCGATGAGAAACAAAGAAATGGCCCGGGAAATCAAATAACCTTGCCCGGTGCCTGAATAGACTTTTATCCTTATTTCATAGTGTTCAAGGAGGAACAGACATGAAAATCACACCCATTGATATAGCTCATAAATCATTTGGTAAAAAAATGATGGGTCTCGACACTGATGAGGTTATGGATTTCCTCCAACAGGTCGCCGCACAAATGGAAGCATTGATTCAAGATAGAAACTCTCTGAAAGAAGCTCTTCGCGAAAAAGAACTTTCTTTGATGGAATATAAAGAGCGCGATCAAGTTTTGAAAGAAACAATCGCGACGGCAACTCAGATGGCAGATCGCCTTCGTCAGGATGCTGAGCGTGAAGCAAAACTTATCACTGCTGATGCGAATCAAAAAGCCGAAATCATCACTCGTGATTCACGCGATTCTTTGAAACGCATGTATCAAGAGGTCAATGAACTAAAACGCGCTCGTATGCAGTTTGAAGCAAATTTGAAAGCGTTAGCACAAGCTCACCTTTCTTTGCTTGAACAAGGCGAAAAGTACATGCCACAAATGCATTTGCAAAATCAGAACTTTGTAAATAACGCTAACGGCACCGGCACTGCTACTGGCAACACTCGCTCGACAAATATTTCTCCGCTATCTGCAGAGTAATCAAAGTCCGTGATTGAAGAAATCAAAGGTGGAGTTCGACTCCACCTTTTCATTCAGCCCAAGTCTTCCAAAAATCAAATCGTGGGTCCCCACAACGGAATGCTGAAAATTAAGATCTCCGCCCCACCCGTCGATGGTGAAGCGAATGCCGAATTGATCGAATATCTTTCCAAATTTTTTAAAGTTCCAAAGCGAAATATCACCTTGGTTAAAGGCGACACCGGCAGGCAAAAAACCGTCGATGTCGAAGGCATTTCATTAAGTGACGCCGAAGCCTTAGTGGCCGCCGCGTTTTAGTTCCACTTCAAATTCTGTTTTATCCAGCTGCTGCTGAAGATTCGCATCGGATTTCTTTTTCTTCTTTTTCGTGGGACGAGGTTTGAACTGCTTTTGATCGACGCCATCATCTGTCGCTTCTTTGAATTTGTGAGTGTTCGGCGTACTTATTTGTGTATCCGAACGGTCATACATGCCCGAGCGCCCGGTTGCGCTGGGAGTGTATGTCGTAGGAGTGTAGGACTCCTCCGTGTATCCTTCTGTCATATCAAAGCTATAACGAATAAAGCCACCCGCGTGGAAACCAGCCGCTGCATTTTCTCCGGCGACTGTTGCGCCACCATTCACTTGCAAACTCCACTTGGAATCAATCACCCAAGTTGCATAAAAAAGTGTATCGATCAAAGAGGGATTCACAGAATAAAACTTATAGGAACCGGCATTCACGTTTTGCAGATAAGCATTACGAATATATTTTGTGTTGGTGTCTTTATCATCGGAAAGCGACTGACTGCCAATCAACTCTGCTCCGAAGCGAAGAGCGTTCGCTTTTAATTGCAAACCTGCTCCCCACGGAAGCAAGGAGGAGCGGCCGTCCCCGCGATAGTCATATCCCAACCACCCATACATGCGAACCGTGCCGAAATCTTTTTGTGCTGTGATGCGCCCCCAGAATTCAAAGATACCTTCAGAATTTAAGGCATCATCGCCAGTTCCATTGACCTCTTGAAAAGGGACCAAAAGACCAAACTCAGGGACCAACTGCGCCCAGCCGTCATACATGATGAAATCAAGGCCCCCGATGAAATCGGTAAAGCTCGTGTTGGTACGCGTTGCGACGGAATTCTTACTTTGTGCAGAACTCATAGTTCCAGAGGCGAAAACAGACCAATTTTTAGCGGGCATATAGCGTGTGCTAAAATCCATATCTAAAAGTTGGTAATGGTTTCCACTGGTTAGGTTGGTTGATCCATCCCCGAAATTTTCATAATTGGCTTCCGAATAAAAGAAATTAGTGCCCAATTCGAAATCCCAACGATCCCGGCGAAACTCTTTGTAATTATCAAAGGCCATCGCAGTGGAACTTGCCACCAATAAACTCACCAGGAACGCACTCAAACACTGAAGATTATTTGCCATTTTCATAAGTTCCTAATAATAACAACCCCATGACCACGACATCAAACAAATCACAGCTCGCTATCATATTTTTTACGGTTTTCCTTTATCTTGTGGGCTTTGGTGTGGTCATTCCAATCATTCCACTTTTAAGCAAAAACTTTGGCGCAACGGCCCTGCAAACTGGTTTGCTGCTCTCAGTATATTCCTTGATGCAGTTTTTATTCTCTCCTTTTTGGGGTCGCTTGAGCGATCGCATGGGTCGTCGACCGATTTTATTGTTCTGCCTTTTAGGCGAGGGACTTTCTTACATCTTGTTTGCTTGGGCACGCAGTCTTGAGTGGTTATTCGTTGCGCGCTTATTGGCAGGTTTTTTTGGCGCAAGTCTTTCCACTGCTTCCGCATACATCTCTGACATCACTCCAAAACACGAGCGCTCCAAAGGCATGGCCTTGATTGGTGCCGCTTTCGGCTTAGGCTTTGTCGTGGGCCCGGCACTGGGCGGTCTGCTTGCAGTGTGGGGTCATCACATTAACCAAGCTCCGCACTTTGATACTTCTTTTTCATTTTGCTGGGTCGCTGCTTTGTGCTTTGCAAACTTTCTTTTCGGTATCAAATTCCTTAAAGAATCTTTATCAGAGAAAAGCGAATCCGCTGCTAAGAAAAAACGTTTCTCTGTTATGTGGCACTATCTGAACATCAAAACAGTGGGCGCACTGATGACAGTTTTCCTGCTGTCATCGCTCGCAATGTCTGGAATGGAAGCGACACTGATTTTGTTCATGGGTGATAAGTTCCAATGGACCATCAAGCAAGTGAGCTTTGGTTTTGCATACATCGGTTTGATTATTATTTTCACGCAAGGTTTTTTGGTTCGCCGTATGCTGCCTAAATTTGGCGAGCGCCAAGTGTTGCGCGTGGGCCTGGTTTGCTTTGCAGTGGGACTGACGACAATTGCCATCTCTGACACTTTGTTTGGAATGGCGATCGCGATGACGTTGCTTTCTTTGGGGAATGGCCTTTCGAATCCTTCTGTTTTGGGCAGCATCAGCTTGCTGACTGATCCCAAAGAGCAAGGTGCTGCGATGGGTGTGACTCAGAGTATGGCTTCGTTGGGACGTATCTTGGGACCAGCCATCGGTGGAGCTCTTTACGGAAGTGTTGCGATGACAGCGCCCTTCTGGGTTTCAGGAACGCTTGCCTTCGCGGCCCTGGCCATTGTGATTATTAATTTTAAATTGATCCCAGATCATGCGCGCGTAGGTTAAAAACATGGATATTTCTCAACTTGGATATTTTCAATTCAACAATCTGATCAAGGGCCGCATTCCAATGATTTTAGTTAATCTTGGAGTGGATTTAAAATCTTTGTACGGGCACGTTGAAGCACTTCACATCGACAACTGCCAAATCGCGGGATCAACAGACGAAATCGTAAGTCAGATTGAAGGAAAAAAACTTCCAGCTCACTACCCGATTGTTATCATCGATCAAAACGGAGAAACCTACTCCCCCGTCGTACAAGCCTTGGAAGCAAAAGGCTTCAACAACGTCTACACGGTGAAAGAAGGCCTCACCGGATTACAAAAAGAAAACCAATAAGCATAAACGGGGATTTCAAAATCCCCGTTTTCTTTTTCATCAGTAGTTGGTTAGTTTTTCGTTAGTGTCTTAGAAACAACAGCTGCATTTCTCTCTGTCATTCCCCAACCATAAGAAGTCTTTTCCACGCAAAGCACCGACAAGCGACATAAATAGATAATCGGTTGTTGGCCCAAAGGATTGCCTATAGCATAATGACATCGTTAACGGACATAACGAACAACTTAACCAAAACTTTTTATAGAAGGACATTTAATGAAAAAGTTTTTCATCGCCGCTTTGGCAACGACAACAGCTGTATCTGCTGCACAAGCAGGGACATTGAATTTTGATGCACGCGCAGACTACGATACGTCTACGTACACAGACTCTGCATTGCAAGATTCAAACAAGTTCTACTTCAAGACAATTCGCTTGGATTACCAAGGAAAAGTAAACGAAGAACTTTCTATGCGTCTTCGTGCTGCATACAACAAAAATGCGACACAAACAGCGGGTGCTGGTGACAACTCTCAAACAGCTCTTGAGTTCGCTTACTTGCAACACAAAATGGGCGATATGTCTTTGCAACTAGGTAAGTTGGGATCTGAATACGGTACACTAGAGTCTCAAACTTCTGGTGCAGACTTGTATCTTACTTCTCAAGCCTACACTAAGACTGGTCCAAACGGGAACTTACAAGGTCTTTGGTTGAACACATCCAGCCTACTATACGTGTTGGGTGCTAAACTGGCTTGGAACATGACTCCTGACCAATCTCTATCTTTGGTAGCTTTCAAAACTCCAGATGGTTCTGTAACTCCAACTGCACCTCCTCCAGCAGCAACTTCCAATGCAATGATGGAAGGCCTTATCTATAAAGGTGCTTTCATGGATAAAAACTTTAAAGTGATGGCGTCTTACCACTACGGTACAGGCACACCTACTAAAGATACTTACAACTTGTACTCTGCTGGTTTCAACTGGACATTTGCTTCCGCTTGGAACTTAGAAGTTGATTACACAGCTTCTGACTTCAAAAGAGATGCTACTGGCGCGAAAGACTCTATTTGGTCTGCGATCGGTAAACTTGCTTACACTGGCTGGGAAAATTGGACTCCACGCCTAGAGCTAATCAACTCTTCTGAAAAAGTTGAAACAAGTGCTACAGCTGCTAACAACGGAACTAACAAGTTCATGGGTTACGGCGCAGTTCTTGAGTACAAACCAATGGCTGACACGAACTTCCGTTACCACATTGCTTACAGCAACACGACTGAAGAGTTCTCTGACAGAACAGCTCCAGCAACGAATGCTAAAGACGCAAAAGTTGACCAAATCACGATCGGCGCTCGTATGAACGCTGACTTCTTGAAATAGTCAAAAAGGTCGCATAACCGACTTTTATCAAGGGAGGCCTCACCGCCTCCCTTCTTTTTTGCCCGTTTCACGACGCATTGCTTCTGCAAAAACCGGCAGGCACCTTTTACGAGGACGTTTTCCGAGCTGGATCTATCCTTAAGTGCTTGAATCTGATAGACTCTAACGGTTAAAAACCTTGGGATTTCGAATCCTTATTTAGACCTGTTGGGGTATTCACATGTCAGAACAACTTTCAGATCGCTATAATCCCGCTGATGTAGAAAACAGAACTTATCAGTGGTGGGAAAATTCCGGCTATTTCAAAGCGCAGGACAAATCCACAAAACCTCCATTCTCGATCATCTTACCTCCACCGAATGTCACAGGTTTCTTGCACATGGGTCATGCCTTGGATCACACGATTCAAGATATTTTGATTCGTTGGAAACGCATGAGCGGTTTCAACACAATGTGGTTGCCAGGTACGGACCATGCCGGCATCGCAACTCAATCTGTTGTTGAACGTGAACTTAAAAAAGAAGGTGGCAAAACTCGCCACGAACTAGGCCGCGAAGCTTTCGTTGAGAAAGTCTGGGATTGGAAACATCAATACGGCAATCGCATTTATTCTCAAATGCGCAGACTTGGTGATTCTTGTGATTGGGATCGCGCTGTATTCACTTTGGACGAAGGTGTTTCTAAAGCTGTTCGCAAAGTGTTCGTTACTCTTCACCAAAAAGGTTTGATCTATCGTGGTCAACGTCTGGTGAACTGGTCCGGTCCTCTTGAAACTGCGATCTCTGACTTGGAAGTTGAACACAAGCAAGTTAAGGGCGCTCTTTACCACATCAACTATCCTCTGGAAGATGGTTCTGGATTCCTAACTGTTGCAACCACTCGTCCAGAAACAATGTTGGGCGATACGGCTTTGTGCGTTCATCCAGATGACGAACGTTATAAGCATTTGGTTGGTAAAAACGTTATCGTTCCGCTTATCAATCGCAAAATCAAAATCATCGCTGACACTTACGTTGATAAAGAGTTTGGTTCTGGCGTTGTTAAGATCACTCCTGCTCATGATTTCAACGACTATAAAATCGGTAAGACTCACCACCTGGAATTCATCAATCTTTTGACTAAAAAAGCCGAGATGAATGAAAACGCGGGTCCATACGCTGGCATGAAAGTCGCGGATGCTCGTAAGAAAGTAGTTGAAGACCTTAAAGAACAAAACTTATTGGTGAAAGAAGAACCACATGTTCACTCTGTAGGTCACTGCTCACGTTCCGGCGCTGTGGTTGAGCCGTTCTTGTCTGAACAATGGTTCGTTAAGATGGAACAACTGGCAACTCCTGCTAAGCGCGTGGTTGAGAGCGGCACTATCCGCTTTGAACCAGAGTCTTGGACAAAAGTTTACCTTCACTGGTTAAACAATATTGAAGACTGGTGTATCTCTCGCCAATTGTGGTGGGGTCACCGTATTCCAGTTTGGTATTGCAACGACTGTGGTCATCAAACAGTTTCTGAAACTGATGCGACCGCTTGTGAAAAGTGCGGTAAGCACAATCTTCAACAAGACAATGACGTACTAGACACTTGGTTCTCGTCTGCTCTTTGGCCTTTTTCGACAATGGGTTGGCCAAATGAGACTGAGACATTGAAAACGTTCTACCCAACAAGTTACTTGGTAACTGGTCACGATATCATTTTCTTCTGGGTTGCACGTATGATCATGATGGGTCTGGAATTCAAACGTGATGTTCCGTTCAGAACAGTTTACATCCACGGATTGGTTCGTGACTCTCAGGGCCGTAAGATGTCTAAGTCCTTGGGTAACTCGATTGATCCTGTAGAAATGATCGACAAGCACGGTGCCGACGCCCTTCGCTTTACCTTCGCAGCACACTTGTTCTCGGGTAAAGACATGAAGTTCAGCGAGCAACGTCTTGAAGGTTACCGCAACTTTATGAATAAGATCTGGAATGCGGCTCGTTTCGCACTTTCAAATCTTTCTGATTTCAAAGTTCCAACTGAAGGTGTGAAGGCGTTGCCAAACAAAGCTCACATCAGCGTGTTCGACAAATGGATCATCACAAAGCTTGCTGAAGTAACTAAAGAAGTTGAAGAAGCGATGGAGCAAGAAAGATTCTCTGACGCCTCCACAGCTTTGTATCAGTTCATCTGGAATCAATTCTGTGACTGGTATATCGAATTCACGAAACCAATCATGAACGGTAACAACGCAGAAGAAAAAGCGGCTACACAACTTGTAATCGCTCAGGTTCTGAACCGTATCATGCGCTTGATTCACCCGTTCACTCCGTTTATCTCTGAGGAAATTTACCAAAAACTTCCGATCAGATCTGAGGCTTGTATCGTGGATCAATACCCGACAACTCGTAACGATAAAGAGTTCTTGGGCCTTGCCTCGAATGAATCAGCTTTCGAAATCGATATCGTAAAAGAATTGATCACAGCAATGCGTAATATCCGTGGTGAAAACCGCATCAGCCCGGCAATCAAATTGAACGTACGCCTGGGTGTAGCGAACGACCAAGTGAAACATATCTTGGAAAACAACCGCACGGCTTTGATGACAATGGGTCGCCTGGAAAACATGGACATCGGTGCTGAAGGCAACTTGATGAAATGTGCCGTGGCTCCAGTTGTTGTGAAAGACGCCAGCGTAAAAGTGATCATCCCACTGGAAGGCTTGGTTGATTTCGACGAAGAGATCAAACGTATCAACAAAGCGATTGAAAAGTTCAACAAGGACATCCAGATCCTGTCTGGTAAATTGTCGAACGAAAAATTCGTCGCCAACGCCGACGAAGACGTCATCGCAGCCGACCGCGCCTTGCTAGCTCAATCAAAAGTGCAGTTAGAGTCCCTTAAAGACGCCCTAACCCGCTTCCAATAAGGTGCCAGGTCCTGTTTACGTATGCGGTGCGAAACCGCAGCGGAAATGAAAACGACAATCTTGCCCACAAATAAAAAAGGCTTCCGTAACTGGAAGCCTTTTTTATTTGGTACGGCCTTACCTGCAGAAGTAAGTCCGTACCTTTTTACCTAGTTGCAGGAGCAGGACATTTTTTCGGAGTCGGCGTCGTTGCAGCGGTAGTATTTTCCTAGGTGGCTGGCGATAAAGGAATGCACTTTTCCGTTTTTTTCGACGAAATTGATTTCATCACCGTTTGCGAAATTGAGGCGACGGGATTGAGCTGTCGCAAGGACTGTTCCGTCTGCGGAAAGTTTTTGAATCTCTTCGTCGGTGGGGTTGTCGGTGAGTTCCTTGTCCAGACGGATGTCGCGAACTTTTCCGCTTGTTAGAATTGTATAATGCTGAACTTTGCGCGCTAAAGATTCTGTGCGATCGGTTGAGTACTCTACGTACACCCTGTGGATTTCGCCATACTTGGTTTTATAATCAAGCACGCTCCACTTATTCTGAATACTTAAAACTTCACCAAAAGAATTTCTGACGATTCTGCTTAATGCATTTAAAGACAAATCTTCCTGAGCTGTGGGAGCAGTGACCTCCACATCCAGACACTCCGCCATCATCGGAGCATTCTTAGCCCATGCTTCAAATAAAGCAGGATTTTCCATTTGCGTCGGTAAAAAGCCCGAAGTTTCAGACTTGGTTCTATCTTCGGAAGTGTAAGTGAAGTCAGGCATGTCTTCAGGAAAATTCCCTACGTAGCCTGCTCTTTGTTTTAAAATAAAAAGACTGACAGCACCGAGTGCTAGGACCACGACAACAGGAACAATGACTTTTTGTTTTGAATTCATCATTCCTTAACTATCAATTTATCTGTGGTCCCGGTCAACGGGCTCTATTTGATAAGACCGATTTCGCGCAAACGTTGCATCAGGAAATCCTGTCCCGTGATATCAGCGTATTTAGCGCCAGTTCCTTTGCAGGACGGCAAACAGCTTAACATCGCCGTTGGATGTGGATGCATAAAGAATGGCATGGAATAACGGTGTGAGTTCGTTCCATCTTGCGGGTTGATCACTCTGTGAGTCGTGGAAGGCAAAACGTCATTCGTCAAACGAGCCAGCATATCGCCCACGTCAACGATCAAAGTATCCGGTTCAGATTCGATGTCCAACCAAGTGCCGTCACGGTCTTGCAATTGCAGTCCTGAAGCTGTTGCTGCAGGAAGGATCGTGATAAAGTTAATGTCTTCGTGAGCTGCTGCACGCACACAACGAGGATCAACACCCTCTGGAATCGGTGGGTAATGCAATAAACGAAGAATAGAGTTTCCATCTTTCGTCATACGTGCAAAGAAATCTTTGTCGACTTCCAAAGGCATCGTCAAAGCTTCAAGCATCACATCGCCCGCTTCCTCAAGCGCCGTGAATAGTTTCAAGAAATGTTCTTTGAATTCTGGGATTACTTCAGTCGGCCAGATGTTGTCTGGATAAACTGATTTCAACTCGCTTGTCACAACAAGTTCGCGGCCCACATGCCAGAACTCTTTCAAATCCATAACTGGAGAGTCTTTGGCGTGTTCCTTACCGAACGGAGTGTAACCACGTTGGAAGCCGGCTGTTGGAGAAATGTAGGATTTTTTTACTTCTTCAGGAAGAGCGTAGAATTTTTCAAGGAGGTCATAAGCTTTGTGAAGATCTGCAGCTTTAACGTCGTGATCTTTCAGGATGATGAAACCATATTCTTTAAGGCCCGTGAAAAGTTGATCAATGAAGCGGGCTTTTTCAGATCCAGAGCCTTTCGTGTAACTTGCCAGGCTTAATGTTGGAACTTTGCGAAGAGTGCTGTTCTCTGCGTGAGAGCTAGTTTCGATCGTTCTCATGGTTATCCCCTTTTTGAATGAGTGGACAATACCAAGGTGCTCATTCTAAAGGCAACAGCAACTAATTATGCGTAAAAAGAATATCGAGAACTCGGACCAGATTCGCACTCTCAAATTCAAAGTGCACATCACCATCAAACAGACGAACAGCATGTTTATTTCGATAGGGAGCTTCGCCATTGCCTTCGTAACCACGATAAACGACAGGACGAGGATCCAACTTCAATGTATCCTCGATCACCTCTTGCAGTTTTTTGTCAGGATTTCGTTGCTGCCACTGAGCAAGAATTTTTGACGCGTGCTCAGTGAACTCCACCTGGATAGGATCTTTGACGACTTCAGAAGTCCATCCTGTCTTCGCATTCGGGATCGATTCAATTTCCGGAAGATAAGGTTTGATATCCAGAATGGGAGTTCCATCCACCAAATCAGCACCGGAAACAATGATGCCATCTTTTTCGACTTTGATGAGCTCCACCAATGACAAACCGATGGGATTGGGACGATGTGGAGTACGGGTTGCAAACAATCCAATGCTTTTTCCGCCCATGCGTGGAGGATGAACCTTGGCGTGATAACGAGCGACTTTATTTTGATGGAACACCCACACCAACCAGACATGACTGAAGCCCTCCAGCCCTTGAAGTGCTTCTTCCGGCTGAAGATCCGCGCGGATTTTCAATTTAGCCCACGCACTCTTCACCAACCCAGGCTGGCGCGGGGTGCCAAATTTGTCCTTAAAGCAGCTCTCAATGTGTCCTATTGGTTCCATGGGTACGGCGTACCTTTTGGGGGTTCGATGCGTCAAGAAAAAAGGCCGATCTTTGGGATCAGCCTTTGGTGGTTTTCAATTTTCGGGAGAGGTTCTAGAAGTTACCGGAACGTCTCATCAAACCATCACGATTTTTGATGATGATTTCTTTACCGTTCAAGTCGATCAAACCTTCGTTTTTGAACTCAGTCAGATGGCGAGACAAAGATTCATTGATCGTGCTTGCCAGCTGCGCGAACTCATTACGAGTTAGTTTTAGATTCAAAGAAATTCCATTTGGAGTTTGTGTACCGAAACGGTCTGCCAAAATCACCAATTGGTAAGCGATACGCTCTTGAACAGAAGCCAAATAATGCAATTGGCTGGTGTTTTCGAAAGCTTCCAAATCATTTACCGATTGATTCAAAAGTAATTTAACCATTGGTGAAGCCTGTGCCATAGCAACTTGGATCAACTCACGTGGGTACAACCACAAGACAGTCGATTTCACTGCTTTAGCGTGACATTGTGCTGTGGCACCTTTCACCAATGCCTTGTAGCCAAAGTATTCCCCTGGAGATACAAGCTTTGTGACATATTCATTTGTCGTTGTACGGCCTCTTGCGTGAGAACGATTTACGACAACTTTCACACATCCTGATTGCACATAATACAATCCTTTAGGAGTATCGCCTTCCTTGAAGATCATCTCTTCTTCTTTAAGGTGAATCACTTCGTATGGCACATTCGAAGTCGTTTGGATGTTGATGTTTTGTTGGCCCATAAAACCTAGGGAGTTAACTCCGCCGTTGAGTATCGTTTGCGATTCCATGCTCTTAGTCCTCCGTGCGTTATCTGAGTTGTTGGTTAACGTTTAGGCCATCCTAAACTGGTATAAAACAAGTGCCTAATTGAAATTAAGACATAACCGACTTGTAAGAGTTGACCATTAGGCGATTGAAATGATTTGCCTTGACTCACAAAGTAGAGCCTCGTAATTTCACGGCGACAAAAAATCTTAAAAAATTTGTGAAATCAAACGCTTATTAAATGCGCAGACGCATGAAATTTTGCACGTGTGAAGGAATCATCAAATGACAAAAAAGTTTTTCGTTACACTGTTTCTTCTGTCAATCAGCACCACATCTTTCGCAAATATTAAAGTCGGTCTTGTCCTGGATAAAGGTGGTAAGGACGACAAATCTTTTAACTCCGCGGCCTACGCTGGAGCCACCAAAGCAGAGAAAGATCTGCAAATCGAATTGAAATACGTTGAAGCCACTGACACGAATGCGATCGAGAATTTGCATCGCAATTTCGCGCGCAAAAATTATGACTTGGTTATCGGAGTTGGCTTTGCACAAACTGATGCCGTTAAAAAAGTCGCAGCTCAATTTCCAAAAGTAAAATTCGCAATCGTTGATGGTGAAGTCACTGCAGCGAACGTTCGTTCTTTGATGTTTGAAGAACACGAAGGCTCTTTCCTGGTAGGTGCTTTGGCAGCGATGGCTTCCAAAACTCACTCCGTTGGTTTCGTCGGCGGCATGGACATTCCTTTGATCCGCAGATTTGCAATGGGCTATGATGCTGGTGCAAAATACGTGGATCCAAAAATCAAAATTTCTGAAAACTATGTCGGCGTAACGGGCGAGGCTTGGAACAATCCAGCTAAATCCAAAGAGCTTGCCTTGGCTCAATACGGTAAAGGTGTTGATGTGATCTTCGTTGCGGCCGGCGCTTCGAACTCAGGTGTATTTGACGCTGCTGAAGAGAAAAAGAAATTCGCTATCGGTGTCGATTCGAATCAAAACTGGATGAAACCTGGCACAATCCTAACTTCCATGTTGAAGGCAGTTGATGTAGCTGTATACGAAACCATCAAGGAAACGAAAGATGGGAAATTCAAAGCTGAGGTTGCTCGCTTTGGATTGAAGAACAACGGCGTGGACTACACGCTGGATAAATATAACGAAAAGTTGATCACCCCGGAAATGAAGAAAAAGGTCGACGAGATTAAAAAGAAAATCATCGCAGGCCAGATTCAAGTTCCGGATTACTATAAGAAGAAGTAATTACGATGAGCCAAGTCCCTGCTGTTGAATTCCGACGAATCTCGAAAATATTCGGTGATTGCGTCGCTAATGAAGACATCTCTTTCAAAGTCACAGCAGGAACGATCCACGGGATCGTAGGCGAAAACGGCGCCGGCAAATCCACTGCCATGAAAATCCTTTTCGGACTTTACACGCCATCCGGTGGTGAGTTCATGGTTCATGGCACGACTCAAAACTTCACATCCTCTATCGACGCCATGAAAGCCAAAATCGGAATGGTTCACCAACACTTCATGTTGGCAGAACCTCTGACGGCTTTAGACAATATTCTTCTTCAACAAGAAGGTGGCGCTTTTTCTCTTCTTCCCCGCGCCGAACAAATCAAACATTTAAACGAAGTGGCGAAACGCTACGGTTTCGAAGTCGATTTGCACGCCAAGGTTGAAGACCTTTCCGTCGGTGCTCAACAGCGCGTAGAAATTCTAAAAATTCTTTCCCAGAATTCTGAGATTTTAATTCTGGATGAGCCAACGGCAGTTTTGACTCCGCAAGAGGTTCAGGACTTTTTTAAAAATCTTCGCCAACTAAAAGCGGAAGGCAAAACCATCCTTATCATCACTCATAAATTGAAAGAAGTGATGGCATTAACTGATGAAGTGACGGTTTTCCGTGCTGGTAAGGTTGTGGGCTGCCGTAAAACTTCTGAGACCTCTATTTCTGAGCTTGCTGAAATGATGGTCGGCCGTCGCCTTCAAAACCCTCACGAGCGCAGCACCGCTATTGATCCTAAACCGGTCATTGAAATTCAAAATCTTTCTGCTTCATTGGGAAACCACAGAGTTGAAAACTTGAATCTGACTGTGCGCACACGCGAAATCGTGGGCATCGCTGGCGTTGAGGGCAACGGACAAGACATCTTGATCCGTGCTTTGTTGGACAAACATGGTTTTTCAAAGAAACACCTCTCCGGGAAAATCATCACGCACGGAAGTGTTGGATCTTTCCCTGAAGACCGCCTGCGCTTTGGTGTTCTTCCCACTCGCCCCGCTTACGAAAATTATCTCTTGGGCCAACATCGCTCGACCAAGTTTGCACGTGGTATTTTCTTGAAATTGAACGATGTCATCCAGGCCACTCGTGCAGCGATGGAACAATACGATGTTCGTCCCCGTAACGAGAACCTGACTTTCGCAAGCTTCTCTGGAGGCAATCAACAAAAGCTCGTCGTGGCTCGCGCGCTTTTACAAAAGCCCCAAGCCGTCATTGCGGCCCAACCGACTCGCGGTGTAGATATCGGAGCGATTGAATTTATTCATAACGAAATTCGTGCCGCTCGTGATGCGGGTTCTGGAGTTTTACTGATCTCTTCCGAGCTGGATGAATTGATGGCCCTTTCTGATCGCATTTTAGTTCTTTATAAAGGTCATTTCGTAGCTGAGTTTTCTCGTCAGGAATTTGATGAGATCAAAATTGGCGCGGCGATGGGAGGTGGCCATTGAGACGTTTACTAGGTTTTGTAATCGGCTTGGTCGCGGCACTTTCCCTGACTTTTTTGGCGGGTGAAAATCCCCTGAATATTTTTATGATCCTGATAAAAAGCGCCTTTGGTTCAACCTATGACCTGGGTATGACTTTATCATATGCGACGCCGATGATCTTTTGTGGTCTTTCAGTTGCGATAGGTTTTCACGCAGGTATGTTTAACATCGGCGCTGAAGGCCAGTTAACAATGGCCGCTGTAACCGCTGCAGCTATTGGCGTGTTCTTTCCAAATGTTCCATTTCCTTTGGCTCCCCTGGTTGCATTCCTGGGTGCATTGGCAGTGGGCGCTTTTTGGGGTTGGATTGTCGGGATTTTAAAAGCTTTGCGGGGAAGCCACGAGGTTATCATCACTATCATGATGAACTTTATTGCTGCCGGTCTTGCGAGCTGGTTTGCCTTAAAAGTCATTCCAAATCCGAATTCACAAAATCCTGAAACGGCTATGGTGTCTGCGAACTATATGTTTAAAGACTATGATTTGATCGCTCGCTTCTTCCCCGATACTCCCGTGAATGCATCCTTGGTTTTCGCTATTATTCTTGCGATTTTGATGTGGGTATTCCTCTGGAAAACGACATGGGGCTTCGAATTGCGGGCGGTGGGCGCGAACCCAGAGGCAGCACATCGTTCTGGAATTTCTGCAAAACGCATTCAAATTATCGCGATGGCTTTAGCTGGTGCGTGCGCGGGTTGCGTGGCTTTATCTGAAGTCATTGGCAGCGCAGGACAATACCGCGTGGGCTTCTCTCCAGATTATGGATTTATTGGTATCGCTGTAGCTTTGCTTGCTGCCAACAATCCTTTGGGAATCATTGCCGCGGGCTTTTTGATGGGAGCCCTTCACAAGGGTGCTTCTGATCTGGATTTGGAAACTTCTACGATCACTCGTGATTTCTCTCGCATCATACAGGCATTTATCATTCTTGGCGTAGCTGCGAGTGCTTACTGGGAATACCGCGTTCGCCGCAAAAGGAAGAAGGACTAATGGAATTCTTTTTCGTGATTTTTGCATTGGCCTTGGCAACTTTGCGTTTAGCAACGCCTTTGATCTTCGCCTCCATGGGCGGGATGATGAGCGAACGCTCTGGTGTTGTGAACGTTGCACTTGAAAGCTTTATGCTTGTGGGTGCTTTCTCCGGTTCTGTCGTGGCTGTGTACTCTTCCTCTGCCTGGTTAGGTTGGGGAGCAGCGTTGATTGCAGGTCTTATCATCGGTGCGCTTTACGCTTTATTCGTCATCGAATTGGGCGCGGATCAAATCGTGACCGGTATGGCTTTTAATCTTTTGGTGATGGGCGTAATCCCGTTCGCTACTAAGATTTTATTCAACTCCACTGGTTCCACTCCCCCATTGCCTGCGGAATTCCGATTTACTTATGAACCTTTGATTTTCGCCTTTGTGTTAGTGGCGTTGCTGACTTTCTGGCTTAAGAAATCTCGCTCTGGTCTATGGTTGTTGTTCGCGGGAGAAAACCCAGAGGCATTACTTGCAGCAGGTATCAGCGTTCGAAAAGTGCGCTGGGCTGCGGTTTCCTTAAGTGGTGCTTTTGCTGCCTGGGGTGGCGCAAGTCTTTCCTTGTTCCTGGCTTCTTCTTATTCACCCATGATGTCTGGCGGTCGTGGCTTTATGGCTTTGGCAGCCTTAATCTTTGGTAAATGGAAACCACTGCCAGCATTCTTTGCCTGCTTGTTGTTTGCTTTTGCAGATGCGGTTCAAATCCGTTTGCAAGGTGTGCAAATCGGCGGCGTGGCTATCCCCGTTCAATTTATTCAGATTTTACCATACATCGTTACAATCGTTGCCTTGGCGGGATTCATCGGTGCAAGCCGTCCCCCTAAAGCCTTGGGTCGCGAACTGTAAGAAGGAGTTCATCATGTTTAAAATTATTTTACCCCTGCTGTTGGTTTCTTCATCAGCTTTTGCTTGGGGAGGCCGTGGTCACGATGCTATCTGCCGTGCTGCTGTTTTTCTGGTTAAAGAAGAAGGTTTGAAAGAATACATGCGCAACAAACCCCAAATGATGGGTCACTTGTGCAACATCCCTGATTTCTATTGGAAGAGCTTGGGTGGCGACGCTGCTAAACATGGTAATCCTGCACACTTTATCGATATCGAAGTGATCGGTCTTAAAGTTTCCGACATCTCCACTGATTATAAAAAAATCATGACGGACTTTACTGGCAAAGAAAACAGATTCAAAAACGACGGAACGACTATCAAAGACATTCCGACTGAATTTGGTTCAGCTTGGTGGAGAGCCGATCAATTCGTAAATCGCATCGCTGCATTAAAGTCGGAATTCGCAGCGGCGAAGGCTCCAACGAATTTTAAAGAAGAACAGGACGAGAACCTTCCATTCAATAAGCTTGCCTATCAAATGGCTGTGGATATGGGTTTGATGGGACACTTTGTGGGCGATATTTCTCAGCCGTTCCACACGACGGCAGATTATGATGGTTGGGCTACAGGTCACGGTGGCATCCACGCGTACTTCGAAGACGCTGTGGTTGGCGAGTTCGATGGCGACCTTGATTGGTTGGTATTAAAACAAGCGCGCACGATCAAGAATGCTCCTTTCTTGAAGCCAGCGACTGTAATCGAGAAAATGAAATCGCTTTCTGTGATTTCTAATACGGAGATTCCAAAGATTCTTAAGATGGATCCAGTAACAAAACCGTCGGAGCTTAAAAAAGAACACGGAATGGAAATCAAAACGAAAGCTGAAAGAAAACCAGCTTCTGTTGCTTTCAAAAAAATGAAACCGGTGATCGTGAATGATATGGCTCGTGGAGCATTGTTGCTTGCGGCTCTTTGGGATGAGGCTTACGTAAAAGCTGGCAGTCCTAAGATTGGCGCTTACAAGTCTTACAAGTATCCCTTCACTGTGGATTTCGTAATGCCTGATTACTACAGTGTCCCCGCAGATTCGAAAGCAGATAAAAAATAGCTAAAAAAAAGCCGCTTAAAGAGCGGCTTTTTTTTCACATTTTCTCCTCCCACTGTGGAGACCAAAGATTACATTCTCCCGACGAAAAGCCTTAACAAATGTTGATTTACTCTGACTTCAAGAAAACTTGATCCACAATGAGTTCATAACTGAACTTTCTTTTTTAAATTTAATATAGCCTAAATAAAACATTTCCGATGAGTCGCTCACTGGAGAAATTTAGGATGAAAAATAAAAGTCTCAATTTTAAAATGATCTTTGTCATGGGCATCCTGTTACTTGGATCGCTTTCAATCACTGCTATTGGGTTAATGCGTTTAGGCAACATGAATGATTCCATTCACGCTTTGGTAAATGAAAAGAGCGCCCGCGTTTCGTTGATCAAAGATATTCGCGGACTCTTTTATGTTCAGCTAATTAACGAAAAGAACTTTATTCTGGCTGAAGATAAAAAAGACCTGGCTGTTATTGAAGAACGTATGAACAATCGCAATAACGAACTTTTGAAAAAGATCGATGACCTCTCTGCGATTTCAACCCAAGTGGGAAAAGAAGAACTTACCAAATTTAAGGCCGTATATAACTCCTGGTGGAGTAATGCCCATGAAATTCGTGAACATATTCATGCCGGCAACAACGACCAGGCTGCAAAAATCAGTACTGTCACCAACCGCGAACTTCGATTGAATGGCGAAGCGATCATCGACTCGACGGTGGATCGCAACGAAAAGATGATGCAAGCTGAAGTGGATCATATGACCGAGCAATATAAAGAAGCCCGCGTTATGATGTTGTTGGTGACATTCCTGTCCATGATTATTGGTGGCGGTATTGCCGGAGTAGTCCTATATAATTTAAGTAAATCAATCAACAGCGTGATCAACAATCTGACTTTGTCTTCGCGCGAAGTATCTGCAGCTTCTGATCAGATTGCGACAGCAGCGACAGAACTATCTGAAGCAACTACAGAACAGGCGGCCTCTCTTGAAGAGTCTGTCGCAACCATAGAAGAACTTTCCTCCATGGTAAAAATTAACTCTGACAATGCATCTACTGCGGCGAAATTATCCAGCGACACCAGCAGCCTTGCAAAGCGTGGCGAGACAGAGATGAACGCTCTTTCTCAATCGATGACCGATATTGCTGCGGACTCTAAAAAAATTAACGACATTATCGCGGTCATCGATGATATTGCCTTTCAAACGAATCTATTGGCTCTTAATGCGGCGGTTGAAGCTGCCCGAGCGGGTGAGCAAGGCAAAGGTTTTGCAGTCGTTGCTGAGGCTGTACGAGCGCTTTCGCAGCGAAGTTCTGCTGCCGCGAAAGACATCGGAGAGTTGATACGCTCGAGCGTTTCGAGAATTGATACGGGCAGCACTCAAGCGCAAAAAAGTGCTTCCGTACTGGCCGAAATTTTGAACTCTGTGACAAAAGTTTCAGACCTAAACCAAGAGATTTCCTCAGCAAGTATGGAACAATCCAACGGTATCGCCCAAATCAGTAAGGCATTGAATCAGTTGGATCAAACAACACAAATCAATGCCGCTTCATCCGAGGAAGCTGCCGCTTCGTCTGAAGAACTAGCTGCCCAAGCGGAAAGTCTGAGCAACGTCATTCAAGAACTTGCTCACGCCATCCGCGGTCAGAGCCACGACGAGAAAGATCAGTCTGTGCCCGCGAAGCTTTCGCTCAAAAACAAAGGCATCAAAGGCTCAGAACTGCTTGAAAAAGCAGGCTAATTTTCGATCTCACACTGAGACACCCCTCTTAAACAGGAGCCATTTAACGGCTCCTGTTTAACATTTTCCCTCTCAAATCTCTCCTGCTTGCCAATACCTGGGCACACCTTTCGCATATAAACGATTGAGAAATACAAATGAAGGGCAGAAAAATGAAAAAGAAAGCAATGCTAGCATTGGCAATTATTATGGTTTTAGGTTCCGTGAAAGCAATGGCAGAAGATTCATTTTATGAAAGTGATGAATATGTCTCCAACACTATCACAAAGACATATGCGTCAGAAGACGATGTCATCGCAGTTGCTATGCTGGATAAGATTTCTTCTCAGATTTCCATCTTAAAATCGCGAGGCCAGACGATGGACAGAGTAGACAGCTCGGAGTCATTGAGCTTGGGACAAGCCATCTCCAAAGCTGAATCAATTTCCTTGGAATTAAGACAGCATTTTGATCTTTCAACTGCTAAGCAGTTATCCAAGGAATTGGCACAACAGATCAAATCCCTGAAATCAAAATAAAAAATTTAAATACGATTGAGAGAGGTAGTTATGAAATTGATTTCAAAATTTTTATATCTATCTCTATTGATACTTACATCCTGCTCCTTTCAAAAAAATTCAAAAAGTGATTCAAACAGAGGGAGCGACCAACAACTACACCAAGAAACTGCCAAGACTGAGAATTTTTGCGATGATAATCAATCGCAAAATAGCTTAACCAGCACAACCCTTCTGGCACTCAGTACAAGTGATCAGCCCAAAGATCTGTGTATCGTGTGGAATCAGGTTAAAAATTTTCAAGAAAACGACATAGAAGACGATAACATTGAAGTTGTAGAGAACTTTTCATTGTCGGCTCTAAATCTTGTCTCAAAGGGTGACAAACCCTTTACTTACTATAACCAGTTCGCGAAAGAACTTACGAACTTAAGCTTAGTATTGAATGGTAGTTCGATTAAAAATGTTATCGTAATCAACAATCTTACTCACAACTCAAATAACAATCTTGTTCTGATTCCGTACCTAAAAGAAAATATAGATTGGCTATTCTCTTCGACAAATGACCTAACCTCGAATCAATTCTCAGAGTATTGGAAATCTGTAGAAGAAGCTTTCTCCAAAGAGAGTCTTTGCTCAGACTCGATGATCAATAAAATCATCCAAAAGAAGACAATCTCATCGCATCTTCTAACTATTTCAAGCTCATGCAAAGTAAAACTCAACAGCGGGCAAGTTGTAGAGGCCAGGAGTAAGCTTGAAATACCTGTTTCTGAAAATGAGCTTCGGTACTTCCGCAATGCGCTCAAATCACAAACTATACTTATTGAATCTGAAAAAAAACTGAAACTAAGAACGGTTCTTCTTATTGCTATCGCTAACCAAGATGCAAATCTTTTCAGAATGACTATTGGAATTCCCAAAGACGAAAGCGTTACTTACATTTTAACTTTGGCGTATATTACTCAGTCAAAAATTGAACCTTTCCTTGAAAAGGTTAATTCAAATGATTTAAGTGAAGCATTAGAGTGGTCGGATTTCAGTCAAGGAATGGGTAAAAAGGGATTTAAAGAAGTTCTCGATCTATTCTATAAGTACAATATTTTTCCAACGGAGAAGCACACCCTCTCGTATCTTCTAGAGATAACAACAACAAGAATACAGTATCCAGATCATTATAGTAACTCTCTAATAGTGGACCTTTTCCGCTATTTAAAATCGAACACTGCCACTAAACTTGGCAGCGCAATTCAATTTAGTGAATTTATTCAGCAAGAGTTAGGACTGATTTTTAAGGGCAAAGTAGATCCATCGGTAATAGAGTTTTTGGTTGGTAAAGAGATGAAAGATATCAGCGTTACATTCGTGAACAGCCTGCTATCATTTAACAAATTTATCTTCTCTTTAGACAAATCGCCTGGCACCTATAGAATCCAAGGCACGATCTTTGTTGCCATAGGAAAAAAATCTAACCTCAAGGAATTGAGCACCCGAGAAATTCTGTATTTTGTTAAAGAAGACGGAACTCAAGGATTTCATGTTGAGATGGATGACTTTTTGAAGTCCATGGACAGCGGGAACTTCAATGAGATAAACCTCGTCTGCCAAGGCAGCGATTGCGGCACTCTCGTTCCAATATATGTAGCAGGGACGCGAAGTTTGCTTGCTCGAATCGCAGCTTCTTATAAGTCAATCATCGCAGAATAGAAAAAGCCCAGGTTGCCCTGGGCTTTTTTTATGATCTCAGATTGTGAGAATCAAATTACTTAGCCATGTCGCCAGTGTATTTGAAACCAACTACGACCATGTTTTTTGTAGAGTCGCCAGCACCAGTACCGAAGTCTTTGTCTTTAGCAGAAGAGTAAGCTACGTGGTAACGGAAAGCTTCGTCAGCTTTAGGTACGTACTCAACACCAACTGCGTAAGCATCACGTTTGAAATCTTGAGCTGTGTTGCCAGCTGCAGATTTGTTCTCAGACATTTCGTACTTAAGAACTGGGATCCAACCGTTGATGTTGTAACGAGCTTCGATAATTGTAGAAGTTGTTTTAGCTTCAGTAGAAGTCGTTGTTACAGTTTTATCGCTGTTTGCAAAGTACTCAAGATCGATAGTCAAGTCAGCCATTGGAGCAACACGAAGTGAAGCCGCTTGGAATACTTGCTCATGACCAGCACCTTGAACATCGCCAGCACCAGAAGTGTAGTTCAAGTTAAGAACCAACATTTTATCCATGAAAGAACCAAGGTAGTTCAAGCCCATGTTGTGACGTTTGTCAGTAGAAACTGCGCCGCCATCAACTGTAACTGAATTTGTTTGGTTAGTAACTTGAGCTTCCAACTTGTGGTTTTCAGTGATTGAGAAAGCTGCAGAGATACCAGAAGAGTTTTCTGGGTTCGCGATCAAAGCTGCATCAGCAGATGCTGCAGTTGCGTAACCACCAGCTCCGTTGTTAGCCAAAGAAACTAGGTAAGTATCACCGTGTAGGTTTTTTTGACGTTCGAAACCACCAGTGTTCACTTCAAGCTTACCAGCTTTGAACATCCAAGCGCCCATAGCTTTACCAGCCCAAAGATGATCAACGAATTGGTCAACAGTCATTACTTTGTAAAGATCTGTACCAACAACTACTGGTGCGAAAGAACGCAAGTTCCAAGCAGATTCAACAACTGCTTCACCAACGTTACCATTCAAGTAAAGACGAGCTACGTTTGGTGTAAATAGAGATTTACCCGCTACGTTCGCGCCATTAGCTGCGGAGAAGTCTGGAGTGTTAACGTAATCGGAACGTACTTCCAATTTAACGCCTGCGAATGCTGAGCTAGCTGCAAGAGTAGCTGCGATCACTAAAAGTTTTTTCATAAATGCATCCTTTCAATTTCGTTGCAAATTTGAACTTTCAATTCGTTTAAAAGCTTTGTTTATACAAAAAATGCTAAATAGGACCTTCGGCAAGATCAACAACAAAAATGCCGGGAAACACGGGAATCCTACAAAAAATGGAGTAATTACTTCGCGGAAATCAGAAAGTTTTGTTCATCAAAATTTTTATGTTTCTTAAAAAAATGACTTCAAAAAATTTCCGAACTCACTCCACGCAAATCCGCATTGGCAGCGATTTTTATGCAGACAAATCATTCTAAAAAACTCACACGCGCGCACAAAAAATTTCAAGATATCCACATGGAAATCGCCGTTTACTTAGGGGCAAAACAACTTTGATTGACGCAAAATCCCAATCTAGTCTTAAGAACCTCGATGATGGTCCAGTGATGTTACATGATTATGTCATTTAACTGGACCTAGGTCTGTTCTCTTAGTGGGGAAATGACAAAATGAAGATGAACGAATCCAATAAACAAAACTTATAAAGGAGAAACTGGTGCGTATTTTTAAGCTACTTGCATTCATAACTCTCGCTGCTTCTTCTGTGAATGCTGCTGATATTGGTGGAATCACTGTGAATGGTGAGATCGCCTTCGATTATAACTTCTCGCAAGATGGTATTGCCATCCCGTTTTCAGGCGCTGCACCCAATGAAACTTACCGTCTGAATACCAGCCAAATCCTAGCCAAGAAAGAAACGGAACAGATCTCCGTGTTGGCTCGCCTGGTTTACACACCAACTACTTATGTAACTGCGACGACGCCAGAAACTAAATCCACAAGCGATCTGGGAATGTTGGATCAGGTCGAGGTCTACTACAAGCCACTTCCTAACATATATATAGGTGCAGGTCGTTTCTTGACGACCATGGGTTATGAATCCGTTTTACGATCAGAAAATCTTTTTTACGGCTACTCGATCGCATTTCAAGGAATCACTCCAGGTTATGGTGAAGGTTTGCGCGCAAGATACGTGATGAGCGATCTTTTGACGGCAACGGTTTCAACTTATAATCAGTCCAAGTACAACATGTTTGGTGATGACTATACACCGACAAAAACCACAGAAATTTCTGCGAATGGTACATTGGGCGACCTTCAATGGTTCGTCGGTTACTATTTTGGTAAAGATTCTGCGCAGGCACCGACGCTTGGGACAGCTGAAAACACATCTAGCAACGTCTGGGCGTCCTATCGTATCAACGATTCTTGGATGATTGCAGTCATGAACGATTCCAAATCTTATAAGCCAAATTCCGATATCGCCAATTGGACAAACGATCTGGGAGTGGTGGTAAATTATAAACTTTGGAACAACTCTTTTGCTGCTCGCTATGAAATGATCCGCGGGGCTCAGCATTTAACTGAGTTTGATGCAGCCGTTTATGGCACTGCAGACACCGTAAATTCCCTGACTTTGAATGATAAAATCGAACTCAATCAAAATCTGAACGTCTATGTAGAGTACCGCTCTGATCACGCAGATGAAAAATGTTTCACCGATGCTGACGGTAATCTAACCGAAAATGCCCAACTGTTAACACTGGGTGTTTTAGCAAAGTTTTAATTCCTTAAAAAGGGACCCCGAGGGTCCCTTTTTTTTCGACATCCCAATCAAGTGTGCTACCATTAGTCTTAGTAAAGGAAGCAACCTTGAGCACTCATAAAAAGTCCATCCTTACCGGCACAATCAAAAGACATCCAGATGGCTTCGGTTTCTTTATCCCTGAAGATAAGGAACACCCCGATGTTTATATTCCTCGCAACTCTATGGAAGGCGTGATGACCAATGATAAGGTCACCGTCGAAGTCTACCCTGAAAAAAACAGCGATCGCTTCCGCGGCGACATTATCCGTGTCGTACAAAGAGGAACGAAAACTTTTGTGGGCCGCTTTTATCGTCTGAATGATAAAATCGGAATTCTACGTGATGAAGGCAAAGGTTGGGGCCAGGATCTTAAGATTAAAATCGAAGACTCCATGCAGGCAAAAGATAAGGAATTGGTTGCTGCTGAAGTTCTGACTTACCCGGAGGACGGAAAGCCCTTTACTGGTAAAGTGACCTCCGTCATCGGAGATGCTTTAGATCCACTTACTGATATCAAACGCGTGATTTTGTCCTCTAACATTCCTCAGGAATTTTCTGCTGACACTTTGGAAGAAGCCAAACGGTTTAAGGAAGTTCCTGAAGAAAAAGATTATAAAGGCCGTACAGATTTGCGCGGCATTGATTTGATCACAATCGACGGCGCGACAGCGAAAGACTTTGACGATGCTGTTTATGTGGAAATGAACAGCGAAGGATTCCTGCTTTACGTTGCCATCGCCGATGTCAGCCACTATGTACAAACTGGTTCAGCCATTGACCGTGATGCTTATGAACGCGGTACTTCCGTTTACTTCCCGAACTTTGTGGTGCCGATGCTTCCAGAAGTTTTAAGTAATGGACTTTGTTCTTTGAATCCTCACGTTCCCCGCCTGTGCATGGTTGCAGAAATGCAGTTCGACTTTAACGGTGAGATGACCAAATCCGACTTCTATGAAGCGGTGATGGAAAGCAAAGCTCGCGTAACCTATGGTCAAGCCCAGGAAGTTATCGACGGCAATGGGGATGAAAAGTTCAATCATGTGAAGGACAACATCCTTCGCCTGGCCGACCTGGCAAAGATTCTGATGGCGAAAAGGTTTAAAGAAGGTTCTTTGGATCTTGAAATCCCAGAAACGGAATTGGTTATCGATGGTGCTGGTGTGCCTATTGATATTCAACGTTCCGAACGCCTGTTCGCCCATCGCCTGATTGAAGAGATGATGCTTGCTGCAAACGTGGGTGTGGCAAAATTCCTTCACGGTAAAAACGTTCCTGCTCTTTATCGTATCCATGAACCACCGAATGAAATGGCTATCCGTACTCTTGAAAAGTACATGGCGACCTTTGGTGGCAAAACGAAGCTAGGTCAGGGCAAATTACAAAAACGACTGACGAAAGCTTTGGAAGAGTTTGAAAATCGCCCCGAAGCACAAATTCTAAATATCCTGACCCTAAGATCAATGAGCCAAGCTAAATACAGCCCGAACAATGTGGGCCACTTTGGTTTGGGTTTTGAGTTCTATGCTCACTTTACCTCCCCGATCCGTCGTTACCCCGATTTGATCATTCATCGTCTGCTTAAAACTCAAGTGGTTAAAAGCAATCAATACCGCCTGATGAGCGAAGATGATCTGGCTTCAGCAGGAACAATTTTATCCGCAGCCGAGCAAAGATCTACAAAAGCAGAACGTCAGGTGCAATCGATCAAAAAAGCCCGCTTCATGGAAAAATTCCTGGGTCAAGAGTTCGATGGCATGATCAGTTCGGTGGCAAAGTTTGGTATCTTTGTCCTCCTTCGTGAATACGATATCGATGGGTTGGTTCGCCTGGACGACCTTGGTAATGACAAGTGGGAGTTCGACGAAGAAAACCTGCGCCTGATCGCGAAGCGTTCGGGAATGTCCTATAATATCGGCGATAATATCCGTATCCAAGTTTCCGCCGCTGATCCGGAGTTGGGTCAAATTAACTTTGTTAAAGCTGGCATGGAAATCAAAGACGAAATGGATCAGGAATTTGACGACGAAACTGGCGAAGGTAAATCCCCAGCCGCTAAATCTGCCGAAAAGTATCTGAATCGTCTGCGTAAGAAAGAAAAACAAAATAACGAATGGAGCGGTGAGGACCGCCGTCGTGGTGAGGATCGTCGTCAGACAGATCGCCGTGGCCCTAAGGATGAAAAGTCCTTTAGCGTTCGTGAAGATCGTAAAGGTCACAAGGACCAAAAAAATCGTCGCAATCAAGAACGTGGCGGTCCTAAGAAGACTCAGAACGAAACTAGGAATCCAAATCAGAAATCACGCTTCTTTGGTGATAAACGCGAAGAACAAGGTGGACGCGAAGAAAAGCAACAGAAAGCTTTCCAATTCCGCCCTGCTAACGAAGGCCAAGAGAAAAAGGGACCGGATGAAAATCTGCTCCGCATGATCCTGGGCCCGGCAGAGTTACGTAAAGCCAACAGAGAAGACTCTCAGGACAAACCGAAATTAAGTAAGAAATTGCTGTTTGCCGAGCAAAGCAAACTTCGTGATAATGACGAAAACTCGGAGAAGAATAGTGACAGCCTTAAAGACCGGAAGCCAAATCGGAAAGACTCTAAAAAACGCGGCCAGACTTCGAACGATAGTCGGGGTGTTCGCAAAGCACGGGTTTCACAAGGTCGCGGAAAAGGTAAAACTCGGTAGATTCATCATCGACCGCTTGAATGCATCCTCTGACATTGAAACCTATTCAATGCCAGAGCGGATGCGTATGAGTTTTGAAGAGTTAGGTCCCACTTTCGTAAAGTTGGGACAACTCTTAGCGACTCGTCCCGATTTGGTTCCTGAAGCTTATATCAATGAATTCGAAAAGCTCCATGATCGTGTTCAGCCTTTGCCCTTTTCAGTTATTGAAGGTGTTTTAAAGGACGAATTCGGCGAGATGCTTTATAAAACATTTTCCAGTATTGAGCCCGAGCCTTTAGGTTCAGCGAGCATCGCGCAGGTTCACAAGGCCCGCCTCTCCACAGGCGAAGACGTAGTTATCAAAGTTCAACGTCCGGGCATCATCCAAACTATCAATGACGATTTGAATGTTCTTTATTTGCTATCGGACCTCTTGGAAACCTATGTTCCAGAAAGTCGTCCCTTTAATCCTCAAGCGATCGTACAGGAGTACTTTAAAACTCTGGAGCTTGAAACTGACTTTATCGTTGAAGCAAATAACATTCGCCGCTTTAAAGAAAACTTCAAAGACGATTCCACAATAAAAATTCCACGAGTTCACCTGGATCTTTCCACTGAGCGCGTATTAATCATGGAAGCACTTCCTGGAGTTCCCTTAAGTGCAGAACCCACGCTTACTCGCGAAGGCATCGACTCTCACGAGGTGATTAAGCGCGCTTTGGGTGCTTATCTGCAAATGGTGTTTGAAGACGGCCTTTTCCATGGTGATTTGCATGCAGGAAATTTCTTTATTCTGCCTGATAATCACATCGGCCTTATCGACTTTGGCGTTGTGGGACGTTTGAATAAACGCACTCAAGCGACAATTGCAAATATGCTTTTGGCACTTTCCACAGAAGATTATGAACGTTTGGCGTTCGAGTACGTGGATTTGGCTCCTTTCTCGGATCAAGTGAACGTGGATCTGTTCGCCAAGGAACTGCGTGAATTGATTGCTCCTTACTATGGATTGACACTTAAAAACGTTAATTTGGGTAAATTGCTTTTAAGATCTTCGGGAATTGCGGCAAGACATCATATCAAAGTTCCGACCGAACTTATGATGTTCTTTAAATCGATTATTTCTATTGAGGGCATTGGCAGAAAACTTCATAAAGATTTCGACTTCCTTCAATACTCATTGGCCTTTGCTGGGGACCTGGCAAAAACTCAATTAGGTCCGGCAAGAGTAATGGACGAGATGTCGCAGATTGCACGGGAATCCCGAAGCTTTCTGAATGCCTTGCCTCGTCAGCTGAATTTCTATTTTAGAAAAATCAATAGCCCTGACCACTCCTTCCGCCTAAAAGTGGCAGAATTAACTGATCTAAAGAAATCCATCGAGGTTTCTTTTAATCTTTTATTCTTAGGCGTGATTATCGGCTCTTTGATTTTAAGTTCAGCCTATATTTCCGTTCACCCGACAGAAAATCATATCGCCGGAATTCCAACTATGAGTTTTATTGGTTTTGGTCTAGCGATGGCCATCGGATTTATTGCTTTCATTAATTACATTAAGAAGTCATAGGAACTCAGATGCAGCAGTTGTATTATGAAATGAGTATTTTAGCGAAAGCTGTGAATTTTAAAAATCTTTCTGCTGCCGCCTTGCACGTGGGACTCAGCCAGCCCCAACTCTCCCGAATTATCGCAAAAATCGAAGACGAACTAAAAATCGTTCTTTTGGATCGTTCAGCGAAAAGAAAATCTGGTTGGACGGCCGTCGCTTTTCAGCTCTCAGAAATTTTTGAAAAATCCATACGCAGACTGGAAACGGAACTGCAAGGTATCAGCAATAACCAAATGGTCGGCGAACTTCACATAGGTACTTTGGAAGGTCTTTCAGACTTTGCGATGAACACATGTCGCCAGTGCTTTAAAGAAGTCGGCGTCACAAAAATCACCTTGGATATCTTTGACTTAAATGAACTTGAAGCGAACTTTCTTTCCGGAAATCTGGATTTGATCTTTACCTCGAAATCCCCGGGACGTCAGAAGTTTAAATATCTGACAGAGTTAGGCTTTCAAAAACTGGAACTGATTGAAAGTAACAAAAACTATGCTGTTTTAAGTACTTTTGAATACGGCCGCGCTAATAAAAAAGAGTTGGAGCGCTTTCCACACATCTTTGTTTCGAATTCCTTGTCAGTACGTCGTTCTTGGTTAAACGAAACCGGTGGAACCGGACATCTGCCAACAGAAGCTAAGCGCGGTAAAGCCAAAGATGCGGAACCGGTTTTGATGATTGGTTCAGAACTATTAAATCCGGTCCTGTGGGAAAACATCACTGAAGCCATCAGCGAATAAAAAAAGAGGATCTGCAAAACAGATCCTCTTTTCATTTTAACTCTAACTAAAACTAGTGTGGAGTTGGCGGTTCAATAACTTCGCCACCGTTTTCAGAGATGTAAAGGTGATCAAGACCAACCGTTACACCCAAACCAGCGTCAAGTTTGATAGACATATTCATAGCAAGTTGTGGCCAGCCCACTTTAACTGCTCTGAAAGAGCCTGCACCGATGATCACCGCTGCATCACCATTTACTGCCAAGTATTTACCCAAGATTACGTCTGGATCAGCGTTGAATAAGCTAAGCTCGCCACCGATACCGTGGAATTTCAACCAACCAAGACCCACTTGAGGCCCAATGCAATGAGCGCCCATTGTGATTTTCACAGGACGACTCCATTTTGTGCCATTAAAACTTGTACATTTCAAAGTACCATACGCAGTTGTTTTGAATTTACCTGCGATGATTTTGAATCCTTTAGATGTACCTTTAAAGTGCATACCGCACACCCACGTGCGACCACCCTGCATTGATACGTCATCAGTCATCATAGACATGTCTGCAGTTTCCGCTTTCGCGACCATACCTGCCAAACCTACAGCTAAAACAACGAGCAGCTTCTTCATGAATCTCTCCTTTTATCTTCCTTGATTGGAAATATTTTTGTGTAGCTCTTATTCGGAACTAACAAGGAGAGGGACGCAAGTCGGTGGATGAAAGACATGAAAAAGGCGACACTTCTGTCGCCTTTCAATGTAGCTTAAAACAGGACCGATAATTATCGTTGGGAAGAGACAAACTGATTAATGACGTCTGCCACTTCAGCAGATTCATTGATCACACGTTGGCTGATGGCTACGTTTTCAATGAAGTATCCAAACGCACGGATGTTCTGTGTATGACCCAGAATAGGTGTGACGTTTTGCATATTATATTTTGCGTTTTGATAGGATGCTGCTTGAAACAGATCAGTATAGTTGATGTCAGCACGTTTTTTAAAAGCCCAGTCGCGAGCCGTCTGAGCCACGTGGCAACTCACACAGTCCATATTTTCAGCATGAAAGACTTTAGGATTCTCGATGCGATAAGCAGCGAAAACTTCCTTGCGGATGAGTTCTTCATTTCCCGTTTGCAGATTCGCCGAATTTACAATGATCTTATTGATCGTATCGTTGCCCTCTGGCGCTGGAGAAATCATTCCCTGATCAAAGTGGTCTGCGGGAACGGCGCGATTGATAAAGGCCTGGGCTGCGCGATCTGTGCGATGAATTTTAAACATTTGAAGCTTTCCGCCCTTAACGTCAAATCCACCAAAAGCCCACATGTCACCAGCACCGCGTAAAACCATTGCCGTCACACGGGAAAGGTTTTTTAATCCCGCATATTTTAAAACGATGTTGTTGAAATCAGTGATGGATGAGTGGTTTTCCTGAACGTGAGCCCACACTGGGTGAACTTGCAATGGTAAACCCGTCGTGTTCATTTGGTATTTGTACTTCCAAGCTTGCAGGTCATTTAGCAAAGAAATGAACTCTTCATCTGTCAAAACATAGAAAGAGTGAAGTGCTGCATCCACTGTTTGAGCTTTGAAACGACCGTCCTCTAAAGGCTGCCACACTAAACGCAGCTGGCGCTGACAATTTTGTGGCGTGGGAAGTGGAAAACAAGGATCAATACGCATCGCTACGACACGCAAAGCTTCGTTGGTCTGATCCTGTGTCATCACTGGAGACAGTGGTGGAATCGTGTCCATGAAACGAACTGGTAAAATCGGCCCGCCCGCGCCGTTTGATTTCAGACTTAAAAGTTGGTCTTGCCCCACTTTGCGGGGAAGAGGCATCAGGTAAGAAACGTCGTTCAAATCCCAGAAACCAAATGCTGAAAAAGAAGTCAGGCAGCTAAGTAAAAATGCGGCGATTTTGTTCATGGCTCTAAATTCCAAATTTGCAGCCATGAATCAACCGTTTATTCTGACTTTTTGCGAAATGTGGCGTCTTGAAAATCAATTGAAACGAAAAACAAACCCCCGGAGGCTTTTACCACCGGGGGTTGAATAGAAACTTTCGTTATTTAAGCTCTTAGCCCAAGAGTTTCAGTGCCAATTGTTGGGACTGATTCGCCTGACCCAATACAGACACACCTGCTTGCAACAAGATGTTATTTCTTGTCATCTCAGAAGTCTCTGCTGCCACGTCAGTATCTCTGATTCGAGAGTTCGCTGCTGACAAGTTTTCATCTGCAATCAACAAGTTATTCGATGTTGAAACCAGACGATTTTGTAGCGCACCGAAGTTCGCACGAATCGCATTTACCGAAGTCAAAGCGCTATCGATTAAGCTCAAGCTCGTTTGAGCGCCTTCTTTGGTACCAACTGATTCCGCAGTCAATCCCAAGGAGTCCAGCGATGAGTTCGCTGCACCGGCGTTGAAGCTAATACGATCCTGGAATGGATCATTGTTAACACCAACTTGAATATCAATCATTCCGCCCGTTCCATTTAGAAGCTCATATCCATTGAATTTCGTTGATTCAGTTACACGCTGAATCTCAGATTTCAATTGTTGATACTCGACATCCAGGAACTTTCTTTCTGTATTACCAATAGTGTCAGAAGCTGCCTGCACACCCAACTCTCTCAAGCGGATAAGCATATTGGAAACTTCATTCAAGCTACCCTCTGCAACCTGAACTAAAGAGATACCGTCGTTGGCATTTCTGTTAGCTTGGCGCATACCACGAATTTGACCCTTCAAATTCTCACTAATCGCAAGTCCCGCAGCATCGTCTGCAGCTTGATTGATTCTTTGTCCAGAAGCCAATCTTGCCATTGATTTATCTGCGTTGATTCGTGTCATGTACAGGTTTTTTTGTGCATTCAACGCTGACACGTTTGTACCAATTCTTAATCCCACTCTATCCTCCGTGCATCATGTTTCTTCCTCCGTGAAGTGTTGCCATCCATTGGCATAAGACGCGATCCGTGCGTCTGTTAAATTAATAATCTGTCTGCTTGCGATAAGCTGACGCTATTCTCATCGGAAAAAAAATGAAGTCACTCGAGTCCAGTTTCATTCAAATTTTTTAAATTATTTCTAAGGGAATTTTTTAGATCACATCGAGTGTGCAAAGCACACGAGCAGTCAGCGACAAGAAAGTCGCAATCAACGGAAGACTCCGTCGAAAAAAAGAAAAAACAAAATACCATCCCCGATCAACTTCCAATTTCCAATTTCTAACTATCCAGTAGAAATATGGTACCCCATATTTCTATGGGGTGCCGTTCGCAGGAAACAGAGATCAATTGTCAGCTCGTAAAGTGAGCTTCGGGCTTTGTACACTCGGAACCACTCACCAATTTTGATGAGTGTTCTCTATGAGGGTGATCTGATCATTGAAGATAAGATCGTGAACCGGTCTTTCATGGTCGGAGTCGGAACTTACCCTAGCATCCTTGTTAGGATAAGTTCATGTGACTATTAACCTTGGAAAGATTTGTTCAAGAGTCCAAGTGCTACGTTAGCTTGTTGGTTCGCTTGTGCTAGTACGCTAGTACCTGCTTGCAACAAGATATTATTTCTAGTCATTTCAGATGTCTCTTCAGCTACATCCACATCTCTGATACGAGAGTTAGCGGCTGACATATTCTCAACTGAAACTTGGATATTAGAAACAGTTGATTGAAGACGATTTTGGATCGCACCGAAGTCAGCTCTCATCGCGGAAACGCTTACGATTGCTGTATCGATCGCTGCTAGTGCATTTTGCGCAGAAGCTTTATCAGCTACAGACGTCAAGTTTACACCAAGTGCCGCAGAGTTTGCGTCAGCTTTTGAAGCATCGAAAGAGATACGGTCGATTTCTGGATTATTTCTAGTACCTACTTGGAAGTCCAAGATAGAACCGACACCCGCCAAAAGTTGAGTTCCGTTGAACTCTGTACCTTCTGCGATACGATCGATCTCAGATACCAATTGATCATACTCCACATTCAGGAACTGACGCTCAGTCGGTCCGACCGTGTCAGAAGCTGCTTGTACAGACAATTCTCTTAGACGAATCAAGATCCCAGAGATCTCATTCATCGAGCCCTCAGCCACTTGGACTAGGGAGATACCGTCTTGAGCATTTCGTGATGCTTGTTTTAGACCGCGAACCTGAGCTTTTAAGTTCTCAGAGATCGCTAGGCCGGCTGCATCGTCACCAGCGCGGTTGATACGGAATCCTGAAGCAAGCTTTTCCATGCTCTTATCAAGACCAATCTTCGTGCCCCACAAAACTCTTTGTGCATTCAACGAAGCTGTATTCGTGTTAATACGTAAACCCATAATTCCTCCTCCTTGAAGATTTACCGAGTTTCGATCCTTGAAACTCGAGGCACCTTACTGGTACCGATGGGTAGTTCATCTCTCCCCTTACTGATCGGTGTGTCTCAAAATTCCTAAAGTGATACGTCTCAAAAAAGTGCAAATCTGGGCTAAAGATCAGGTCAACAGAGGGTATGATGCGGCATAACTTATTGAAATTACTACATATCAGCAATACGGGATTCTGTATCTAGACCATAAGAAAATGTCTCAGGGCTAGGGCTAGTGCTCTCGTCCTGACCTCAAAAATGCCTAATTGGCTGTGATTGACAGCCCTCTTTTGACCTTACATATATAGATCTGCCTAGTTTCAGCACCCATTCGCGGAGGTTTTTAGTGGAAATCAGAGATCCCATTCACGGTTCGATCTATTATGCAGAGCCTGAAGTAGCTATCTTAGACACCGCTGAATACCAACGTCTTCGCGCCATCAAACAACTAGGTTTCTCAGAGATGAGTTTCCCTGGCGCCACTCACAATCGCTATCTGCATTCCGTTGGCGTTGCTCACATGGTGGGAAGAGTGTTTGATTCTATCTTCCGTATTTATCCATTCTCAAAACCTTCTGTGAAAACGAGATTGTGCCAAACGGTTCGCTTGGCAGCTTTGCTTCATGATGTGGGTCACGGGCCACTGTCGCACACTACTGAAACGGTGATGCCGCAATTATCGGAACTTAAAATCAAACTTTACGATGAAGAGCTTAAGTACGGAGATGCCGCGCACACAGTGATGTATAAAAATCGCCGTGCGAATCACGAAGACTATACGATCAAGTACGTTACTGATTCGAACATCTCAACGACGATCGAAAAAAACTTCTCTGATATCGCACCTATCTATATCGCTTGTTTGATCGATAAGGCTTTGCACTGCCCGGATGATTTCTTTATGGATAACGGAGTGGACTTCCGCCCTATTCTTTCGCAATTGGTTTCTTCTGAAATCGATGCCGATCGTATGGATTACTTGGAGCGCGATTCCTATTTCTGTGGAACGAACTACGGTAAAATCGACTCTCACTGGTTGATTCAAAATATGACTTTCCACCGCGTGGAAGATAAATTGTATCTTGCCTTGAACCGCAGAGCCCTTTATTCCTTCGACGATTTCTTGATATCTCGCCACCACATGCATTTGATGGTTTACGGACATCATAAGTCGATCATCTATGAAGAGATGCTGAATCGCTATCTGACTTCACCAGATTGCACATTCCAATTGCCAGGCAATATTGATGAATACACTTTGTACAATGACTACCGTTTGCACGAGCATTTGCGTTCTGCGAACAATCCATGGGCCCAAAGAATTGCACAACGTCGTCCGTTCAAAGTTTTGCTAGAGCAGCACAATACGACGGAATCCGATCGTCCAGAGTTAGTAAAAAAAGCTTTGGAAAAAGAAGGCCTGGAAGTCATTTGGGCGTCGTCACACGCACGCTTGTCTAAATATCACTCGGCTTCCCCCGAAGAGCGCGCGTCGCAAATCTTCGTCGTCGATCAATTAGATCCTTGGAGCCATCCGACTCCGATCAATCAGTCGACCGAAATCTTCCGCCGCTATGAAGGCACTCGTATCATCGATCGTCTGTACGTGGCGCCAGAAGAGTTTGAACGAGCTGACAAGATCCTGCGCACAATTAAAATCTAAGGCGAGTTATGTCTTGGAATGACTATTTTGAAAAGATTAAGAATCGTCCGGTGCGGGCTTTGCTGTTGAATGCCTTGAAAGAGGTTTCAAATGAAATGCCTAAAACTGCGATTGAATTGGGATCTGGGCCTGGCGTAGATACACTTCATCTTCTTAATTACGGCTGGACAGTAACGGCTGTCGAGAAAGAATCCGAAGGCATTAAAATTTTAAAAAACAATTTAACAGCGGATCAAAGTTCAAGACTCAGTGTCATCGAATCCGAGTTCGAAAAACTAACAAGTCTGCCAACGGCTTCCTTGATCTACGCAGCCCTAAGCCTGCCCTTTTGTAAATCAGAAGCCTTTCCTGAGTTTTGGAAAGTAATCGAAGCTTCATTTGCGAAAGAATGCGTATTTGCCGCGAACTTTTTCGGACCCGAGGATGAATGGGTTAAAAATGGCCATTGCACTGGCCATTCTGAATCTCAAATTCGCGAAATGCTAAAATCGTTCCCTATTTTTAAAATATCCGAAGACAAGGGCATGGGAAAAACCGCCATCGGTCCCGATAAGTTCTGGCACGTCTACCATATCATCGCTAAACGCTAATTTGGGACACCAGTTCCGCACGATTTGATAAGCATTAAAATCTAAGATTTAGTAGGAAGGACTGCTTCGATGTGGCGGTCTTCGGCTTCGGCCCAGGCTTTCAGGTGGGCTGGCATCTCTGGCTTCTGCAAAGGAATACCCAACACGCCCAACAGTTCTTCAGTGGACACCAAGCCGCCCGATTTTTTCAAGAACCTCGCGCGAATCATTCCCCACGCCACCGGCTCCCCTTTAACCAAAAACTTGTGCTCGATGTAGGTGTATTTATCATCCCAGTGAGCCAAACGTGTGGAGATCTGAAATTTCTGAAAAGGCTTTATCGACTTTTTGAAGCGCATGCGCTCCGCAGCCACGACGGGATACCATCCGTTGGCCGAAAACTTAGGAGCTGCGCCCATGCGAATCATATAATCTATACGGGCCAAGTCCTGCATTGAAAAATAAACGCCATTATTGATATGACCCAAGACATCACAGTCGGTGGGCCAACAGCGATAGGGAGTACGACACTCTTCCAACGCCCCCACTTTACTGCGAAAGCGCGAAATCAAAAATGTATAAATCAGACGAAAAATTAAGTTCATCCGGTTGACCTACGACAAAGAGAACTTCTGACCATTCATCGTCGCACCCATTGGACTTACTAGGAATGCCACTGTTTGAGAAATCTTATCTGCTTCGGTGATTTTCAATGACGGATCGATCAGTTTCATTTTTTCCATCGCTTCTTTGATGGATTTAGATTCTGGATCGTGAGCCAAAATGTATTCCTCCGTCAACGCCACGGTCAGTGTGTTCACAGTTACATTAAATTCAGAAGTTTGTTTCGCCAAAGCACCAGCAAAATCAATCAGACCCGAACGCACACCGTGTCCCATAACGTCTTCTTTGATTTTTGCCACGGGAGAATCATTCAATAGATAAATGATGCGACCTTTTTTACGGCTTTTCAGATAACCGATGACCGCTTGGGTTAGCATCAATGGAAGTTTCAAATGGCGATCCAACAACTCATCAACCAGATCAATGCCACCATCCATGCGAATCGGTGAAGGCTTTTGCATCATATTGGCGTCGATATAAATATCCAAGCCGCCGAAAGTTGTTGCCGCTTTACCGACAGCGTCTTTGATTTGTTCTGGAGTTTTTAGTTCTGATTGGATAGCCATCGCGCGACCGTATTTATCGCTGATTTCGCGCGCGTCGTTGATTTGATTGATAAATGGTGATGCCACCGTTTTATCAGGATCTAAAATCACACAATCTGCACCCATTCTGGTCAAAGTCATTACGATGCTAGAAACTGTTGTCGTCATCGGCCCTGCAATCAGGGCCACTCTTTGGTGCAAATTCAGGCTGTTATCCATTTAAACTCTTTCGATAATAATAGCGATACCTTGACCGCCACCGATACAAGCAGAACCCAAAGCGTACTTGGCATTTCTGCGGTGAAGTTCATAAACCAGGTGATTCATGATACGAGTCCCAGAAGCACCCAAAGGATGTCCTACGGCGATCGCGCCACCATTTACGTTTGTTTTTGCTGGATCGAGTTTCAATTCTTTTTCGACGGCCAAGTACTGAGCTGCGAAAGCTTCATTTACTTCGACCAAGTCCATTTGCTCTAGTGTCAAACCAGCTCTTTGCAAAGCCATACGAGCTGCACCAGCAGGACCGATACCCATGATGCTTGGTTCACACCCCACAGAAGCATAACTTACGATACGAGCTAAAGGTTTCAAACCCAGCTCTTTCGCCTTGCTTTCACCCATCAATAAAGAACAAGCAGCACCGTCAACGATTCCGGAGGCACCAGCCGCAGTTACCACGCCATCTTTTTTAAAGACAGGCTTCATCGTTGCTAGTTTTTCTAAAGTGGAATCCGGCTTTGGATGTTCATCCTTTTCAATAACAACAGAACCTTTGCGAGTTTCCACTGTTACAGGGGCAATCTCCTCTGCAAAGTAACCTTTATCAAAAGCTGCTTTGTAACGAGTTTGAGATTGAATTGAATATTTATCGACCATTTCGCGAGTGATGGAATATTTCACTGCTAAATTTTCGGCAGTGATGGCCATCGGAGTTCCCGCATAAGCATCCGTCAATGCTGACGTCATCATATCTTCAAGCTCGAAATTCCCCATGCGCATACCATCAAAGCGAACTTTTCTGGCAACGTAAGGAATTTGTGACATCTGCTCAACACCACCTGCAAGAACGGCAGTGGCTTCACCGGTTTGAATCATTTGAACAGCATTCACCCAAGATTGAAAACCGCTCCCACACAGACGATTCACACCCAGCGCGCCGACATTAATTGGAACGCCTGATTTCAAACCGATGTGGCGAGGAAGATAAGCAGCGTCTGCGCCCGATTGGACGACATTGCCAAAAATCACATGATCAATTTTTTCAGGAGAAACATTTGCAGCCGCAAGTGTGGCTTTCGCAGCGACAACACCCAGGTCTGTGCCTGAAACATCTTTAAGTGATCCGCCGAAGGCGCCAAATGGAGTTCTTTTTCCGGAGATAAATACGATTTTTTCCATGGCATAAGCGTATGCTTATTACCACTGCCAAGCAAGGCCTATCATAGCTAGACTGTCGCGGCTTGTTCCCTTGTGACTGACGATAAGATCTTTGTCAGAGAAGACTCTCTCTTTAACTTGAACATCAGTTTCTGCTGCACGCGCGTTGTAATTCACGGCCGCATTCAACCATCCTTTATATTCCATCTTTGCGAGAGCTTGAAATGCTTCAACTCTAAATGAAAATTTATGGGAAGTACCTGTTTTAGTAGTTGCTGGAACAACGACATCTGTTTTTAGTGTCTCTTGAGTTTCCTGCACAACTCGACCCAGAAGACTTTCTTGGACAACATCTGAATTGAACCATAGATTAAAAGATCTATCGGCAATTTTGCCCATCATCGTGGAAGTTGTTTCTGCACCCAAATTATCAGTGGGGATAACTTTATTGACGTCTTGTGAAGTGATTTTGGGAGTTACATTATCTACTGGAATCACCAGTTTTTTGGTCGTCGAAAGCTCAACACCAGCCATGCACTTTCCAGCGCATAAAAAGGAGGAAACAAAGAATAGGATGGACCAAATGTATCCCATGACACTATTCCTATTCAAATAGCGTTCCAATCTTAGATCCTAAACTCCCCTTATATTAGAGATCAGACGCAAATAACGAAGCCCCCTCCCAATCCGGGCGCAAAAGGTGCCTTTAATCGCTGCAGCTGTCGTCATAATGACACCAACCTTACGGTCTGTTTCAACCTGGGACGCCTTTTGCAACTCAAGTTACGGCTAATCAATTCGCTGGTGAAATACGTTTTTGAAATTAAGTCTTTTCAAATGCTTAGAGCAGAAGACTTGGTGGAAAGTAGCGGAATTTGACCAGCAGAAATTGTTAGTCGTTGATTTGTTAGACAGAAGACGGAGTAGTTCTCTATGAATAAAGTGAACGTTAAAAGATGCGCCCTCGCAGCCATTCTTTCAATTGGATTCTTTGCGCCGCAAATGCCAACAAGAGTATTTGCCGCGGAGAACGCTCCAAGCAATTTCCCTATCGATCTATTTGATATCGCTGAAACTCCTGCGACTGGGAATCAATCTAATACTGGAACTCCTAGCAATGGGAACGATGGCGCACAGTACGGCCCGCAACTGCCTAACAATGGTGGCAACAAAGGCAACCAGCAAGCCGGTGGCAACCAGCAATCTAACGGAAATAAAAATCAAGGCGGCAATCGCCTTGGGCCACTTCCTCGTCCGCAAACTGGCGGGAACAATCAAAGTCAAAACAATAACAATAATAATAATAACAACAATAACAATAGACCGAACCAAAATCCCAATCAGAATGGTTCGAACAATAGCTCTGCCAGCAACAATAACAGCGGCCGCCCAACAATGAAGGCTGTAAAAGTTGCTGACGAATTTGCATGTAATTTATTTGAAAACAGCTCGCAAGCAGCTCTTATGCAAGCAATCACGGATATGAATCGTGAGATCACGACGAAGTCCGCTTGTTCTGGAAATACTTCTGCTGATCAGTTGCAGAAAAACAGCCAAAGTGTGATGCAAAACGTTCAGGTTTTACAAAAAATCATGAACGCAGGTCCTGGCACAGACGTTAACTACAATGAGCTTTCTGATGCGATGACAGCTACGATGAACGCTACGACTACTATCGGTGATATTTTGGGCGATAACTCGTTCCTAAATAGCAAATGCGGTACGGATTCAATGAAGAGTGGTAAAGCATTGTTGGCATTCAATGAGCTTTTGGATGGCCTAGCTCCAATGGCGTTGTTCGCAGTTTCTATGAATGCAGCCCTGGCACCGGCTCTTCCATTTGTTCTTGGTGGTGCAGTAGCAACAAAAGGTATTACAGCGCTTACCAAAGTAATGGAAAATAAAACTATCGATATGTCTTTGCAGGATCAGCGTATGGCTGTATTCCAAAACACATGTCAGTACATCAAAATCTCTAAAAAAGTAACATACCTTCAGTTGACTGCTGAAAACCGTTTTAATGAATTCAGAAATTCGTTGAGAGCGGAACTTCCATTATACAAAGCAAGCTTGAATAACAAAAAGCTTTCTACATTCACAAACTTGGTATCGAACACAAAATTTGACCAGGTAAAAGCTCAATACATTAAAGACATCAAAGATTTTAAAGATCTTGAAGCTGCTTACAATGGTGAAGCTGATGGCGGCGACATGAGCGTTTGTTTCTTTGGCCGCTCTGCTTTGGAAGATCTAGCCAGAATGAAATCGGCTGATTTTGACTTTCCCGCATCCATCTTTGCAAACTTAAAAGATGCTTTGAATTTGGATCAAACGAAAAAAATCAAACGCGTGAATGTTGAAGGCCGCATCAACACGATTAAGTACTACGAAAGCGAAATTTCGAAAGCCAACACGCGAAATCCAAATGAGGTCCGCAATTGTGCTTCTAACACGAAAGAATGGATCACAAGCATCAAAAAGACTTTGACTGAGATTGAGAATATCATCGTGGAAGGACCAGCAGGCTCGAACATCGCCAACAATGGCGGCAAGAAAAGCGATGCTGATCGTGCTCGTGATGAAGGTAAGACGTTTGACCGTGTGAAGTATGCTATGGAAGAGCTTGCGAAAGATAACTCGATCGTAAATCGCTCGAATATCATCCAGGGTGCAGACTCCATTAAAGTGGGATTGTTCGGTGGTGGCAGCGGTGTTGCTCCTGTATGGTCATGGTTGAAATACACGGTTGGTATTTACGACCAATCAATGGCTTCATACAACAGAGGCATCAGAGACCTACAGACAATCGCAATGAATATCACGCAATCAGCTGCTGATATTCGCAAGCACGTTTCTCAGGTGAATGATGGTCAAATGTTGATCATTGGCCAGCAATACCGCGAAGACAAAGCGCAAGCGGCAGCTCTTTCGAACTTGATTCCGCAAAATAAAAACATCAACGAAGAAAAGCGTGCGCTTATCTGTAAGACACTTAAACAAACTTACGTGCAATACACGGCTGCTTGGGATCACTTGGGAACTGTTCAGGTTATGTGTGACATGATTTCAGGTGTTCTTGATAACTCAATGGACAGCAAAATCATCAAATACTGCGCAGGAGACTTGTTACTTAAAGGAACTATCTCAACGATCAGCACAACTCAACAGCAATTGCAGTCCTACTACAAGCAAGCCATGTTGTTAAATGATCGCATGACTCGTTTGAATTGCAGCACTTCATTGTAATATCGATAAAAAGCTAAGGTGAAAGCGTCACCAGTGACGGGTTCACCTTAGCGATCTCTACGATCTGTTCACGACTTAATCCAGAAGTATTCGAACGAAAAACGACCGTGACACCCGCTTGCACCAAAGCCATCACGTCTTCTTTAATCACTGCTGAATTCACATTGTAAACAAAGGGGCGGACGCGAGCCAGAGTGAGCAAGTCTGCCTGGCTTAATCCTGAGGTGGCGCTCATCACCACCAGCTGCACTCCTTGTCCAGCGAGAGTGGTTAAATATTCTTTTGCAATGCGATTGCTATCGACATACAAAACATAAGTTCCGGATTTAGACATGTCAGATAGATCTTCACGGGTGTAAGTGGTCTTAGCGACAGAAATCCCAATGTTCGCATTCCCAGTTTTAAGAAGATCGATGGTATCAAATTTATTAGTCAACCCCATCTGATTTTGGCAGTAATTAACCTTGGCGACCTTCGCGATCTCTTTCACATCATAAATCGAAGCCGAGCTGACTTCCGTACTAAGACAATCCGCAAACTGCGGAGGCAAAGCCGCAAAAGCTCCAGAAGAAAAAAGAATCAAAGATGAGAAAATTCGGAGAATCATAAAACCCCCACACCAAAATTGTAGGAGCGTAAAAAGATAAAATCCAATTGCCTTATGACATTAAAAAAGGCGCCTGTAGCGCCTTTTAAGAATCTATTCGTCTAAGATATAGTTGATCGGGTCTACTGGTGTACCATTGATGCGTACCTCATAGTGACAGTGAGGTCCTGTCGATCGACCGGTATTACCGACGGCGCCCACAACGTCCCATTTACTTACACGCTGACCTACTTGAACGTAGATCTGCGACATGTGACCGAAACGAGTTGTTACACCAAAACCGTGGTCGATACTGACTAGCTTACCGTAACCTTCATCATAACTTGCAAAGATCACGACACCGTCAGCAGGAGCATAAATGGGCGAGCCTGGTGCTGCTGCGATATCAAGACCCGCATGCAGCGTGGTTTTCCCAGTAAATGGCGAAGTTCTGTACCCGAACCGTGAAGTGATCCAACCTTTTGCAGGTTTCATGTTCGGAGTGGCGTTTAGCAAGCTTTGACGCTCCGATAAGCTTTCCCACAAATCGATAACAGATTGTTCTTTGAGTTGAGTTTCTTTAACCGCTTTTTCAATACGGATAACCAAAGAGGCGTAATCTTTGTCGGCGGTTTCATTTGCAAGTTCACCGGCTTGATCATTCAAAGGTTTTTTATTAGCAAACGTTGCGTCTTGCTGAGCCAATCCCTCGCCGTCATCACGGGATTCCATTGGTTCATATTCCTCAACCGGCTGATTTGGAGCAGGTTTTGGTCCCATCGTCAGTTTCGTAATACGGTCTTCGGCATCGACGTTGGTGATCAATTTCAATTTGGTTGTGAAAGTTTTTACGCGCTCCAACGAGTTTTCCAAAGCGCTGACTTTACTTTCAACCACTTGGAACTGTTTTGTAAGTTGAGCATTTTCAGCTTTCAGGCGTTTATTTTCCATGGCTTGCAAAAGCAAACCGAAATAATCGACCATACCCGCTGCAAAGATAATGATTACGACGGCGGAGATAAAGGACACGGCTTTCAGCCAGGCTGCAGAGAGCACCAATTTACGGGTTTTGCCCGTTTGGTTACTCACTATAAATAGCGTGACTTTCTTTTTATCCAAAAATTCCCCTATCCACTAACCGCTTACTCGTAAAAATGAATCAACATAACAGTGACGTTGTCGTCACCACCATTTGCCAGTGCTTGTTCTACACAGGCTTTAACTACTTTGTCAGGTTTATTTTTATTGATGATGTCGCAAATTTTTTGATCTTCAACCAAACCAGAAAGGCCATCGGAACACATCAAAAACATTTCGCCAGGAGCAATTTCTCTTTCGATAATGTCTGGATATGTTTCTCTTTCATATCCCACGCTGCGCGTGATCACATTTCGACCTACGAACTGACGAACTTGTTCTTCGCTCATCACACCAGCGCGTAACTGTTCATTGATCAAAGAATGATCTTCAGTAATTTGCCACATCTGCGGTTTTTTATACATATAACAGCGCGAATCGCCAACATTTCCCACGTACAGATGATTGCCCCGTAAATAAGCCATCACCATCGTCGTTCCCATTCCGGAAAGTTCGGGTCTTTCGTTGGCAGCTTTATCAAAAATTCTGCGTGAAGCTTCTTCGTAAGAATGCTGAATCATTTCACGGGGTGAGCGGTTCGCTGAACCGGGTTGAAGCATAATTTCTTCAACGGTCTCCACAGCCATGCTGGAAGCGACTTCCCCGCCAGAGTGTCCGCCCATTCCGTCGGCTACAACAAAAAGCCCAAGCTCTTTGTTGACGAGGCATGAGTCCTGATTAGATTCACGTCTGAGGCCTTTATCTGTTAAATACCAGCAGTCAAATTTCATAGAAGTTACATTCTCACTCAAAGCCTTTCATACGTCAAAGTCCGGCCCTAGACCTCTGTCGAATTCTTGCTTACTGGCTCACCTCTTCCTCATTATCAGGTGTCATAATACCGATAGGAGAGGCGAGGTTCTATGAAGAAGTCACCGTCTTTCAAAAAGTATGTGTTGCTCTCCATCGCAGTCCACATTTTGGTGTTCGGCGCATTTTATTTGGTAGAGACTCTTCAGCAAAAGTTTCCTAAGCAGGAAAGTGTCAGCATTGATTTGCTGACACCCGAGGAAATGCAAAAGCTGGTTGAGGCACAGGAAGCTGGTCAGATTAAGAAAGTTCCAGTACCGACGGTTCCTAAAAATCAAATTGTTGAGCAAAGCGAAAACTCCATCAATGAGACGGAGCCAGTAGATTCACGCTTTTTGAGCGCGAAAAACCAAACCGTTACCAAACAGTCAGTAGCAAAAGAGCACGGCGAATTCCAGAATATCAAGAAAGCCGCGCCTCAAAAAACTGGACCTAAAGGTGATGGTAAAATTAAATCCACTGCAAAGGCTGAGGCCAAACCTACGCCTGAACAGAAAGAAAAAATCGTTCGCGATTTATTCAAATCATTTGATGCATCCGAAGCTTTGGAACGCCAGAAATTGGCTGATCGCAAAAAAGATCAGGGCGCGGAACAAGGCCAAGGCCTTGGTCGAGGCAACAACGAAGACATCGCAAAAGATGGCGCCGACACCAGCCGTTCGAATGACTATTTGAAGGATGTGGATCAGGGTCTGGAGACGATGTTGAACACGCGCGAGTTTAAGTACTATTCGTACTATAACCGCATCCGCCGCCAGTTGGCCCAACACTGGGAAGGCCGCGTGCGCGAAAAACTATCGAGAATGTTTAAAGAAGGTCGTGCTCCTGCCTCTACGGGTCAAGATCGCGTGACAAAACTTATGATCGTACTAAATGACCGAGGTACACTTGTAAATGTTCAAGTGATGAGTGATTCCGGCGTGCGTGATTTGGATGATGCTGCAATTGAAGCGTTCCGCGCAGCTGCGCCATTCCCAAATCCTCCGAAAGGCATCATCGAAGGCGACGGCACTGTGAAGATCCGCTGGGACTTCGTTCTTGAATCCTAATGTTTAGTTACCCATGCCGGTGTCTCAATCTGAGACACCTTCTGGCATCCACCTTGCTCCACTAAAAATCATGAACTGGGGCTTTAAGGCTTTAATCCTTATTAGTGCGATCCTATTGTCAAAGAACTCGGCAATAGCAAGCCAAAATTGCGGCAGGTTTCTGTGCGCCTCAAGCTATTCCGCTTTGGACCGCTTGAGTGAGGAAACTGACGCATTCGTCAAAATGTTGAAAAGCGAAGGAACGACTGCGCCTAAAGATCTTATTCAACAGGTGCGAAAAATCGAATCCTTGAATGAAGGCTATTTCAAAGTTGCAGGAATCACTTATAAAAAACTTCCAACATCGTTGAAAGTAAAGGGCCTGTCCATCACCTACACTCGTTATCAATTGCGCGGGTCTTCCCAAGGCGATGCCATCTCAAAATCTCTAACCGAAATTTCAGTTCCAGTGATTTTGGATCCCCTGTATCTTTATAACTATAAATATTTTGGCCACTATGTCGATGACACTATCTTCGTAGGACCCCATGTTTTCAGACTTAATCTGATGGGCGTGACCTCCACTCTTCAACACGAACAGCTTCACTCTGAAGAGCACGAAAAAGTCCGCCAGGGTAAAATGAGCCTGGGTCGCCTGGAATTGATGAATTCTGAAGGCCGCAGGTCAGTAAATTACGGAAACTATTTCCGCGTTGACGAAATTGAAACACACCTCAATGACTATCATCTACTCACTGATCCCGCGATCGCCGCACAACGTGATTTGGATCTTATTACTCAAGGTCTTACAAGTTCCGCCCTTGATTCAATCAAGAAACACCGTGATGTCGTAGTCAAAGATAAAGTCCAAAATCTGAAGCGTTTCTCGGCGGAATCCCAGGAAATGCTTGCAAAGATCAAAGCCCGCATCATGCACGGTGCGATCCCATACTCATCCAAGTATGATCCCGCAACGGGCGCCATCCGCGTTATCTTTACGACGGAATATAAATTCTATGAATTCATGAGTTTCGACCTTCGTGGACTGATTGTTCCCAGCGACTTGAATGATTGGGTAAAGGTTCGCGAAATCATCCTGAATACAATTAATTGGTCTGAAGAGCGAATTTCCAGTTCGAATATTAACAGCATAAACATATAATCGAGGTACTTATGAAAAAAATCTTATTAGCTTTTGCAATGATCCTTGGTGCAACTTCAGCTTTTGCCGCCGAAGGCACAAGTACTTCAGAAATTTATAAAACCGACCGCGTTGGAAAAAACTGGATGATCGCGGGTCAGCTTGTTGGAATGACCAGCAAAGTTGGCAGCGAATCCGGAGTGGTGGCCGGTGTTTACTTCAATCCAGATTCTTTGCTTTTGGTTGAAGCTTACGGCGCAGAGGAAAGTGGATTCTGGCATAACTTGGATGGCGACGTAAAAATTAAATCGCAAAGCATCGCGGTGATGTACAAAAAAATTCTTGGGTAACTCGTTCTATATGAAAATGGGAGCTATTGGTCGTTCCATTGACTACTCGAATTATGAAGTTCCTCAGGACGAAAAATTCAAAGGGACTTCCATCGCGGGATCATTTGGCTTAGGCAATCAATGGCAAATCAAAAACTTCACACTGGGTGCAGATTGGATCTCTTTTTCTCAACCGATTTCGACCAATATCACGTCTGAGCAAATCTATGACAACACGACATACGCTCGTCAAAGCATGGATGACGCCCAAAATACTTACCTAAAAAGCTCTTACTTCCAGTTCGTTCGCTTTTATGTGGGTGCAAGCTTCTAGCGAGCCCACGCTTTATAGCCCGGGGCTTCACGAGCTCTGTGGCTAAAAAACCGCATGTCACTCTTAAAAAGGTTCCTTTTTACACTAAGGGACCTTAACTACCCCCTCCAAACATCCAGAAAACTCGAATGAAAGCCTCGTATTTGGTCCAATGTAGAACCGTTGTGAGACCGAAGCGTGATCCATGAGTTTTCAAGGTGTAAACTCGGGGCTGACGGAGCCTATTTCTTACTGCGTCACTCGATGGAAAAAGAGCCCTTTTTCAAGGCCTTAAACCTTGTCTCCCCCTCTCGAGAATGCTAGTTTCGCTCCGTTAAATTACCGAGTTATTACTCAAGGAGAACCATCGTGGCTGACTCTAAGAACAAGAATGCGAAGCCAGAATCTTTGAAGGGCGCAAACCCTGAAGTTTTGGACATCATCGCACGCCGTGCTCTTTACCTTTCTACTCAAATGATCTGGCAAGCCAATCATCGTTCCGACAAAGAAAAAGGCGACCCAAAAATCGGTGGTCACCCTGCTGCTTGCGCAAGCTCACTTCACATCATGGGTGCTTTGCACTTGATCGCTAAAACTGGTTTCGACCATATCGCGAACAAACCGCACGCGTCTCCAGTGGATCACTCTTACAACTACCTTTTGGATCTTTTGCTTAAAAACGATCTTTCAAAATTAACTCAAGAACAAGCTGACCAGGCAATGAATGGTCTTCGCAAATTCACAGATGGTTCTGAATTCGTATTCCAATCTTACCACTCTGCTTACGATCCAGATCACCACAACTTCTTCCCTTCCGGCACTGTGGGCATTCCACCAGTTGAAGCGGGTTACATGGCACTTGCTTACCGTTACGCTCGCGAACACGGTTATGAAGTTCCAGATGCACACTTCTGGGCTGTTTGCGGTGACTCTGAATTCCGTGAAGGTTCCATGTATGAAGCTGTTCCTGACTTCGCTGAACGCGAAATCGGTTCTTTGACTTGGATCCTGGATTACAACCGTCAATCACTTGATGGTCACCGTATCACGAACAAAGAAATCATGAATGGTACTGATGCTGACCGTGTCGAGCGCACAATGGCTGCGAACGGCTGGGAAGTGATCCAGGTACGTCACGGTTCTAAACGTAAAGCCTTGTTCGCTAAAAAAGACGGCGAAACTTTCAAAAACTTCCTAGAGAACAAATTGGAAGACTACGAACTTCAATCATTGCTTCTTGTTCAAGACATGAAAGCGCTGAAAAAAGGGATCGCGAAAGAACACCCTGATATGAAGAAATTCTTGGACAGCGTTTCTGACGAAGAGTTGTTCGATGCTATCCGCGATTTCGGTGGTCATGATATGATCGCCCTTGCAGAAGCTATGGAGCAATCTAAGCTTTCAAAACGTCGTCCAACAATCATCATCGCACATACTTTGAAAGGCTGGGGCTTGAAAGCTGCAGCTCAACCAGGCAACCACAGCTCTCTTCCACAAGAAGAAGAAGTGAACGCGCTTAAAGAAGGCCAAGGCATCAGTGGCGATACTTTATACCAACGCCTTGATCCAAACTCTGCGGCCGGTAAATTCTTGGCTGCTCGCTCTGAAAAAATCTTTGGCGAAATGAAAGCGCAATACGCTTTGAAAGCTAAGAACCAAGAGTACTTCTTGAAAAAACTGACTGAGTTCGGCGAAATCCCTCAAGCTTTGGACATCAACACGAAAATGACAAGCTACCCGCATACACAGTGGATGCTTGGTCAGTTGACTGCAAAGTTGACTCGTATTGCGAACACTCCGCTTGATGAATCAAAATTGACTGACAAACAAAAACCTCTAACGGACAGTGAAAAACCATTCAAACTTCCGGGCGAGTTGTTCATCTCAATGGCTCCAGACGTTGGTACTTCAACGAACTTGAATCCTGCGATGGACGGTAAAATTTTCGGCGCTCCAGTTGTTGTCGACCACGAAACTGACTTGGGCGTTAAAGACCACAAACTTCCTGACTTGGTTCCTGGCGAAGAAGAATCAGACCGCTTCCTTCGTTTCGAAATCGCTGAAGGTAACGTTATGTCTTGCGTGGGTGCATTTGGGAAAATGCGCGACATCGTAGGCGTACCTATCATCCCATTGATGACTGTGTACGACTTCTTCATCAAGCGTGCCTTGGACCAATACTTCTACAACCTTTACTGGAAATCTTCATTCATCTGCGTGGGTACTCCATCAGGTGTTTCTCTTTCTCCAGAAGGTGCGCAGCACGGATGGAAGTCTGACATCCAAATCCCGAACCAAATCACGTGGGAACCGTTCTCTTGTATCGAACTTGACTGGATCATGTGCGACACAATCAAACGTCACGTTATGAACGACAATGTAGGCCGTACTGGTACTTTGCTTCGTCTGGTAACTCGTGGTGTGGAACAAAAAGACCTTTTGAAATACTTGAAAACTCAAGCTCGCTTCAAACAAGGCCTTGAAGGTCAATTGGCTCGCGCTGAGTTCCCGGTTGCTGGTGGGATCAATGAAGAAGAAGTGGCATCTATGGATGACGCTGCTATCTTGCAAACGCTTCGTGAAGAAGTGTTGCAAGGCGCTTACTACTTGATCGACTACCGTGGTTACGCTGGTTACGAACCAGGCGACAACGTTGTGAACATCTTTGCCTTAGGCACGATGGTTACTGAAGGTATCAAAGCTTCTGAAGCTTTGCTTGCTCGCGGTATCTACGCAAACGTGATCGCAGTAACTTCTCAAGATCTACTTTGCGGTATCTTGGGTCACGAAAACGATTACGATTACTTGAAAAACGGCTTGGGCATCAACTCCAACCTTTACTTGAGAAAATCTGAAGACGTATCCACTGGTGATTTGATCACTGTTGCTGGTAAACGCGTTCCTGTCGTATCAGTAGCGGATGGTGAGATCGGTATGCTTGATAACATCGGTTCATTGATCGGTGTTCGTCAGGAAGCTTTGGGCGTGATCAAACACTCTAAGTGCGGTCGTCCATCTGAAATCTATGCTTACCACCACATCGACGCTGATGCTGTTGTAGAAGCGTGCGGTAAAGTTCTTGCGGAAACGGCTCTTGAAAAAGTGATCGTATCTGAGAGCGCTTTGGGGGCAACACACCAAGCAGAAGGTCGTACAGCTCACTGGACAGATCTTTGGCCTTCAAAAAATCCAGTTCACAAACACTAAGAACTGAATAGATCAAAAACTCTGAAAAGGGCTCCTCGCAAGGGAGCCCTTTTTTTATCTTCACATCTGATCTTTGCGCTGGCACTCTGACGTGGTCGGAGTGGCCATGGATTATACCGAACTTGCAAAATCAGAATTCCCATTTGAGGGAGAGTTTTTTCTCTCTAAAAACAAGCGCTACAACGACTTGATCTTCTTTGTGCATTTTTACGAGGGTTCCAAGCGCGAGCTGATCCGTCACATCAAGATGGTGAACGAGTTTGGATTTGATGCATTTGCATTTCAACTAAACGGAACCGCGAAAGACCTATTTAAACGCCTGCCGATAACAGCGGATGGCGCAATGGGTGTGAAACACGTCTATGCTGCACAAATCGAAAAACTGCTAAATGTAATTCCTGGTAACAAAATAGTTTACGCTTTTTCAAATCCCTCGGCCTCGGCGATTGAAGCAATGGCGAAACGTCACTGCGTTGATACTGTTGCCTTGATTTGCGACAGTGGGCCTACTGCACGGTTTCTTCCTTCGGTGTGGAAACTAATGCGAACCTACAAATTTCCATTTCCATTCGGGGGTTTGAAAATTCCTGCGACGGCAGCGCTTGGAGTGTTCTGGTCTTTGCATTTTCACAAAGACACTCATGAACAACTCGAACAATTTCCAGAGAATTTTCCAATCCTGTCAATTCGCGGATGGAAGGATAAATTGATTCCTCCAGCGCACATAGACGAAATTTTCGAACCGCATCACAAATTGAATTGGTCCAAACTCAATTTACCCGAGGCTGAGCATTTGACTGGACTGCGTGATTTTCGCAGTGAGTATGCGCCCAGTGTCGACGCATTTCTGAAGCGCGTGGCCACACCGATTATTAAATCCATTTAATTGGCGCTTTGTGATAGTCCCCTCTTAGACTTTATTTGCAGAGGGGACGCTCAATGAAGCACGTAATTATTATTTGTTTGTTAATCTTGCCTTTCACAGCCGAAGCACGCCGTGGATACGTCTACCAGAATTCGTTCGAAGCATACGGTGAAGGCTATGCAAAAAATCTCGCTAACCTTGCGAACGATAGAATTTCAAATTTGCCTGCTGATCAACGCGCAAAGTGTGAGCAACGTTATGGCCGCATTTTGAACGATGGCTTGATCGATATCCGCGTGGCCATGGGCTACCTTGATTGGACAACTGGAAGTGTTGTGCGCAGTGGTTCTCGCAACATGGGCTACAGTCCCTCGATCGATATCGGGGCCTATTACGCTTTGGTTGATTTGATCACTGGCAGATGCCGTGGAAACTTTCAGCTTTGCCGCTTTCAACAAGAAACGTCGGGCAATCCATATGTGTTCGTTAAGAACGTAAATGTACAAGGTCGCCAGGTTCGCGCTCGTGTTGAAATTCAGTTTGCTTCCGCAACTGAGTATCTGGACAACAACGTGAACTCTTCATCTCAAGAACAACGTACGGCTTACATGCAAAACTACTATGATCGCGCTTTGCAAGATGCGGATGCGGCTTTCTATTTTGGTCATTCCAGAAATGGCGGCGGTCCTGATTTTGCTCCGCCAAGATTTATTTCGGGAACGAACAAAGTGAACTATGGGGGTTATTACAAAAAGTACCGCCCTGGTTTCAACAAAATGCTTCAGTCTTTAAGCAACCCAAGTCGCCAGGCTGATGTGATCGGCATGATGTCTTGTGATTCACGCGACCATTTCATGAGCAAGCTTCGTTCAACGGCGCCTCGCTCGGGTGTTATCACTTCAACGAACGTATTGACGGTCGAAGAAGTTTACACCGCAATGATTGGCGGAATGGATGCCTTGGTACGTGGCCAATGCCAAAAGTCTTTCTACAAACAGCTGCGCATGACTCAAAGAAATGCAGACAACATCACGATGGATGGAATGTTTGAATAGGTTTTAGTTTTACATTTTTAAAGATTTTAAAATTTTGAATAAGGAGGTTCAAAATGGTCGAGATCGAACAACTGCCCCACCCGGATTACTTGAAATATCCCACGCACAGAACGCTGGGATTTTTCGCAAGTCAGGAGCAGGCCAGGAATGCCGCCCAAGCAATCATTCGCGAAGGCTGGTTGGAAGGCGACATTCATGTCTACGAAGGCGATTACGGTGTGGATGCCGTTGATGCCGATGGATCTCGACACACTCTGAAAGAAGCTTGGGGACGCTGGGTGCAGAAGTTCCTGGGTACCGGAGAGTGGGATCTGGTTGAAGAAGCCGATCAAGAACTTAAACAGGGCCACCTCCTTCTTTCCGTTGCAACTAAGAACGAAGAAGAAAAATACACTGTGGCTGAGCTGATGGTTTTAAATGGCGGCCACGGCATTCGTTATGTTGACCCTCTTTACAACGAGGAACTTACTCCTCCGGGTCATCATCCTTCATAATCAATAAAACTCGGCGTCTCATCCTGAGACGTCGAGCCTAAATTGTCCTTCGTCTAAAGTTTTCGTTTCCATAACTTATATAAGTGAAATCAGCCGGAACAGCTCTTGCTTTATAGAACCTTGAAGAGGTGTATCTATGAGACTTCGCAGTTCATTCCTGGCAAAAATCACGTTCGCAGCAATCACGAGCTCCCTGCTCTCACAAGCGGTTTTTGCCCAACATCACGCTGCACCCGATTCCAATTTGCACCACGCCTATATGGACTATTCTTCTGCCTACTACCAGAAAATGGCTGCTATTCAAGCAAAGCAGATGATGGACATGAATAACAAGGTCTATGCAGAATACAAAAAGATTGAATCCAAAATCCTTGCGAACCCGCAGACGTCATTAGATGCGTTGATTCATCTGGGGAACAATAATCCCTTAATGGCAATGCACCAAAATCAAAGTCATCAGCAGTATCCCTCGATGCCCTCTGAAGAAGTCATGAAACCTAAGTACAATCTTGATGTTAAATACAGCAAAAATCTCCCAGCAGGTGAAGTCGCATTTATTTCCATGTCTGATAACTCAAAAGACAAAGCAACTGTCGTAGTAACGGTACATGAAGCTGCCCGCACGAATCCTTTCGTCTTACTTGAAGCATTTGTAAATCTTGGTTTGGTTTTCGATTTCGGAAGCATTCAAGGCAATAAAACAACCGTTGCACACGGCCAAAACATTCACCACCATAACTACTCTGCCCTCCACGTGACATTTGAATCTTTAGGAAAAAGTTTAGGCTTATCAATGGAAACGGGTGGCAACTCTTCTTATGGAGTTTCCAGCACCATGGAACTTCTTGAACTTAAAGCCAATGCAGATGCCGGCAGCCTGACATCCCAACGAGCTCTTACCCAAAGAAACTTGGAATTGACTCAAACAATCCGAATGAACACGGCCTCGTTCGTACCGTTGAAGATGCTTGGTGACGACAAGAAAATGTCTGCATTGATTGAATATGCGCGCCTTAAAAATGTAGCAGTTGATAGCAGATTGCCATACGCGACAGCTTTAACGAACGTTCAGGATCAAATAGACCTTCGTAACAAGCGTCAGATGGACACCTTAAACGCTGACTCTAAAATTCAAATTAGAAAACAAAATGCAGCTTTGGAGGCTGGAGCTGCCGAGCGGGAGCAAATCGTAAAAAACGAATCACTCAGCGACATGGTTAAAGCTAACGATCGCGCTGGTGTTGCAAACGCTATGGATAAAATGCTGCCATGGGCGATTATGGAACCCACGGAGAAAACTTTCTGGCGTGATTACGTCGATGCCATTCGCAACCCCAATTATGAGGGTGCTGATATTTTATTCCGCGGAATGGATACAGACGAAAAACTTCAAGAAGTTCGTGATTCAAAAGGAAAGCTAATTAGTGGTGGCCTATTCTCGAAACGTTTGACTGCTGGATCAGGTTCTCATTTCTATAAACTCAAAGGTCTTCCTAAAACATTTGAGACATTTGGTACAAGAGGCGTTAACGAAGGTAAACAAATCTCTCCGTTGGTTCAACCTCACACGCTGAGCCGAATGATGAGTAACCATGCTGGAAATCCCGCAGGCTCCCCATTCATTTCTCTGACTTACGACTTACAAGTAGCGCATCAATTTAGCTCCGGCAAAGTTGTGATGAATACTGATAAAATGCCCACTGCCGATAGCAAAGAAGTTCTTGCGGCCCTGGATAAAAATGCATCGGGCGGAATCGTTACGCTTAGAATCGATAAACGTCGCACTTTGGTGAACACTATTTCTGGCTTTAATGGAGAACTGGAAGTTCTCGCTTCAATGTTAATTTTCCCTGATGAAGTCCTTTATATGGAAAAAGGCGTTCAGCTTATGGTTACCAAAGGTACAGATAATTACCTTGGTCAAATCGATCGTCTGACGAAAGATGAATACTATAAAAATGCTCGCAGCATCGTTTATCAAAAAACAGGAATCAATCTTCCTGAGACTTACCAGGAGTATGCAAAGCAAGGCGAAAAGAAATTTCAAACTGGGTTAACCGAAATGCAGGATCTTTTCAGCAGAACAAATCCGAACAAGCCAATGAGCTGTTCAAAGGTGTTTAACTAGTGAGAATACTGCACGCGATTCTTTTTAATGCGATTCTTCTGATAGGGTTAGTGGCTTTTGCCGCTAGCCCTGAAGAGTTTTTGCAGACACAAAAATTGATTCGCGTGTATGTCGATAAAGCTCCGGGTTTTGGTCATCAATCGGCAGGAATTTCTGTGATGAAACGACTGCGAGACTTGGGCTTCCAGGGCGAGTTTGAAGTCATCTACCAACCCGCCGTTGCAGGTAAAATTCAAAAAATATATCCCGCATTTCCTGAGGGAATTCCCGGCAAGGTTCACTACGTCGATATCAATAAATACGCCCATATGGCAATGATGTCCCAGGTACCTAAAGTAGAATTAGCTATCTCAGGTGCAGATGACGGCTACGGCGCGGTTTTTTCAAAAGTGGCCAATGCTGATAAATATCTTCGCCTGCAACCCTTGGGTTGGGGACCAGGTGCTGTGATTGAAGGCGATAAGCTTTCTGTGCTGCCGTCGATGAACGATTTGGCTCTAGTGAACCTTCCTACTGCAAACACCGAAAGTATTTTGAAATCTCTGCCGGAAATGAAAGACATTTCTGAAGATGGCAAACGCTTTGTCGAGCGTTTTGCGGCGGTTTCAGAATCTCATTTCAATTTTCCAGCCTATGGCATTGGCACCCAAATTTTTGCGCCTCAGAGATTATTCTTTTATGGTAAAGCCGCTAAATCTGCGGCAAGTAAGTTAGATTCTTCAAAAGCGATTATCGTTCCCGTGGTTTCACCTTTTAATGCCCAAGAGATGGATACATTTTCGAAAGTTTTCGGCAAGAAAGCAGGATTTGAGTCATCCAATGCCACAGAACTGAAACATCAAAAACAAATGCATCTTCTTTCTCCTCAGGAGTTTGCAGATTTATCGACGTTGAAGCCTGGCCATGTATATTTCGTGTTTGTGGGCTCTGTCCCTCAGACGGTTTTTAATTTCTTTTACGAAAAAGCGAATATGCCAGTATGGGTGGCAGGCAAAAATGCGATGAGCTTTGCGATGACCAAAGGAAAACCTTACTTTAACACCGTGAATGATTACTATCTGCCCGCGAAGGAAACTCTTTCCCCAGAGGCATTGAAAATTCTAACGAACGCTCACAACAGTTTTGATGTAGGCTATCAAAAGTTCGTAAATCAAACGGAACTGACGTCGGTTAGTAGATACATCCAGGCAGCTGCTACTCCAGGAAGCGAGATCGCCGAGTACTATCGCGCTCTCGGCAGCAAACTTTCCAGCAATGACCGTGTCCTGGAAGGTTTGCGTTTGATCACTGGTGGATCGATTAACCAGTGCTCTAAGATCTTTCAATAATTATTTATTCAAATAGCGGTTGATGGCGTCTGCTACCTCCGCAGACTCGTTGATCGCTCTTTGCGAGATCGAAATTTTCTTATTGTGATATCCAAGAGCACGCAGTTGTTGTGTGTGCCAAGGTTCATCACTCACATTCGCCAAATTATACGCCGGATTTAAATAACCAAACTGCGCAGCAATATCCTGATTCGCAATGTCTTTACGTTTGCGATCCACCCACAGGCGCGCTGTTTGAGCGACGTGGCAGCTTACGCAGTCCATATTCTCTGGATTGTACGATTTTGGATTTTCAATTTTATAAGCCGCTGCCAATTCTTTACGAATCACATCTTCATTACCCGTGCGCACTCGTTGCGATTCCGCGACCAGGTTGCTTAAAGTATCATCTCCAGCGGCACGGGCACCAGCGATTCCACCACCCGAGAAAACATCCCCTGAAGTCACCACGTTTACGAATGATTGAGCGGTGTTTTTACCCAAACGTGGAATTGTCATGGTAACTAGCTCTCCGTTTTTAAATTCAAACGCACCAAAAAGCCACATCGCTCCGCCACCGCGTAGGAACATCGCCGTTACGCGGGAAAGATTTCTTTCGCCTGCATATTTAAGGATGATGCGATTAAGATCTTTCAATGCCGCAACTCCGCGACCTGACTTCCACGCTGGATGAGGTCCCAATGGAAGACCGCGAGTTTCCACTCCCGTTCTTTTTTTCCAGACTTGCAGTTCTTGCAGCAAAGAATCGAACTCTGCATCGGTCAATGGATAGAACGAATGAAGAGCCGCATCGACAGCATCAATAGATCCGTCCTCTTCCCACTGCAAAAGGGGTTGCCACACCAGACGAAGTTGTTTTTGGCAGCTGATCTGAGTTGGGTACGGAAAACAAGGATCGATACGCATCGCTACCACACGCATCGCACGTACGTTGTCTCGCGGATCCATATCCATTGCGATCGGAGAAATACGTTCAAAGATTTTTTCTGGAATGAGACCCTTTAACGGCAGAGTATTGACGTGCCCGTCTTCTTGAACTTGCAATGGCATCACGTAAGAAACGTCATTCAAATCCCAAGCAGCATGAGTGATTAAAGAGAACGAAAGAGTCAGAATAACGAACGCAAAATGTTTCATGCCCGAACCATCTTATTTGGATTGCCATATTTCAATGAAATTCACATTTAACATGTAAGTGAAAACCAAACTTTCGAGCCCCATCATATAACTCAAGCCATTGAAATCATGAGAAAAGGTACGGACACACTTTCTCCATGACCCCGACACGGGGCCGCATGGAGAAAGTGTGTCCGTACCTGGTCTAGTTCGTTATTTACACCTTTGACTTACACATTATTTACATAGTAACTAATATGTAAATGGAGGCTTTCAATGAGTGCCGTCGCCCTTCCCGCTTTGTCTGACATTCAGTTTGTTTCCGCAGATCAACTGCAACCACCTCCCGGAGTTCCCACGGGAGTGAGTACCTTGGATGACTTCCTTTTATGGAAGGGAATTCCCAAGGGGGACTTAAGCCTCTTTCAAGGAAGCCCGGGAACAGGTGCCACCTCTTTGTGGGTGAACATGACCCAAAAAGCCCACGAAGATAACAAGTGGGTCGCCTGGGTGAATGGCGGAACGCAACTCCTGCCCGCACATTTGACCAGCCGAAAGATCAACTTAAAGAAATTGTTGGTCGTAAAAGAACCCAAGGAAGCTGAACAACTTTTCTGGGTTTTACAAGAGCTGGTGACGAGCTCTTTGTTTGAAGTGATTGGTTGTGAATTGAAAGAAATGTTTTTCAAGAATCACCAGTTACAGAAACTCAAAAAATTGTGCCGCTTTCATAAGGTGGCTTTGATTTTTGTCTGTCACAAGGTGAGTAAGTTCGTGAATCCGCTCTTTAGCCTGATCATTCAGTTCCAAAGAGACTTCATCACGATTCAACGAGCTCTTCACCGTCCAACACCGTTTACTGTCGCAGGGAGTATGGTTTATGCGAACTTTGTGCATCAATTTAAAAACACAGCAAGAAAGCTCCTCAGCTGAGGCGTTTCTTGTTTTAAGCCCGCGCGTGCAGTTTCGCTTTCCGCATTTTATTTTCGTCGATATTGATTCCACATCACATCTCCTGGGAGGAGAACATGGAGTTCTACAAAAAGCCGTCGAGATTGGTCGTAAATTCAGTGCGGATGCGAGTGCCGCAATTGCAGACACCGCTCCTGTCGCGCAGATGCTTGCGAAATGGAAGCCTTTCACTGTGGCTCCTCGTGCTGCTGAACATCGTGAGTTTTCAGGTCTCGGCCTTGATGCGCTAAAGGACCTGGAGGGCTTGCACCCTTGGTCGCAAAAGCGCCTGATTGAACATGTGATTTCATTCGCACGCACCCTGGGCGTGTGTACGTTAGAAGAAGTTTATAATTTCCGTCTGGTTTCACTGCGCGAGCGGTGGGGAGATTTCGGTGGTTTACTTTGGAATCGTTTGCACTCTCAAGACTCTCAGGTCATTTCTCCTCTTGTGCCTCGCGATCCTCTTGTGGGGTATGGCTACCTGGATGATCCCTTAGGTTCGGTACCGCTTTTATTCAATCGCGTGAAACCAGTTCTGGATACTTTGTTTGCGCGCCTGAATGGGCTTTCCCGTTATGCGCATAAAATGGAAGTAATCCTGCACTGTGAATATTCTGATAAACGTTATTTGTTATTGATTGAGCCAATCAGCGCCAGTCGCGATCAGGAATTATTCGAAGATCTTCTTTATAAAAAGATGGAGAAGACAGAGTTAACAAACCCCATCCGCGAATTTGAAGTGGCGGTTTACGATGTGCCCGAAAAAATTCAGCAACTGGATTTTTTCGAGCCTCGCGATAATTCCGAAGACCGCTGGCGCCGTCTGATCAGTTTTGCCAAACAATCCAATTGTGAAATGGGATTTTTGCAGGTGGAAGCCAGTCACTTTCCCGAAAAAAGTTTTCAACTGGTCACCGAGTGGCCGGAAGATTTTAAATCTGAAGACTTGGTGGAAAGACAAGACAATGCCCTGCAGGTTAAAACGGTTTATGCCAAAGGTTTAAAAGAAAGTCCGCGCCCTTCCCTGCTGCTTGAGCACCCCCAGGCTCTGAGTGCCGGGGAAGTGCAGCGACTTCGTTTTGTTTCCTCCATGCCCAGCGAAAGGATTGAGTCTTCGTGGTGGCAGCTTTCTTCACAGGAATTAAAACACCGCGATTATTTTTTCGCTTTATCACAACAGGGACAGTTGATTTGGATTTTCCAAGATAAGGTCAGTTCACAATACTACCTCCATGGATACTTTGATTAGAAAATGAATAAGTCCCTTGATGTTCGTAAAACAAATGCGATCGCTCCCACAGCCAAAGGATTCGTGGAACTTTTAGGGCGCAGTAACTTTTCTTTTCTGCGCGGGGCTTCCTCCCCCGAGGAAATGGTCGAAGCTGCCATCCATAATAATTATGATGGCATTGCGATGTGCGACCTGAATGGTCTTTACGGTGTTGCGCGTGGATTTTTAACCGCCAACACGCCTTCAGTGTTCACTGAATCTTCCAAAGCCAAAGAGGGCTTTCGTTATCTGGTGGGTTCTGAGCTCACGCTAACGGATGAAAGCACAGTCACGCTGATTCCCATGAACAAAAACGGCTACACACATCTGTGTGAACTTTTAACTTTAGGTAAAAGACAGGCCGCCAAAGGATTTTCCTCTTTACGTCTGGATCAGATCGAAAAGTACAATCAAGACCTTCTGTGCCTAGCTTTGCCTCCGATTGATGAGAAACGCTATGACAGTTTAGAAAAGATTTTTGGCGATCGACTTTATATTCCCGTGTGGCGGGATCTGACTTGGGAATCCCAAGAGTTTTACAAACAAGCAATAATACTTGAACAAAAATGTGGCGCTCAGCTTTTCGTCACGCAACGTCCGTTCATGCATTCGCGAGATCGCAAACCTTTATTTGATGTTCTGACATGCACTCTTCACCACACCACTTTGGAAGAAGCGCGCGATAAATTGATTCAAAATGCTGAACGTTCGCTCAGCTCTCTCCCGCAAATCTGCTCCAGATGGGCCGATCGAGTCGACCTTGTGGAAAAAACTGTGGAAATCGCCGCACGTGTGACTTTCACCCTGGACGAGATTCGTTATCGCTATCCTCGTTCGAATTTACCGCAAGGTAAGACTCCGACAGAATATCTGCGCTTCTTAGTTGAAGAGGGCGTGAAGTGGAGATTCCCTGAAGGAGCTTCAAAAAAAATTCTCGAAACCATCGAACATGAACTCGAAATGATCAAAGAGTTGGAGTACGAAGACTATTTTCTTACATTACGTGAAATTTGTGAGTTCGCCGATCGTAAGGGAATTTTATATCAAGGCCGTGGCTCTGCCGCGAATTCCATTGTTTGTTTTTGTATTGGGCTGACCTCGGTCAATCCTAAGGACATCGATGTTTTGTTTGAACGCTTTATTTCCCGTGAGCGCCGGGAACCCCCGGATATTGATATCGACTTTGAGCACAGCCGTCGTGAAGAAGTGATTCAGTATATTTATGAAAAGTACAACGAACGCCATGCTGCCATGGTCTGCACCGTGGTTCGCTATCGTTCACGAATGGCGATTCGTGAAACTGCCAAAGTTTTTGGTATTTCCCTGGAAAACATCAATGCCATGGTGAAATTCATGGGTCGCGATGGCATGCGCAGACTGGTTGAAGATCCCACCATCCACAAACGCTTTGGCGTTGAAAGCCCTGAAATGTGGATGCTGTTTTTAAAAATGGCAGGACAAGTCCATGGATTTCCACGCCACTTGGGAATTCATACCGGTGGATTTCTGATCACTCAAGATCCCATCACCGAAATGGTCCCTGTCGAAAAAGCCACCATGAACGGACGCTATGTTATTCAGTGGAATAAAGATGACGTCGCTGTTTTAAAACTGATGAAGATCGATGTTTTAAGTCTAGGCATGCTGACTTGCTTAAGAAAATGTTTTGATCTTTTAAAAAAGCACAAGGGCATCAGCTTTAATCTTGCGACACTGCCACAAGATGACAAACCCACTTATGACATGATCTGCAAGGCTGACACCGTGGGAGTTTTCCAAATCGAATCCCGCGCGCAGATGCAGACACTCCCCCGCATGTTGCCCCGTCATTTTTACGACCTGGTTGTTGAGGTGGCCTTAGTTCGTCCGGGGCCTTTGCAAGGGGGAATGGTTCATCCTTATTTACGTCGCAGACAGGGATTAGAACCGGTCACGTATGCTCACAAAGATTTAGAACCGATTTTAAAACGCACTCATGGCGTTCCGATTTTTCAAGAGCAAGTGATGAAGATCGTGATCGTCGCTGCAAATTTCAGCCCCGGGGAAGCCGATGAGTTGCGCAGGATCATGTCCTCGGCCTGGAGAAAACGTAGCACCATGGACGCCATTCGGGATCGCATCATGACTGGCTTTAGAAATCACGGCATCTCCCAGGAGTATGCAGAACAAATTTATGCAACCATCGAGGGCTTTGCAAACTATGGCTTTCCTGAAAGTCATGCCGCAAGCTTTGCGGTTTTAACTTACGCCAGCTGCTATTTGAAATGCCGACATCCCGATGTTTTTGCCTGCGGACTTTTAAACAGTCAGCCCATGGGCTTTTATGCTCCCCGCACGATTATTTCCGAAGCTCAAAGAAATGGCGTGAAGGTCGCACCCCTATGTATTCAGAATTCTGATTATGATTATACGTTGGAGGAAGAAAACGAAAATGGCACTCACACCATGCGAGTGGGATTGCGTTCGATATACGGAGTGCCTGAAGAGCTGATGCGAAGAATTGAGGATCAGCGCAAACTTAATGGTGCCTATCAGGATATCAGAGACTTTATTCAGCGCACGCAGCTTCCGCGCAGTGTTTTAATTACGCTGGCTGCAACGGGCGCGATGGAGTGTTTTCAAACCAATGCCCGCGAGCTTATCTGGTTGATCGAGGGACTGAGTCTTGATCAAAACAGTTTCCTATGGGGACAGCCCAAAGAAATTCTGACTCAAGGATCTTTTGACGATGAAGAATCTTCTTCTGAAAACCTGCCGTTTGAATCCAATTGGGATCGCATGCGCCGCGAGTATGACACCAAGGGATTTTCGGTTGATTCGCATCCACTGTCGGTTTTACGCTCTTATTTAAAAACCAAGAATACAGCCTTGATCGCCCAGCGCTATGTCCCTTATGCCACGTCTTCGGATCTGGAAAGAATCAGCCATAAAAAGAAAGTTCGCGTGGCAGGATTGGTTTCCGTCACCCAACGACCACCCACGGCAAAGGGCATGTGTTTTATCACTCTGGAAGATGAATTTGGTTTTATGAATATTGTTATTCATCCCGACGTTTATCAAAAAGACCGGGAAGTGATTTATGGCCGCTCCCTTTTAGAAGTCCAAGGACAACTTGAAAAAGTCGGAAACATCACCAACATCCGTGCCATTAATATTCTTCCTTTAGGATAATAATTCAGGTACGTTGATTCCATGCTTTTGGAATCCTTCGAATTTCTTTTAACACCCACAACACCCTTGGCCCGCAAGTATGGATTTCTTTATTCCTCCATCTCGCTTCGCCATCGCTATCATCGTCAGAAAAAGAATTGGATTCCCCATCTTAAGAACTGCCAAGAGGTTTTCCTGGAAACTGCCAAGTCATTGCCGCAAAGAAAAAGCGTCGTGGTTTTGGGAAGTGCTCACCTGCACGAGATTCCTTTACATCTTTTGATGGATAATTTTGAACAAGTGACTTTGGTTGATGTAATTCATCCACTGAAACATCACTTACAGGCAAAAAGATATTCTCGATTAAAACTTATCACGATGGATCTGACGCAGGCACTGGATCAGCTGCAATCCCTAAACACTCTTGATGATCTGGAATCCCTGGCTAAAAAATTAGCTGGCGAACAGATCTTTCACTTCGAGGCTGACTTAATCGTCTCAGCAAATCTGATGTCTCAACTGGCGCTACTTCCCCTTGATGCCGTGGAAAAGAAAATCAAACGCACCTTGGAGCTTACCGAAAAAGATTCCATCTGCACGCAGTTCGCCGAAACTCATTTGAAAAATCTTAGGGGTTGCACCGGAACGAAGCTGATCTACTCAGACCGCGAAGTCATCTATCGCAACAAACAGGGTGAGCTTATGTACACGGGCCACTATCCAGTAAACTTTGCTGGGTATAAAAAATTACGTGAATGGAACTGGATGCTGGCTCCACTAAAAGAAGCCTCTAAAGACTATTCTATTGAAATGAAAATCGAAGCCTATAGAGGCTAAGATTATTTTGTAAGTTTCTGCAAAAGTTTTAAGTCTAGAATTCGCTGATTGATTTGCGGAAGCTTGTTAACGAGAGAAGACTTTTTTGAAATCCCCATGACATACAAAACTTCATGATTTGCTTCACCCAGGACCGCGAAATCACCCTTATTAAGCTTTAGCACATCGATATAGTATTCGATCACAGGATTGTAGGCCAGAAAGACATCAATGCGCTTCGATGCCAGCATTTGCACACCTTGACCCATATCGACCACTTCAACTTTACGCACTTCAGGCTTATTGAAAAAAGCGCCGAAGTCTTCACCAAACGCATACCCCAGAATTTGTCCAAAGGTCAGATTACCCAATTCGCGGAAATCTTTGACCGGCTGGTTACGTTTGATCAGATCTTTTACTTTGGGATTATCCCGGCGAACCCACAAAGAAATGTTGGCACGAATAACCGGCTCTGTGAATACCAGAAATTTTGCTCTTTCAGGAGTGATCAATAAGGGCCCGATGATATCAACCGACCCCTTTTCAGCATCGGACAAAACTCTTTTCCACGGGGAAAAGCGATAAGTCAGTGCTGATGATGGCATGTCCAATATTTGCGGCAAAATCTCAGGAACTGTTCCCGAGGGTGCGCCGTGGTTATTGGGATAGATCAGCGGAGGATAAGGATCAGAACTGACAATGATCTTTGCTGAAGCCATGTAGGAAAATATCGTAATTAAAATTCCCAACGAAAACTTCACGCACACCCCTCGATACAAGAATCTACTTTTTTATGGCTACAAACAATCCTTCAAATGTGGGAGCGATTGCTGCCTCGTAAAGATCTGGATTCGCCAAACGTTCATTGAATTCACGCATTATACGAATCTGTTTTTCAGAAAACTTTTGCGTCGTGGTTTCGCCCCAAACCGCACCACTTAAGAATATATTATCAGCGAGAACCAAGCCACCTTTGCGCAAGTTTTTTTCTGCCCATAGAAGATAGTCCAGATAAGCGGCCTTATTACCATCGATAAAAACGCCATCAAAGGGGCCTTGCAATTCTAATTTAACTAACTCTTCGCGCGCGTCGCCCACAACCAGGTGAATTTTCTTTTTCGACTGATCGATTTTAGAAAATACTTCCGCAGAACGACGTGCATGCTCAGGATCTTTTTCCAAAGTCCAAAGCTCTCCACCCTCAGGTAAAGCTTCATGAAAATACTGCGCCGACAATCCTGTCAAAGTTCCAATCTCCACGAACTTGCGGCAACCATGCATTTTCACCAGGACGTGAGCCAACTGTGCTTCAGCCGGGGAAATGCTAATTCTCGCTAGACCTAGCTCTTCAGCTGCCTGGCGGGAAAGTTTTTTAGTCTCGTTCTCTTTATTAAAAAGAGCACCCAGATATTCTTCTTTGTTTGAAAGCACGGATTCACGCATACAAAGATATTCGCACGACTTCGTCCAGAAGTTAACAGGAAGTTAATTTGCTCCGAGTAATCCTGCAGCTTAGCCTGAAAATAGACAGTACTCACTTGATCATGGAGGATCATATGATTTCTGGCGTCGCTCAACAAAGAGCCCAATTGGCAATTCAATTTCTGATCAGTTTAGCCTTAGCCGGCGCCACCGCCTCCTGCTCCTCCAAATCAAAACGCGACGATGAATATCTGCTGCGTCCCGTGAAGGCGCCTCCGCAACATGCACCCGAATCGGCATTAAGTAACGCTGGAAACGACCTCAGGCAAAGTGTCCGATATGAAGCTCTTTCAAAAAATATTCGTTTTGACTATGCCAGCGCCGAACTCACACCCGCGAGTAAGAATGCCTTAGATCACATCGCCACAGAGATTAACGCTTCCCTTAATTCATTTAACGTCATCCGCCTGACGGGAGTGACTGATGCAACCGGAGATGACTCACGTAACATGCAGTTGTCTCAACGAAGAGCGGAAAACGTTAGACGATATTTAATATCAAAGGGTGTTCCCGCAAATAAAGTGGAAGCGATCGGCGTCGGAGCGAGCAATACTATTATTCCTGGAACCAAAATCAAAGCTGCCGCTGACCGCCGCGTTGACTTTGAGATTGTGCGATAACTCAAAGTTGGGCTAAATAGGGTGCATGAATCCTCTTTTAGTTTTTGATCTTGATGGCACATTGATTGACTCTGCACCCGACATCATCGTCGCGGTCAACCGCACCTTAAAAAATCACGGAAAGCCCCTGTTAGGTGATAAGGAAATCATCTCGCATATCGGTGAAGGTCTTAAAAAACTTCTCGCAGATCTTTTCATAAACGACAATTTGACCCCTGCGCAGATCATTAATCTTGAAGCCGAATTTTTAAAAATCTACGAAGAGGAAATGCTGAATAAAACGCAGATCTATCCCGAAGTAGAAAACTTTCTGGGAAGCTATGCAGGTCCTATCGCAATTATCACCAACAAAAATGAATTACCTGCGAAACTGATCATTAAGCATTTGGGTCTGCATCGTTTTCCCTGGGTGAACGTGTTTGGCGCAGATACCTTGGCAGAAAGAAAACCGAGTCCACTCCCCCTCAACACCATGATGAAACTTGCAGGCCATACGCCTCATAACACCGTGATGATTGGAGATGGTATACCAGATATGGTTTCAGCCCAGCGTGCGGGGGTTGCGTCTTTAGCAATCGAATTTGGCTATACGGCACCCGACATTTTAAGCAACTACGAACCGAAAGCTTTCCTGAAAAATTATTCGGATTTATCCTACCTATTGAAGCAGATTTTCTGATATTTGTAGGACTCGCAATCTCACACTGAGACGATGAAAATTCGTGGATTTGGAGTGAGCAGTGAGTTCACTAAAGTGAGTCCAGGTTACTTAAGTGTGTTCCCCAATAACCGATAACTTTAGTAATGAAGACGCAGGGGAAAATTTGGCTTTTCTATGAAGCCGAAAAGAAGGAACAATCCAAGCCAATGTCTGTGGTACAGGCACAGGTATTTTTGTTGTCGCTAAAAAAGAGCGATCATCTTAAATACTTTATCTGGACACCGGGATGGCCGGATTGGACTTGCGTAAAAGATTTCCTTAAATCAGGTCAAAGCTACTTTGTTATGACCAAGCCTCCCCAGCCAGTCGGCCACGGCGATCAAACTGAAAAGCACTACACTTCCGGCGAAGAAAGCACGCAAGTGATCGCTGTCGAAGAATCGGAGAAGACCAACTCTGGAACTATGGTCACCATGTCAGGACTTTTTACGAAAGTTCGTGATGGTAAGCCGATGAAAAATTCCAATCCCATCGATTACGGCTATTATCACCACGATTTCAACGGTGACGATCTGGATATTTCCAAAATTCGAAAAGTCGGCGCTCCTGAAAAAGTAAAAGTGTATGAAGACACAGATTCTCGCAACGAAGATTCTGATCGTCGTAAAGAAACCCGTCACACTTTTAAAATTGAAATCATCCTGGTTTCGAAAACAAAAACCTTCCGTACCTTTTCCCGAGACATCTCGATCAGCGGTACGCAGTTGGAAAAAGAAATACCACGTGAATTTCTGAATGTTCCGTTTGATTTGATCATCGTGAATCCTTATGAAAAAGACACGGCTCGCGGTCGCTTACTTTTCAGAGCGAAAATCGTGGGCGACATGACAGATCCTCGTCGCCTGATGTTCATCGAACAAGATGAGGGTATGACCGCAAAACTCGACACCCTACTTAGGTCTTATTTAAAAGCGCAGGCTGCGGATAAAAAGGCCGCTGGTTAAAAATCCAATATATTTAAGATTCTTAATTAAAGATTCCTTAACAACTCGCCGATCTCAAAGTGAAGCGCGTTTAAGGAGATTTCATGAAGAATCTATTTCCTATTTCGTCCATAGTGATCTTATCTGTTGGTCTGGGTGCTTGCGAACCGAAGGTTGAAGACTCGGCAAGCTCCGGAACTCACTTGTACATCACGTCTGGTACTTGCTATGTCGGAAATGGTCTTACTGCAGAAACTCCTTCTCGTACCGTGAGCAAATTAAATCTGTCTACTGGAGTCGTTGATGAAATCATCATGGACTACAACACCGTAAATTCAACCGACAGACCGCAAGCCGTTTTAAATTCTGATGATTCAAATTTATTGGTCTTAGTAGAAAACTCCACCAGCAATGCCCGTCGCATTGATTTGGTGAAAAAGAAAGGGAGCAGTCAATTCTCCACTTTCTTTAATGACAGTACAACTTTGACGAATACTGCGGCACACATCGTTCGCAGTATGTTTCGCACGCCCGATGGTGGTTTGTTGATTTCAAAAAGTGTTGCTGCCGAAAAAATCAGCTCCAGCAAGGGCCGCGTCACCGTTGGTGCGAATCCCTTCATTAATGCTCCAACGGGTGGTTCCTGTGGAACAACGAATAACAGCTTAATCACCGCCGCCGTAGCAGTTTCGAATTCAAAATATATTTTCGCTCATGCAGCAGCCACCCCCAATAACCGCGTGGTTTTTGTCAATAACGTAAATGGATACTCTGCAAGTGCCGATTGTTCCTCCGCTGTTGCAGCGCCTGCAACGACGACCTACCCGACTGCCATGGTTTATATTCCCTCAACTACAACTGCGAATGCTGGATATTTGTTAGTTTCTTACTCCAGCAGTACAGCCGCTCAAGATTATATCTATGCCTATGATGTGAATGAAACTACGGGCGTAATTTCTGGCGCCACAAAAGCTTACGAAAACTCTTCTGTCTTACGTGGAATTTCTGCGATGACTTATGATTCATCCAGTGGAGGAGTGTTCGTCGCCAATGGTTCAACCACTTTAGCGAACGGCATTGAACGCTTCACTTTTGATGCAACCTCAAAGACACTTACACGTGTGGGCGCGGTTCCGTTTGCAGGAACCAGTCTTTATACAAAATGTATCACGGGGATGACAGTCACAAATTAAGGCTGCCTTTCAAAGACATCGATCATCGACATATACTTTTTGAGAGCTTGCACATAGTTGTTCTGCTCTGGAATAGCCGTCTTATCAATTAAGGCTCTTGATCTTCCAAAGTAAATATACGGCAAGTAATCTGCATACTTCTCGGGAGTGATATGATCCAGGTGGTATGTCTTAATTCTATTCTTCATTTGCTTTAAGGCTTCAATCAAATAACCCATCGTCGCGATGGCTGCATTTTCCGGAACATCCAAGTTTTCAGAGGTAATTCCATACTTTTCAACGACAGCGGCAGGCAAGAATTTGATTTGAGTAAGTCCACGACTGTTCGGATCGACCATTTTACCTGTCGCTACCGAGCGCATAACCTTAGCTAAACTTACGGCCCAAGGAATCGCTTCTTTTACTTTGTACCGCGCACTTTCTCCAAACAAAGTTTCTCTGCCTAAAATTCCTACCGACATCTGCGCAAGCAAAGTGTACTCTTCACCACTCACTTTATATATTTTCTGAAGATCGCTCTTGTTGACGGCAAGGGCTTGAATGAAACGGCGCACTTGGATAGTTTGCACCTCATCAGAGTTTGGAACCAACATGATTTGGCAATTGTCACAGTCAGATTCCAACCATTTCCATTGTTTAAAACCTTGATCTTGCAGCAATGAAGTTTCCATTTGTGAAGACCACGTGGAGTATTTGGAAAAGGCGTGCCCGCTGTCCAACAAAACGACAGCGACAATTAGTGCCACTCTAATTGGAAGCCAAATTTCCTTTAATTGCATTTCAGGTCACCATTCTCCTCTGAGGAAGAGTGGTTGCAATTTGATTGCCTAAGTTTTTTTAAGGTAAAAGTGATTGATCTATAGGGAATCCCTAGGGAAGCTAGGACCTTACGGAGGATTCCATGGGCTTGATTGATCTTTCTATTCGCCGCCCCGTTTTTGCCTGGGTCATCATGTTTGCACTCATCGTTTTTGGTGCCATCTGCGGAAACCGCATGGGGATCAGTCAACTTCCTGATGTGGATTTTCCGATCGTCAGTGTCTCTGTCACTTATGAGGGCGCCGCTCCCGAAGTTGTCGAAGCTGAATTGGTGGACCCTATCGAAGAACGCCTTTTAGCTATAGAAGGTATCAAAGAAATGCGCTCCTCTGCCCGTCAGGGGACAGGGACTGTCACATTGGAATTTCATATCAATCGTAACGTCGATGTCGTGTTACAAGAAGTGCAAACGGCCCTTAGCCAATTGCGTCTGCCTCAAGGAGTGGACCCAGCCGTCGTCAGAAAACAAAATCCCGAAGAAGATCCGATCATGATTGTCTCCATTTACGGAGATGCTTCTTTAAAAGAAATGCTGAATTGGACGAACAATTACCTGTTGGATCAACTTCGTTTCTTGCCGGGGATTGGTGAAGTCAGCATCGGTGGTTTCAGCGAAAGAAATCTGCGTATTTGGCTGGATGTCACAAAACTGGAAGCCAACTACTTAACCGTGAATGACGTCGTTGCTGCCCTCGCCAGTCAACACTTGGAAAGTGCCGCTGGTCAATTCACAGAGAAAGACCGCGAATTGCGTGTGCGTTGGTTGGGCGAAGCAAGCAACGTGAAAGAAGTTGGCGATATTCAAATTCTGAATCGCGGTGGCCAACGTATCCAAGACCGCTCGATTTTCATCCGCGATGTTGCGCGGGTGGAAGATGGTCTTTCTGACGTTCGTCGTCTGGCGCGCTTTGAGGGCCACCAAGCGGTTGCCATGCAAGTCCGCAAGCAACGGGGAACTAATGAAGTTCAAGTTGCCGATGCCGTTCTTAAAAAACTTGCGGAAATCAAAGACAGCTTTCCCAAAGGTTACAATTACCGCGTAAATGTCGACTACACTCGGTCAACGGAAGCCACAGTGCATTTGACCTTGGAAAAACTTTGGGTCGCAGCCCTCATCACCATCGTCATTTGCTTTCTATTCCTAGGAAGCATACCAGCCGCGATAAATATCTTGTTCTCGATTCCCACCTCTATTGTCGGAACTTTTACGATCCTGTATTTCTCGGGCTTTACTTTAAATCTTTTTACTCTGCTTGCCTTGACGCTTTCTATTTCGATCGTCGTCGACGATGCGATCATGCTTCTGGAAAATATCATCCGCCACTATCGCATGGGTAAAGGCTCTGCGAAAGCTGCATCCGACGGAGCTAAGGAAGTTTTACCAGCCGCCATTGCAGCAACTCTTGCCGTCGTGGCTGTTTTCCTTCCTGTGGTGTTCATGGACGGAATTATCGGTAAATTCTTTTTCCAGTTCGGGATCACCATGAGTGCAGCAGTATTATTGTCCCTGCTTGAAGCTGTGACTATTACACCCATGCGTGCCGCTGCATTCCTTAGCAGCGAGCCGAAAGTTTCAAAACTTGAGCACTATCTAGATGTTGTGTTTGAAAACTTCTCTCACGCTTACCAGAAGGTTCTGAAAGTTACCCTTAACTGGAAATACACTGTCGTCATTATCTCCTTCATCTTTTTTGCTATCTCCATGTTCCTGATCACGAAAGTTCGACAGGAGTTCGTTCCAGCACAAGATCAAAACTTTATTGTCATCAATGCCCAGGCAGCTCCAGGTACGTCCTTACAAACAACCAGCGATATGACAAAACTGCTGGAAGATATCTTACGCAAAAATCCTAACGTTCAAGGTTTTGTAACTTCGATCGGTGGTGGGGGTGGCTCGAGCAACGTGAATCAGGCATTTATTCCCGTGACACTTATTCCGCGAGCCGACCGCTCTGTCAATCACGTCCAAGTCATGAACGATCTTCGCAAAGAATTTAAATCCGTCAAAGGCATGCGCATTTCCATGCGTGACGTTTCCGCCCGAAATCTTTCCTCTGGCCGTCAGAATCCTTTGGCCATCAACTTAAGAGGGGCTGATTTAAAAATCCTTCAGGAAAAATCTGTGGAGTTAATGGATCGCCTGGAAAAAGAAAATCTTGCTGTGGATTTGGATTCAGATTTCCGTTCAGGAATACCTGAATTGATTTTAACACCAGACCGTAAAGCCATGGCCGACCGCGGAGTCTCCATTGAAACTGTCGGTCAGCTTTTACAAGCAGGCATCGGCGGACTCCGTCAGGGGCGATACACTGCTGATGGAAGACGATATGATGTGCGTTTCAAAATCAACGAAAACCAAATTCAAAAACCCAGCGATTTCAAAAGACTTTATGTCAGAAATAATTTTGGCAATTTGATTCCGATGTCCCAGCTGGTGAACATCAAAGAGGAAGGCGCCATCCAAAGCATCAGCCGCGTAAATCGCCAAAGAGCGATCTCGGTCTTTGGTAACTTGGCTCCCGGCCAATCCCAGGCGGCAGTCCTTGCCCGCACAGCCACGATCGCCAAAGAAATCCTGCCTCCCGGATATTCTTACGCACTGGAAGGTGCTTCTGCCGGATTCGCGCAGTCCTTCCAAAGTCTTTACTCTGCTTTGGCGATTGGTATCTTAGTGGCCTATCTGATTCTCGCGGTGCAATTTAATTCGTTCATTCATCCTATCGCCGTACTTGTGGCTCTTCCCTTCAGCGTGAGCGGAGCTTTGATGGCGTTATGGTCCTTTGATGTGTCCTTGAATCTATTCAGCTTCATCGGATTGATTGTCTTAATGGGTATTGCGAAAAAGAATTCGATCCTTCTCGTAGAGTTCACCAATCAGGTGCGAAAGCATAATAAGGAAAGCATCGCTTCCGCTATTCTAGAAGCGTGTCCTGTGCGTTTAAGACCGATTCTGATGACCTCTGTTGCAACGATTGCAGCGGCAGCTCCATTGATCATCGGGACAGGTATCGGATCAGAAACCCGATTACCGATGGGTCTTGCAATCATCGGCGGAACGATCGTTTCAACATTGCTGACCTTATTCGTAGTCCCAGCGTTGTACCTGATGCTGACCCCTCTTGAGCGCACTAAAGAAGTGCAGCTTTAAAAAAGAAAAAGGCCCGCGAATTTCGCAGGCCTTTCCTCTAACTTTTATTCGATTTTTTATTTACGGATTCATCTTAAGAAGCGTTTCCACGGTCTTCTTAAGTTTATCAACGTCAAACGGTTTCTTAATGTAATCGTCAGCGCCGATCTCGAAAGCTTGTTTCATATCTTCTTCGGAAGCTTTTCCGGAAACAAAAACTAACGGAATTTTCTTAAGGTCTTTATTCTCTTTAAGTAACTGAGCAAGTTCAAAACCATTCACCCACGGAAGACCCACATCCAAAAGGATCAAATCGACCGGATGATCATCCAATACTGTCGAAAGTTCTGTGGCATCAGCAGCAAGCTTCGTCACATATCCTTCGCTTTCAAGGATTCTTTTCATCGCCGAACGCATAGTTTCGTCATCTTCAATAACCAAGATAACTTTTGGATCGAGCTTTTTCTTAGCTTCACGGAATTGATCCAAATCAACCACATCCTGACTCGCAATACGAGCCTTCGTGATCTTCTCAATCTTGTTAACCAAATCCTTGGTATTAATGCGTTTATCCTTCATAGATTCCTCAAAAATTTAGTGATGTGCTTGAGCTTCCAACCAGCGTTCTGCATCGATGGCTGCCATACATCCAGTACCCGCTGCTGTGATAGCTTGGCGATATACTGAATCTTGCACGTCTCCGGCTGCAAAGACACCAGGAATGTTTGTGTAGGTCGAGTTTGGCTGAGTTACCAAGTAACCAGTTTCATTCATATCCAGAATACCTTTGAACAAATCCGTCGTCGGCTTGTGTCCAATTGCGATGAACAAACCAGTCACGTTCATGGTTTGGGTTTCGCCCGTTTTGATATTGTGGACTTTGGCACCCGTCATAGACTTGCCGTCACCCAAAACTTCCGTCACTTCAGAATCCCAGATCACTTGGATCTTTGGATTTTTCATTGTTCTGTCTGCCATGATTTTTGAAGCTCTGAAATGATCACGTCTGTGAACCACGTAAACTTTAGAAGCAAAACGAGTCAGGAATTGAGCTTCTTCCATTGCTGTATCACCACCACCGACTACGATGATTTCCTGATTGCGGAAGAATGCGCCGTCGCAAGTCGCGCAAGCAGACACACCACGGTTCATATAAGTTTTTTCAGATGGCAAACCCAAGTACTTCGCACTGGCACCTGTAGAGATGATGATGGATTTCGCCAAGTGAAGTTTTTCACCGATCCAAACTTTGAACGGACGTTGAGAGAAATCAACTTTCGTTACGTTGCGAGTGATAAAACGAGTACCAAAACGCTCTGCTTGTTTTCTCATCACAGCAATCAGGTCTGGACCTGTTACGCCATGTTCAAATCCTGGGTAATTTTCAACTTCAGTTGTGATCATCAACTGACCACCAGCTTCTTCACCTTCGATCATTAAAGGTTCCAAGTTTGCACGACCCGTGTAAACCGCAGAAGTTAGACCCGCAGGTCCTGAACCGATAATGATGACGTTTTCAACTTTTTGATCTTCAGACATAAATACCTCTTAGAATAGACGTCTAAAGCCTAACACAAATAGGACCCATTTCATTACTTCTTTGCTTGTTTTGGAGTGCGTCAGCTACAATGAGACATGCCTGTGATTTCTTTTAAGAAAACTAGATCTCCCCTGACGGTAGAAACTGGAGCGAACCTCATGGAAGCCCTGCTTAATGGCGGGCTCCCGGTGGCTTCCAGCTGTTCTGGAGACGGCGTTTGCGCAAAATGTCGTATTCAGATTGTTTCGGGTGCAGAGAATCTAACGGCCGAGAATGAGACGGAAAAATTCCTGAGAGAAACCAAAAAAGTCGCCCCTGACAGCCGTATCAGCTGCCAGGTTCAAGTCATGGGCGACATCACCGTGGATGCGTCTTATTGGTGAGGTTTTTGTAAACGCACGAAGTTGATCAAGATGCCTTCGCGTAAAAAGATCTTTTCAAAAGCAGTTTCAAAGTTTTCTGCCTTGATCGGAGAATTGTGAAGATCACGAGTCTCGTACAAAATATTGTATTTGCTCTGACGGATTTCATCCATCGCCCAGTCGAAATAAACCAATGAATCCGTTTTGAACTCAATGATGGAACCTGGTTTTTGCAAATCGAACAAAATATCCAAATTCAATTTTTGTACGAAACGATTTTTAGGTTTCTTTGGAGAAGTCCATGGATCTGGGAAATGAATGAAGACATTATCAATTTCACCAGGAACAAAAATATCAGTCAGATTGAAAGCATGAAAACGGGCAACTGCTGCGTTTCTGCATCCTGCTTTATCAGCACGACGAATTGTTTGGATCAACGGTTTATATTTCAGCTCCAAACCCACAACCAAGCGGTTTGGATTTTTTTGAGCATAGTGAGCAAAGTGAGTGCCGTTTCCAGTACCAACTTCTAAATCCATTGGAACAGATGCATCCGTTTTGAAAACGTCTGAACGCCATTTGCCTTTATTTGCCAAAACACGCATTTCATCAAATGCGATATGGGAATACTCGCCATTCAAAGCCAACGTGTAATCAGTTTGATGAGGAAGATCCGTAGTTACATTGATTCTGCGTTTAGTGGAAATAGAAGCGTCTGTCATGCCCCACTAGTTAGACTCTGGGGGCCCTTCGGTCAAGCTTTTCACCGTGAAAGGACGACGGGCCTGGAATGGCTGCAAACGAATTGGGCAATCAGGCATATCACACTCAGAACAGTAGGATTTTTTACAAGGGTCCAAGTGAAAAGCCAGCTCCCCATCAAAGACATAATCTGCGACCACGGCCTTTTCGAAATCCTGAGACTCACTATGAACTTTGGCGACATCCCAATATTCTGGCACCACCAAATGGGCATCCACGTGATGAAAGCGGCCATTACGCATAATACGCAATTGATGAATATTGATAATACCAGGACGACGGTTTTTTTCTAAAGCATCACACAAATCTGTAAGCGAAGTTTCACTGATTTCGTCAAGCAATCCACCCATGGATTCACGAACAATCTTGTATCCCGAGTATGCCAGCTGCAAACCAATCAAAATGGCGACCACAGGGTCAAGCCATTGAATATCCGTGAGCAGCACCAACCCCAAACCGATGATAACTCCGACAGTCGTTACAACATCAGAAATAACGTGGGCCCCACTCGCCTGCAAGGCTTCTGAATGATGAGCTCTGCCGACGCGTTTCAGATACAAACCCAATAATAGATTTAAAAATGCAGCACCGGAAACAATCGCGATACCAATCTCTAACTTTTGCGGTGGATGAGGGAAAATGAGCGCTCTTACGGATTCATAGATAATTAATATAGCGGCGGAAAAAATCAGACCGCCCTCGAATGCCGCTGAAAAATACTCGGCCTTACCATGACCATAAGGATGTTCACGATCGGCTGGTTGAGAAGAAAACCAGATCACATAAAGGGCCACGAGAGAAGCCACCACATTCACGATGCTTTCCAGAGCATCGGAAAGAACTGCCGCCGAACCCGTCATGCGGTACGCAACAACCTTCATCACGAAAATCAAAAAGCTAGCGATCGCAGAAACTAATGCGGCTTTATTGCGGACCTTGTCTGATTGAGTGGATGAAGTCGTGACCATAAGAGGGTTTTCATAAATCCCTCTTAAACAGTCAATGAATTAATGATTACTTCTATCTCAGCTGAGCGGATAGAGCCGAATTAGCTGGCAGACTTTTTACGAGCGAGTGATGGGGGAATGATTTCCACCACCTTGGCTTCGTCAGGTTTGTAGTAGCTGACCTGATTACGGCCACGGCGTTTGGCATCGTACAAAGCATGGTCGGCTCTGCGCACCAGTTCCTTGGCACCAATATTTTCACCGGGAACAGTGATCGCAAACCCCACAGAAGCGGTCAGTTTGATCGAGTCTTCACCATTGCGGAATGTTGTTTTTTCGATGTTTTCACGCAAGCGTTCACAAAAATGCATCGCACCTTCGTGATTTGTTTCCGTCAATACAACCAGGAATTCGTCACCACCATAGCGGGCCGGGATATCAATATTCCGAGTACATGCACGAATGATTTTACCCACTTCCGAAAGCACATAGCTTCCGAACAAGTGGTCATGTCCGTCATTCACGGTTTTAAAATAGTCCATATCCATCATCACCACGCAGACGTCACGACCAAAGCGTCTTGCACGCTCCATCTCGAACTCCAGGCGTTGATAAAGGGAACGCATGTTGTACAGATTCGTCAAATCATCGGTATCAACCAACTCTTTAAGTTTATCATTCGCAAATAACAACTGCTCGTGAAGGTCACGGATACGCAATTGCGAGCGAATTCGCGCTAGCAACTCAAGAGGAACAAAAGGTTTTACAATGTAATCGTCAGCCCCTGAATCCAGAGCTTCAATGATCGCTTCTGTGTGCGAGTTTTCAGAGACGAAAACGCAGGAAACATGCGACAAACGTTCACGGATCGCACGCAACACGCGCAAGCCCGCCATCGATTGTGCCATCCAATCCAAAATAACAACGTGAGGAATCCACGACTCGATCAGCTTGTGAGCTTCACCTTCCGTCGTCACTCCACGCGCATCATAGCCTTCCCAACGGAGAGGCTCCAACAGTATTTCTAAACTGTCTGGATCGTCGTCGATCACAAGGATACGGCGACTTTTAGGATGTTTATTGCTACCAGTTTCAAAACCACTCATCTACACACCAGTATAACTTTGACGTTCTCTTCGGTTTAGTTCTGGCTCGAGTTGAGTCCAAAATTCAGTCTTATGTACTGGGTTAAATTTGCCCCCTTTCCCCTGGGCTTTCGTGGGGTCCCCTGGCGAGTGGGATGGGGGAGCTATTTGCTTCAGACAGTCCTCGCTCGACTTTTCAATTAGCCTTGAACTCTGACTTTTGGCTCGCTGCGGAACTCGCAACTAGCTCCCCCATCCCACCCACCAGGCTCCAACAAGAAATTTGGGGAGGGTGCGAATTTACTAGTTATTAGACTCAATAGGATTCAGTTCGGGCTAAAAATATACCTAAGAGAAATGCAGTTGGAGATGCCTGAGGTTTATTCGAGGATTTTTGGAATTTTGGGGGTATCGGTCATTTGGGGTTTCTCGTTGAATTGCCTTGGATTTTTCGATAGTTATGGTGGATCTAAATTGGCTTCTTTGGAGTGGGTTTTTATGAGTTTGAATTTTACTGAGATTGAGAAGAAGTGGCAGAAGAAATGGGCGGATGCTGAGGCTTTTAAGGCTGAGGCGACTTCTTCTAAGCCGAAGTACTATGCGTTGGATATGTTTCCATATCCTTCTGGATCTGGGTTGCATATTGGGCACATGGCTTCTTATACGCCGGGTGATATCGTTTCTCGCTACAAACGTGCGAAGGGCTTTAACGTTCTTCATCCTATGGGTTACGATGCGTTTGGTTTGCCGGCAGAGCAATATGCTATTCAAACTGGTATTCATCCTGCGATCACGACTGAAAAAGCGATCGAGAGCTTCCGCAAAACTCTTCAGTCATTTGGTTTTAGCTTTGACTGGAGTCGCGAGATTTCTACGGCAGAGCCTAAATACTACAAATGGACTCAATTCATTTTCTTGAAACTTTTCGAGCGCGGACTTGCTTACCAAAAAGAAGTTCCTGTGAACTGGTGCCCAGAACTTAAAACAGTTTTGGCGAATGACGAAGTGATCGACGGTAAATCTGAGCGCGGTGGTCACCCGGTGATTCGTGTTCCGATGAAACAGTGGATGCTTAAAATCACAGACTATGCTGAACGTCTTTTGAACGACTTGGACAAACTTGATTGGCCAGAGCGCACGAAAGAAGGCCAACGCAATTGGATTGGCAAATCTGAAGGCGCACGCGTTACTTTCAAAGTTAAAGACGAAGCAGATTTGTC